>NZ_CP034858.1:0-321970 GCF_005080845.1 Buchnera aphidicola (Rhopalosiphum padi) | reverse complement strand
TTTTTGATTTTTTTTCTACTATTTTTTTAAAAGATTGAATATCAATAGAATTCCATTCTTTATGGAAAGAAGAAGTAGGTTTTTCTGCAAATAAATTTCTTGGTAAAAATTTATTATATATTCTATGCATAGAATTATCGGGATCAGAAATAGACATAGCTGCAAAAGTATCGCCATGATATCCATTTCTAATTGTTAGAATTTGTGTTCTTTCTTGGCCTAAAGCTTCCCAATATTGTATTAACATTTTTATCGCGACTTCAATAGCTATCGATCCAGAATCAGAAAGAAAAACACAATCTAATTTTTTTGGAGTTAATTTGATTAGTTTTCTACAAAGTAGAATTGCAGAAGGATGAGTAATACCTCCGAACATTACATGAGACATTTTTCTAATTTGTTTTTTTAAAGATCTATTTAATGTAGGATGATTGTAACCGTGTATGGTAGACCACCATGAAGACATACCATCAATTATATTTTTTCCATTTTTTAATTTTAAATAAACACCTTTTGCTGATATTACAGAATAACATGGAAGAGGGTTTACTATAGAAGAATATGGATGCCAAATATGTTTATGATCAAAAAATATATCAGATTGACTCATTATGATTTATATATAAAAATGTTAAATAAGTTATTATAAACCCTTACTTAAATAAAATCATATTTTTTTTGGAGATTATATGAATCGAAAATGGAATCTAGAAGATACAAAAAAAATTTTTGAAAAACCTTTTTTTGATCTTATATTCGAAGCTCAAAAAAAACACCGTGAACATTTTGATCCTAATAAAATACAAATTAGCACATTACTATCAATCAAAACCGGTGCATGTCCAGAAGATTGCAAGTATTGTCCACAAAGTTCGAGATATAAAACTGGTTTAAAAAAAGAACCATTATTAGAAATAGAACAAATTTTAAAAGCTGCAAAAAAAGCTAAATCTTCAGGTTCAACTCGATTTTGCATGGGCGCTGCATGGAAAAATCCTAAAGAAAAAGACATGCCATATTTAGAAAAAATTATCAAAGAAGTAAAAAAAATGGGAATGGAAACCTGTATGACTTTAGGAACATTAAATAATTCTCAAGCAAAAAAATTAGCTAGTGCAGGTTTAGATTTCTATAATCATAATTTAGATACATCTTCTAACTTTTATAGCAGTATTATAACAACTCGTACATATGAAGAACGTTTAAATACCTTAAAAAAAGTTCGAAATTCAGGTATGAAAATTTGTTCTGGAGGAATTATTGGTCTTGGAGAAAAAAAACAAGATCGTATGGAACTTCTAATGGAATTATCTAACTTATCTATTCAACCAGAAAGTGTGCCAATAAATATGTTAGTAAAAATACCAGGAACACCCATGGAAAAAAACGAAAATGTAGATCCATTTGAGTTTATTAGAGTAGTTGCTGCCACAAGAATTATGATGCCAAAATCTTATATTCGATTATCTGCAGGTCGTGAAAATATGAATGATCAGACTCAAGCTATGTGTTTTATGGCAGGAGCAAATTCTATTTTTTATGGATGTAAATTATTAACTTCAAGCAATCCAAAAGAAGAAAAAGATCAAAAACTTTTTCAAAAATTAAATCTTTTTCCTGATTATAAAACAAAAAGTATTACTGAAGAAAATAAAAATTATGAAAATTTAAAAATATCTAATTTAAGTAAAGAAAAATACTATAATGCAGCAATATAGTAAAATAAATATAAAAATATTTTTTAAGAAATATTTGTATTTATTTTAAAAAAATAATTTTTTTTTAATTTGAGTAACCAACCATTATATTCTTTTGTATTAATAAATTAGTTAAATACATAGAATAAACTGTGTTGAGTTACCCAACTTGAAATTTTATAAATTTAAAAAACTTATTTTTATTAAATAATAAAAATTACATATAATTCTTAATTATGAAAGAAAAAAAATTATGATAAAAAAAATATTTATTACTGGTACCGATACAGGTATAGGAAAAACAACTGTAAGCAGTATTTTATTAAAAAAAGCAAACGAATTAGGATATAAAACTGCAGGATATAAACCTATATCTTCTGGAACAAAAAAACGTAAGATTATATCTTCTAGAATAAACAAAAACAGACATAAATTTATAAATCAAGATGCTATAATTTTAAAAGAAAATAGTTCTGTTTTATTAGATTATAAAGAAGTAAATCCAATTTCCTTTTCTGGAAACATACCGCCTCATATACTTAGTTTAATTCAAAAAAAAGTTATAAGAAAAAAAGATTTATCTTTAGGTTTACAGCATATTTCTCAAAAATCTAATTGGATTTTAATAGAGGGGGCTGGTGGGTGGTATACACCTTTATCTGAAAAAAATACTTTTTCGGATTGGGTTAAGGAGGAAAAATTAGAAATTATTTTTGTTGTAGGAATAAAATTAGGATGTATTAATCATGCTATTTTAACTGAAAAAGCAATTCTTTCAGAAAACTTAACATGTTTAGGATGGATTGCTAATAATATAGCTCCAAAAAATAAATATACTTCGTATTATATCCAAACTTTGTTAAGTTATATTAAATCACCATTACTAGGAACAATTCCTTATTTAAAAAATAAACATACAATTAATATAAAAAAAATAAAAATTCTAGTTCCTGAATAAAATATAAAAATAAATCTTTTCAAAAATTTATTATTATAATAATTAATATTATCTTTAACAAAGATGGATACACTAAGTATATTTTGATTTAAATATAAACAGGATACTTTGAACAAAGTTCTAGTACTTCATTTTTTATATTAATAAAGCTATTTTTGTTTTTAATATTATTTAAAATATGAATTATCCAATCTGATACTTGTAATATTTCGTTTTCTTTAAAACCTCTTTTTGTGACAGCAGGTGTTCCAATACGAATTCCAGAAGTAATAAAAGGACTTCTTAAATCATTCGGAACAGTGTTTTTATTAACAGTGATGTTGCATTTTCCTAAAGCAATATCAGCTTCTTGTCCTGTTATTTCTTTATTTGTTAAATCTACTAAAAATAAATGATTAGATGTATTTCCAGATACAATCTGATAATCTTTTTTTAAAAAAGATTGAACCATAATTTTGGCATTTTTAATTACCTGTTTTTGATATATTTTAAAACTAGGTTCTAAAGCTTCTTTAAAAGCAATAGCTTTCGCGGCAATAACATGCATAAGTGGTCCACCTTGTGCACCTGGAAAAACAGATAAATTTATTTTTTTATAGAATTCATCAGTTCCATTTTTAGCCAGAATCAAACCACCTCGAGGACCTGCTAATGTTTTATGTGTTGTACTTGTTACCACGTGCGCATAATCTATAGGATTAGGATAAAGATTTGCAGCTATTAATCCAGCAATATGAGCAATATCAACAACAAAATAAGCATTAATTTCATCAGCAATATTGCGCATTTTTGACCAATTACAAACTCCGGAATATGCTGAAAAACCACCAATAATCATCTTAGGTTTATATTTTTTTGCTAATTTCAACATTTCTTGATAGTCAATTTCTCCATTTTTATCTACGCCATATCCAATGACATTATATATTTTCCCTGAAAAATTTACAGAAGAACCATGTGTTAAATGACCTCCATGAGATAATTTCATTCCTAATATTGTATCACCAGGATTTAGCAATGCGGTATAAACAGCAAAATTAGCTTGAGATCCTGAATGCGGTTGCACATTAGCATAATCAGCGTTGAAAAGCTTTTTTGCTCGATTAATTGCTAATTTTTCTACAATATCTACGTATTCACAACCACCATAGTAACGTTTTTCAGGATAACCTTCTGCATATTTGTTCGTTAATTGTGAACCTTGTGCATACATGACATAATTACTAGTATAGTTTTCTGATGCAATTAATTCTATATGATTTTCTTGTCTTTTTCTTTCTTGATTAATAGCTTTCCATAATTCTGGATCATATTTTGAAAATTCTATTTTTTTATTAAACATTTTTTTCCTATATTTTTAAAATAAGATGAAAATTAAACATATATAATTAAATTTTATATAGATAATTTTTTTAAGTATTTTATTTATTAAAAAATTTTTTAATTTTTAGTATTAGTTCACTTTTTGAAAAAAAATATTCTTTTCCTTTTTTTAAATCTTTCAATAAAAAACAATTTTTCTTTATTTCATTTGTACCTATTAAAATTGCTATATGAGCTGAAGAAGCTACAGCGTTTTTTATTTTTTTTGAAAGACTACAAGTTAAAAAATCTACAAATATTTTTAATTTAGGATATATATTTCTGATTTCTTCTGATAACCTTATTGCATAAACTTTATTTGATTCTCCTATAAATATAATATAAATATTAATTTCTTCTTCTTTACAAGAAAGAATGTTTAAAGATCGTATTAACAAAACTAAACGTTCAATACCTATTGCAAATCCTATTGCAGATGTTTTATTTCCACCTAATTCTTGAACTAAAGAATCATATCTTCCTCCGGCACAAATAGTATTTTGTGATCCTATTTGATCTGTTTTCCATTCAAATACAGTACTATTATAATAATCTAATCCTCGTACTAAATTATGGTTATGTATATATTTTATTTCGTGTGAATTCATCATATTACATAAAATATTAAAGTGATTAATTGAAGAAGAATTAATATAATTTTTTAATAGTGGAGCTTTTTTTAAAATTTTCTGTAAAACAGTATTTTTAGAATCTAAAATTCTGAACGGATTGGTATATAAGCGTTTTTTAGAATCTTCATCTAAAAAATTTTTGTGTTTTTCAAGAAAAAAAACTAATTCTTTCTGATATTTAATACGATCTAATTTTGAACCAATGGAATTAATTTCTAATTTTACATAAGGATCAACACCTAAACATTTCCATAAACGACTTATTAATAAAATAATTTCTAAGTCAATATCGGCTGTATTCAACCCAAAAACTTCAACTCCTAACTGATAAAATTGCCGATATCGACCTTTTTGTGGTCTTTCATATCTAAACATAGGACCTAAATACCAAAATCTTTGTTTCTTTTTAAAAAATAAATTATTTTCTATCATAGCACGTACACAACCTACTGTTCCTTCAGGACGTAAAGTTAAACTATTTCCCTTTCTATCTTTAAAAGAATACATTTCTTTTTCAACTACATCAGTTACATTGCCAATAGCTCTTTGAAAAATTTTAGTTTTTTCTAATATAGGTAATCTAATTTCTTCATAACAATAACTAGTTAATATTTGTTTTATAATATTTTCTACTTTTTTCCAAATTTTTAGTTCTTCAGGAAGATAATCATGCATTCCTCTTACTGAATTAATTTTTTTGTTCACTATTTTCTCTTATTATGTTTCTTAAGTATATTTTTTGATAATAGTTAAATGTTATTTTTTTTTAATTTGTCTAAAAATTTTGCTTTTTTACGAATTTGAATCTCAAGTTCTTTAACAATTTCTTCGTTTTTTAATTTATTTTTTTGACGTATACCGTCTTTATATAACGCACTTTTTTTAGATCCTCCAACAATTCCTAATGTAGATACTTTAGCTTCTCCGATTCCATTAACAATACAACCAATAATAGAAACATCCATAGGAGTGGAAAGATCTTCTAAATTTTTTTCTAATTGATTGACTACATTAATTACATCAAATTCTTGTCTAGAACAAGTTGGGCATGCAATAAAATTAACACCTCTAAATCTAATTCCTAACGTTTTGAGAATATCATATCCTACTTTTACTTCTTCCACTGGATCTGCAGCAAGTGAAATTCTTAAAGTATCACCAATACCAGCTAATAACATAGAAGCAATTCCAATAGAAGATTTAACTATTCCATTGCGCAAAGCTCCTGATTCTGTTATTCCAATATGTATTGGTTGTGTAATTTTTTTTGCTAAAATTTTATTTGCTTTCACTCCTGAAAAAACATCTGATGTTTTTATACTAACTTTAAATTGATTAAAGTTTAAAGCATCTAAATATTCAATATGCCTGATGGCTGATTCTACTAAAGCTTCAGGAATAGGTGATTTATATTTTTTTAATATATCATTTTCTAATGAACCTGCATTAACACCAATTCTAATAGGTATATTTTTATCTTTTGCACAATCAACTATCTCTGATATTCTTCTTTTATTACCGATATTGCCTGGATTGATTCTTAAACAATCAGCTCCATATTTTATTGATTTAATAGCTAATCTATAATCAAAATGTATGTCTGCAATTAACGGAACCTCTACATTTGCTTTAATTATTTTAAATGATTCAGCAGCTTCTAAGGTAGGAATAGAAATTCGAACAATATCAACTCCTACTTTTTTTAATTTTATAATTTGTTTTATTGTTTCTTCTATATTTGTAGTTTGAGTATTAGTCATTGACTGTACAGAAATAGGTGCTCCATTCCCAATAGGAACATCACCAACATAAATACGATTAGATTTTCTTCTTTTAATATTTTTATATTTATTCATATTTTTTTATATACATTTAATATAATTTTTATAAATTAAGAGAGTATTTCTAGTATATTTCAGATAAAATATTAAAAATATTTAAATATCAATACTCTTGAAAAATTTATAATTAATTTTTAATACGATTAATTATCTCTCCAGTTAATTGACCACACGCAGCGTTAATATCTTGACCTCTATTTTTTCTAATCGTTGTGTTAAAACCTTTTTTTCTTAAAATATTTGCAAAAATATTAATTCTATTATTACTGCTACACGCAAAATTTGCATTTTTAAAAAAATTCCAAGGAATAAGGTTTATTTTACTAGGTATTTTTTTTAAAATATTTGCTAATTCTTCAGCATTTTCATTTGAATCATTAATACCACTCAGCATTACATATTCTACAGTAACACCACCTCTGTTTGCGTGAGAACCTTTTAAATATTGAGAAACAGAATACAAAAAAGCTTTTATATTATATTTTTTATTTATTGGCATAATTGAATTTCTAATAAAATCATTTGGTGCATGTAAAGATATGGCTAAACTAACATCAATCTTTTTACTTAATTTGTCTAGGGCAGGAACAATTCCTGAAGTAGAAAGAGTAATACGACGTTTTGATAATCCAAATCCATTTTTATCTAAAATAATTTTTATTGCAGAAATAACATTGTTTAAATTTAATAAAGGTTCTCCCATTCCCATAAAAACTATATTAGTAATTATACTGTTATTTTTTTTTTCTTTTAACTTTTTATTTGCTTGCCAAATTTGAGAAATAATCTCAGAAACTTTTAAATTTCTGTTAAAACCTTGTTGTCCAGTAGCACAAAACTTGCATTTTAAAGAACAACCAATTTGTGAAGAAACACAAAGAGTGGCACGTTTTTTTTCGGGGATATAAATAGTTTCTATTTTTTGTTTATCAATAGATGTAATCCATTTTATGGTACCGTCATAAGACACTTTTTCTTCTATAAAATTTGACGCAAATATATAGGATTTTTCACTTAATTTTTTTCTCATATCTTTTTTAAGATTTGACATTAAATCAAAATTACTGCAATTATAATTATAAATCCATTTCATAAGTTGCTCTGTAACAAATTTTTTTGCCCCAAGAGAGACAAGAAAAAGTTCTATTTCTTTACGGTTTAAATCCAGTAAATTGATCTTATAATCAGAAATATTTTGTATATTAATACCCTTATGCATCTAATAGCCTTAAGTAATTAGTTCACAAACATTTTATAGATAATTAATTTAATTAAAAATATTAAAAATATATAAATTATGATAATATAAAAAACAATATATTTTTTTGATAAAACTTTATCTTTTTTAAAATTTAGGAGAATATAATGCATCCAATGTTAAATATTGCTATTCGTGCAATTCGAAGAGGAGGCAACATTATTGTTCAAAATTATGATACTCAAAAATTTATTAAAGAAGATATAGATAAAAAGAAAATATTTATTAAAAATATAATGTATAAAACATACAGAATAATTAATGAAGTAATTTATAAATCTTATCCAAATCATGTTATTTTGAATAAAAATACTGATTTTATAAAAAATGAAAACAACACCTTATGGATTATTAATGAATTAGACGGAAAAAATAATTTTATTAAAAATTTTCCACATTTTTGTATATCTATTGCTGTTGTTATAAAAAATAACACAGAAATATCAGTGATATATGATCCTATAAGAAATGACTTATTTACAGCTGTGAAGGGTCAAGGTTCACAGTTAAATGGTTATCGTATTCGATGTACTAACATTAATAGCCTAAACTATACTACGGTAGCCGTCAATTTACCTCTTAAAAACTATGAACAATCTTTATCTTATTTGGACATATACAAGAAATTACTTTCATGTGGAATTTCCCTTAGATGTACTGGTTCTACTGTACTAGATTTAGCTTATGTAGCTTCTGGTAGAATAGATTGTTTATTTGATTTTAATCCAAAACCCATTAATCTTATAGCAGGAAAATTACAAGCAAGAGAAGCAGGTTGCTTAACTAGTAATTTTACTGAAAATAGTAATGATCGTAATGATCATACTTCAAATTTAACTAGTAGTCCGAAATTTATTAGATTGATTACTGAAAAAATACGTCAATATTACTCCTTTAAAAATTAATTAAATTATTTTATTTATTAAAAACACACCATTTTTTATCAATAAAAAAGGCCGACCAACCTGTAAATTTTCCTTCTTTTTTAGAAGCAATGTATTGCTTTTTATCTAATTTATTAAAACAAACTATAGTTTTATTTCCTTTGTTATCTTTTTGAGGTCCACTAGCTAAATAGTGTAATTTTTTTGGTAATAAATGTTTGAATTTAGCAAGTTCTTCGACAAAAGGCGATCTTGTTTCGCGTGATTTAGGGAAATTATTTGCAGCAAAAAAAATACCAGAGATTCCCTCTCGTAAAACAAACCATGTATCAGATTGTTTACATAATATATCAGGGAATGGAATAGGTTCTAACTTTGGTTCTGATATTTCACCATTAGGTAAAATTTTCCTTGTATTTTTACATTCATTATTAATACACATAAAAAACTTTCCAAATCTACCAGTTTTAAATAACATGTCATTTTTACATTTATCACATCTTATTTTTTTGAATGAGTGATTTAAGTTTTTTTCAAATTCACCTTTCTTAAGATTATAACCACTACAACTGGGGTTATTTATACAAATATAAATTTTAAAATTTTCATTAATTAAATAAGCATCCATTACCATATTGCATATTTTACATCTTGTTTTTGAATTTAAACTTTTTTCTTTTTTTTCTTCTTCTTTTGTTTTACTTAAATCATTTAATGAAATTAAATTTATTGTATTTTTACAACGTTTTTCATGAGGTTCGGAATTATATCCTAAACAACTTAAAAAAACACCAGTGATAGCTGTTTTAATACCCATATTTTTATTACATATAGAACAAGTAATTTCAGTTGGAATAGTAATATTCAGTTCCATACCGCCTTCTTCAGGATCTTTTTTTGCTCTTTCCAACTGTTGGGAAAAATTATCGAAAAAAGAATTTAATAAATTTTTCCAATTAATTAGTTTTTCAGAAATTTGATCAAGGCTTTTTTCCATACGAGCTGTAAAATGATAATCAACTAAATCTGAAAAATTTTTTTTCAATCGAGTTATAAGAATTTCCCCTATTTTTGTAGCATAAAATTTATTTTTTTTAACTTTTAAATACCCTTTTTCTTTTATTTTTGTTATTATAGCAGCGTAAGTAGAAGGTCTTCCAATACCTCTTTTTTCTAATTCGCGTACTAAAGATGACTCACTAAACCTTGGTGGGGGCTTGGTAAAGATTTGATTAGGTAAAACTTCATCTAAAAGCAAAACACTTCCTATATCTAATATAGGAAATTCAAAATTAATATTTTTTGATTTTTTTAAAGCTTTAGTCCAACCTGAAAAAAGAATTATTTTTGTATTTGATTGCAATTTAAATGCATCAGCCATGACTGTTGTTTTAATAGATTTGTATTTTTCAGATTTCATCTGAGAAGCAACAAAATAATTCCAAATTAATTTATATAATTTTATAGCATCTACATCACAATTATTGATATTAGTAATTTGTACATCTGATGGTCGAATAGCTTCATGAGCTTCTTGAGAATATTTCTGATTTGAATATATATTTGGATTTTCAGGTAAATAATCACTTCCATATCTATTTTCTATATATATTCTAACTTTTTTAATAGCATAATCACTTAAAAAACAAGAATCAGTTCTTATATAAGTTATATATCCTTGCTCGTATAACTTTTGTGCTAAAAACATTGTTTTTTTTACACTAAATCCTAAATCAAGATTAGAAGCCTGTTGTAAAGTAGAGGTAATCAATGGAGCTGGTGGTTTTTTTTTTAAAATTTTATCTCTTCGATCAGTAACAAAAAAAGATAGATTTTTAATTCTTTCGATTGTAGAATTTACTTCTTTTTTATTTTTTAATAAAAATGTTTTATTTTTATAATGTGTTACGTCCATAATTATTTTTTTATTTTCTCTAGATAAAAGAGAAAGATTTATTTTCCAGTATTCATCTTCTATAAAATTTTTAATTTCATATTCTCGTTCTGCTATAAGCCTAACAGCTACAGATTGAACACGACCTGCAGATAACCCTCTTGATATTTTTTTCCATAATAAAGGTGAAATCATATATCCTACAATTCTGTCCATGAATCGACGAGCTTGTTGTGCATACACTCGATTCATATTAATTTTACCAATATTCTTAAAAGCTTTTTCAATTGATTTTTTAGTTATTTCATTAAAAACAACACGTCGAAATTTAGAAGAATTTCCTCCAATTACTTCTTTTAAATGCCATGCTATCGCCTCACCTTCTCTATCTAAATCCGTAGCAAGATATATATAGTGAACTGTATTTGCAATATCTTTTAATTCAGAAATAATTTTTTCCTTACCAGGTAAAATATGATATTCTGCTTTCCAATTTTTATATGGATTAATTCCCATTTGTTGTACTAAAGTTTCTTTTTCATTACATCCTAAGTTAGATCTTTTAAGATTTGTTTTATTTTTAGATTTATTACTTATTAAATCTCGTACATGTCCTACACTAGATTTTACTATATATTTATTACCTAAATATTTACTTATAGTTTTTGCTTTAATTGGAGATTCAACAATAACTAAAGATTTACACATAATTTTCGTCCGATGACATTAAAATTTCTTTTTTAAGACAATACCAGGATTAATTCAAAATAGATTAAAAAATTTACATGTACTTTTAATTTTTACAATATATATTGTAATTTAAAGAAGATGTTTTTTTAACAAAATAGTTAATTAACGTTTAAAGATAGTTTTTAAAAAGAAAATATTTTAATCATAATACTTTTAATATTTTCAATAATAAGAGATGTAAAATTTTCTAATTTTTTGTTATTATAAATATATTGAATATTTAATAAAGTATATTCTTCTTTCATTTTAGACATTAAAATACTATCACTTGTGTTAATTTCATCAACTAATTTTTTTTTAAAAGCTATTGTTCCAAACCAATGTTCTCCATTGGATACATTTTCAATATCTAAAGATGGTCTCATTTTCTTTATAAATTTTTTAAAAATTCCATGTGTTATATTTAGTTCTTCACAAAATTTTTTGCGTGTTAAGTCTGTATTTTTACCAAACATCGTTAATGTGCGTTTGTAATCTCCAGCAGTATGTAATTCAATATCAATGTCATGCTTTTTTAATAATTTATTAAAATTAGGCAATTGACCTACCACACCAATTGAACCTATTATAGCAAATGGTGCTGAAATAATATAATCTGCAACACAAGCCATCATATAACCACCACTAGCAGCAATTTTATCGATACATACAATTAAACGTATTTTGTTTTGACGTAATCTTTCTAATTGAGCTGCTGCTAAACCATATCCATGAATAACACCACCTGCACTTTCTAATCGTAATAGAACTTCATCATCTTGATTCGCAACTAAAAGTATTGCAGATATTTCTTCTCTTAATCCAATAACTTCGTTTGCATGAATTCCACCTTTAAAATCTAATATAAAAAGTGTTTTTTTTCTTGAAATCAAAATTTTATTTTTATTTTTTTTTTCAGATTCTTTATCTTTTTTTTTCTCTTCTTTGATCCAATTTTTTCTTTCAAATCTATTCATCTTAGATAATAAAATAGTTTTTTTTATACTTTTATATTTTTTTTCTAATAAAATTATTTTAAATTTTTTTTTATCTTTTCTTTTTCTTTTTATTATGTTGTAAGTTAATGGTATTAAAAAAATAATAAATAAAAAAGTAATTGTTTTTGCTAAAAACAACTCATAACTTAACAGTAAATTCACAAAATTAACCTTTTTAAAAAATAAATTTAAATAGTTTCTAACGTGCAAAATTTTATTTTTTTTCAACATTAATTAGATTATATAAATTATTCAATAGTGTTAAATTTAACATCATCCATTGACCTTCTTTTAAATTTTTTGGTAAAATAATATTACCGTATCGTACTCTAATTAATTGACTAACTTGACATTTAATTGATTTTAACATTAATCTAATTTCACGATTTTTACCTTCACATAAGATCCCCTTAAACCATTTATTTTTTCCTTCTTTTTTATCGTATAAAGGTACTATTTCTTTAAAAGAAGCATTACCATGTATAATTTTAACTCCTTTTTTTAAAGTATTTATTTTATTTTCATTGATTTCTCCAAAAATTCGAATTTTATATTCTCGTTCAATCTGATTACGTGGATGCATAAGTTTATTTGCTAAAACGCCATCATTAGTGAATAATAACAACCCTTTAGTATTAATATCTAATCTTCCTATACTAACCCATCGATTTAAATTCAACTTAGGAAGTTTATCAAATACAGTTAATCTTTTTTGAATGTCACTTCTAGTACAAATTTCTCCGATAGGTTTATTATAAATTAAAACTTTAGATTCATTTTTTTTTCTTTGTACAACTATTTTTTTTTTATTAATTAAAATTTCACCAGGATTTTTTTTATTTAAATATTCACCAATTACAGCTTTTTTCCCGTTAATAGTTATATTACCGCATTTAATCATATGTTCAATAAAACGACGTGAACCATATCCTAAATTAGATAATATTTTTTGTATTTTTTCAGTCATTTTGAAAACCTTATAACATTCTTAAAGAAGTTAATAGGAATTAAAGTTAATAATATTCCTAATCCTGATGGAAAAATAAACCATAATTTATACAATAAAATTGTTTTCTTATAAATATACATTTCTAAAAAACCTGCAATTAATGGAAAAATTAAAAAAACAATAGAAGCATAGAACGAACTTACTCTTTTTTGCAAATAAAAATAAGATAAAATACCACAAATTCCACAAAAATTACCAAGATAAAAAATAGCTAAAATAGATCTAGTAGAAAAAAAATTAATATGAGGAGTTTCGATAAACCAAGATATAGTAGACAAAAATATTCCAGATATTAAAGATGGTAATGCATTAAATGTAATAACAGATACATTACAAGATTTTTTTTGGCATTCAACATAAATTACAGCATGACTTAACAATGCTAAAAGTAAAGCTAAAATTCCTTTCCATTGAAAAAAGTATTCTGATTTAAGATCTATTAGTAATACAAAAAACAATGTAATTAAAGAGGTTACTATACCTATTTTTTGAATAAAATTTATTTTTTTTTTTAAATAAACATGTGAAATTAGTAATACTAAAACAGGCATATTAGCAAAGATAATAGAAGAAATAGAAGAATTTACACAACTACTACCGTACAACATTAATGTAAAAGGTATTGAAAAATAAAAAATAGAAATAAAAATCTGAAAACGTCTTTGACCATATGGAAACAAAAGAGGTGTTTTTGTTAAATAAGAAAGTATAATTAATAAAGGAGAAGCTGCTAAAAAACGTATTCCAGTGGCAAAAAAGGGTGGAATTGTTTCTACTGCAATTTTCATTGCTATCCAAGTGGTTCCCCAAGTAATTGATACTAAACAGAATAATGTTATTACTATAATTTTATTCATTTCAAAATTCCAAGATAATAAAAATGTTTACTATATAACATATTAAACTAATAACAGTTATGCTTTATTTTTTATAATTTTTATTCTAAATAATAACAAAATATTCAAGAATAAAGTTTTTTAAAATTTAATTTGAATTATTTTAGTCAATAGATTATTGTGAAAAATTATCCAAGATAATAAAAAAAATCTTAATGTTTTTAATTAAAGTCTTAAAAGGTAATCAATGCAAAATATCTTTAGCAAGATTTATGAATCAAAATCTTTAAATCAAGAAGAAAGTTATCAACTTTTTAAATCAATTGCCTTAGGTGAGATTAATGAAATACAATTATCATCTATTTTAACAGCAATGCAAATGAATGGTGAATCAGAAGAAGAAATATTAGGTGCAATATATGCTTTCTTAGAAAGAATGAAATTCTTTCCTAGACCCAATTATATTTTTTCTGATATAGTTGGAACAGGTGGAGACATTAAAAATACTATTAATGTTTCAACTGCAAGTGCTTTTGTTGCTGCATCATGTGGATTTAAAATTATTAAGCATTGTAATAAAGGGGTTTCAAGCAAATCTGGTTCTTCTGATATTTTAAATAAATTTAAAATTAACTTAAATGGATCTCTAGAAAATTCTAAAAAAATTTTGGATAAATTAAACATTTGTTTTCTTTTCGCCCCTAGATATCATAATAGTTTTAAATATGCATCTAACACTCGTAGTATTCTAAAAATTAAAACTATTTTTAATTTATTAGGACCATTTCTTAATCCTGCCAGTCCTCCGTTGACTGTAATTGGTGTTTATAAAAAAGATTTAATAAATCCTATGTCTAAAATTTTAAAAAAACTAAAATACCAACGTGGTATAGTTTTACATGGTAGTGATACAGATGAAGTTACATTGCATGGTACGACATATGTTTCTGAATTATTAAATAACAAAATTTATTCGTATGAACTAGAACCAGAAGATTTCGGTATAAAAAGATATCCTAAATCAATATCTGTGGAATGTTCATCAGAAGAAAATTATCATCTTATTAAAAAAACAATGAAAGGTCAGGGTGAAAAGTTATATGAAGAATTAATTGCAGTTAACGTTGCAATATTATTAAAAAACTTTGGATGCGAAAATTTAAAAGAAAATACAAAATTAGCACTAAAGAAAATTCGCAGTGGAGACGTCTATAAACATATAATGCAGGTTTCTAATATGTCGAAAGAAGATTAATATGCCAGAGACAATACTAAATAAAATTATAAAAGATAAAATAGATTGGATTAAAAATAGAAAAAAAAAACAACCATTAATTACATTTAAAGACAAAATTAATAAAGAAACACGTAATTTTTACGAAATTTTAAAAAGAAAACGACCTTTTTTTATATTAGAATGTAAAAAAAGTTCTCCTTCTTTGGGAATAATAAGAAAAAATTTTAATTTAATTGAAATTGCAAATATTTATAAAAAGTACGCTTCAGCTATTTCAGTTCTTACAGACGAAAAATATTTTAATGGAAATATAGAATATATAAATATAGTACGAAAATGTGTATATCAACCAATTTTGTGTAAAGATTTTTTTATTGATCCATATCAAGTTTATTTGGCTAGATATTACAATGCTGATGCTATTTTATTAATGTTATCTGTTTTAAACGATGTTCAATATATTGAATTATCTAGAATTGCTAAAGAATTAAACATGGGAATATTAACAGAAATTAATAATCTTGAAGAGTTAAAGCGAGCTATTAAATTAAATGCTTCTGTTATTGGAATAAATAACCGTAATTTACATGATTTATCAATAGATTTAAATAGAACACGAAGTTTATCACCTTTAATTAAAAATAGAATTATTATCAGTGAATCCGGTATAAAAACACATCATCAAATAAAAGAATTAAGTAAAATTGTTAATGGTTTTTTAATAGGTTCAAGTTTAATGCGTAAAAAAAACCTAGAAACAGATATAAAATCTTTAATAATAGGCGATAATAAGATATGTGGATTAACTCGCATTATTGACGCAAAAATTGTAGAAAATTGTGGAGCAGTTTACGGAGGATTAATTTTTGCAAAAAATTCATTACGTAAAATCAACAAAAAAATTGCAAAAAAAATTATCTTTGATAATAGTTTGAGATTTGTAGGTGTTTTTCAAAATCAAGATATAGAAACAATTATTGACATAGCTGAACAACTTTCTTTATATGCTGTTCAATTGCATGGTTCTGAAGATCAAGACTATATTAATATGCTAAGAAGAAGACTATGTAAAAATATAAGAATTTGGAAAGCTTTTTCTATTCAATCAACTTTACCATTGTTAAATTTGAACAATGTCGATAAATATATTTTTGATTCTGGTTCGGGAGGAACTAATAGAGCTTTTAATTGGTCTATTTTAAAAGGATCTATTTTAGACAACGTGATTTTAGCAGGAGGTATTAATACAAATAATTTTCTTATTGCATCTCAATTTAACTGTTCAGGATTAGATTTTAATTCAGGAGTAGAAAAATCTCCTGGAATTAAAGATCACAAAAAAATTAATTTAATTTTTAAAACACTAATATTTTAATAAATTGTTTTTTTAAAAAAAACTGGAAATCAATTAAAAATGACTTTACTTAATCCTTATTTTGGCAAATTTGGAGGTATGTATGTTCCTCAAATATTAATGCCAGCTTTATATCAATTAGAAAAAAATTTTGTTGATGCAAAAAAAGATCCAAATTTTCAAAAAAAATTTTTTGATTTTTTAAAAAACTATGCCGGAAGACCAACTCCATTAACTTTATGTAATAATTTAACTAAAGGTACAAAAACACGCATTTATCTTAAAAGAGAAGACTTATTACATGGAGGGGCACATAAAACCAATCAAGTATTAGGACAAGCAATGCTAGCAGTAAAAATGAAAAAAAAAGAAATAATTGCTGAAACTGGTGCTGGTCAACATGGTGTTGCTGCCGCCATTGCTTGTGCATTGTTTAACTTAAAATGTAAAATTTATATGGGTTACAAAGATATAAAAAGACAAAGTCCTAATGTTTTTCGAATGAAATTAATGGGTGCAGAAGTTATATCAGTAGAAAATGGCTCAGGCACATTAAAAGATGCATGTAATGAAGCCTTACGTGATTGGTCTAGAAATTACCAAAAATCACATTATATGATTGGTACAGCTGCAGGTCCACATCCTTACCCAACAATTGTAAAAGAATTTCAAAAAATGATTGGAGAAGAAGCAAAAAAACAAATTTTAGAACAAGAAAATAGGTTACCGGATGCAATTATTGCTTGTGTAGGAGGAGGGTCTAATGCAATTGGTATTTTTTCTGATTTTATAGACGAAAAAGTAAATTTAATTGGTGTAGAACCAGCTGGTAAGGGCATAGAAACAGGAAAACATGGAGCACCATTAACTCATGGTAGAACAGGTATTTATTTTGGAATGAAGTCGCATTTAATGCAAAGTCAAGAAGGTCAGATAGAAAAATCTTGGTCTGTTTCTGCTGGTTTAGATTTTCCATCTGTTGGTCCTGAACATTCTTGGTTAAATAGTATTAATCGTGCTAAATATGTTTCTGTTACTGATATAGAAGCTTTAGAAGCATTTCAGATTCTATCTAAAAAAGAAGGTATTATTCCTGCATTAGAATCTTCTCATGCATTAGCTTATGCATTGAAATTAATGTATCTTTATCCTAAAAAAGAACAAGTATTTATCGTTAATCTTTCTGGACGTGGAGATAAAGATATATTTACAGTTCGTGAGATTTTAAACAAACAGGAACAAAAAAATGAGTCGTTATAAAAAAACATTTCAAAATTTATCTTTTTTGAAAGAAGGATGTTTTGTGCCATTTGTAGTTATAGGAGACCCTTCTTTAGAAACGTCATTAAAAATCATTGAGACACTAATTGAAAGTGGGGCAGATGCATTAGAATTAGGAATTCCCTTTTCAGATCCATTAGCAGATGGTCCCACTATTCAAAATGCGAGTCTACGTTCATTATCTAAAAAAAACACTTTTTTAAAATGTTTTGAAGTAATTAAAAATATACGTAATAAATATCTAAATTTACCTATAGGTATCTTATTATATGCTAATTTAATATACAATTACGGTATTAAAAACTTCTATGATAAATGTTTTCAATCTGGTATAGATTCTGTATTAATAGCAGATGTACCTATAGAAGAATATAGCTATTTTTATAAAATAGCAAATCGATACGATATTGATTCTATTTTTATATGCCCACCAGATGCAGATAATATATTTTTATCTAAACTTTCTTTATATGCAAAAGGATATATTTATTTATTATCTCGTTCAGGAGTGACAGGAATAGAAAAGGAAATAATATCATTATCGAATGTATTTATAAACAGAGTAAAAAAATATAATTCTCTTCCACTTTTACAAGGATTTGGAATTGGAAATGCTATACAAATTCAAAGATCACTTTTATCTGGTACCAATGGTGTAATATGTGGTTCAGCAATTATAAATATAATTGAAAAAAATTTAAATAAAGAACAAAAAATGATAGATGAAATAAAAAATTTTGCTGTTAAATTAAAAAAAGCTACTAAATTTGTTCAGTCTTAATGTATAAAAATTTAAATTTTATTTATCTTCATAAATAAATTATTTCTTAAAAAAAATTCATCTAAAATAGATGTGTATAATCTTTAAATTTTATACAATGTTTATAAGGAATATACATATGTCTGTTACAATACGCGAATTATGCAATGATACATATCATTTCGTCTCCAAAGAAATAAAAATTATTATTTTTATATCTACATTAGCTACTTTTATGAGCATTTTGATAAATATGCTTATTAAACCTAATATGCACATTATTTCTATGATAGAAAATAAAAAATTTATAAGTTCTCATTCAATCTTTGATTTAATTAATAATATGAGTACATATGAAAAAAAAGAATTATTAAAATATTCAATATTTAAAATACTTGAATTTTTAATAAGTAAAACTTTTTTATTAGGTAGTATAATTACTTTAATTACACATTTATCTAAAAATAGAAGAGAATCGATTAAGTCTTCAGTTTACTCTTTATGTAAATTTTTACCAAGTTTATTTATATTAAATTTTATTACAACTTTTATTATTCAAATAGGTTTTATGTTTTTTATTTTTCCAGGTATATTTTTATCAGTTTTACTTGCTTTATCACCTATTATTTTATCATTTAAAAAAAATAATTTAATAGATTGTATACGTCTTAGTTTTTCTATTTCCTGTAAACATTTAAATATTATTGGAACAAGTGTTCTATTTTGGATGTGTGTTAAATTTATTTTAACGACAATATTTTCTAATAATTATATAATAAGTAAGAATTTTATTTTTTTAATATTGAATATTAATATGAATATATTTTTTTCAATTTTAATTGTATATTTATTTCGTTTTTACATGCTTTTTTTACGTTCTTAAAAAATTAAATATTTTTTAGGTTATTAATATGAAAAAAATACTAAATTTATTACCTATACTAACTTTCTTCATATTTTATAGATTTTATGATATTTTTACAGCATCAAAATCTTTAATTTTTACATCAGGTTTGACTTGTTTGCTTTACTGGATCATTTATAAAGAAACAGATAAAATTAATTTATTTAGTTTTATTACAATTGCTATTTTTGGTTCTCTAACAATATTTTTCCATAATAGTCAATTTATTAAATGGAAAATAACAATAATTTATATGATTTTTTCTATAATATTATTTATTAGTCAATTTTGGAAAAAAAAACCTATAGTTCAAATATTTTTAGAAAAAGATATAAAAATTTCCAATTTTTATTGGAAAAAAATCAATTTTTTTTGGGCATTGTTTTTTTTATTTTGCAGTATTTTAAACATTTATATAGCGTTTTGGTTACCAGAAAAAACTTGGGTAAATTTTAAAGTCTTTGGACTTTCATTTTTAATGTTTATTTCAATTTTAATTACAAGTGTTTATATAAATTTTAAAATATTAAAAGAAAAATAAATTGTATTTTGTTTCAATATAATAGAGTGAAAATTTTAATAATGCCAAAAAAAAACAAATCACCACAAGGAACAATAGTCTTAAAAACACTTACCATGCCTTCAGATACCAATGCTAATGGTGATATATTTGGTGGATGGATTATGTCTCAAATGGATATGGGTGGTGCTATATTAGCCAAGGAAATAGCGGGTGGAAGAGTAGTAACAGTACAAGTAGACGGCATTACTTTTTTTAAACCGGTATCAGTCGGAGATGTTGTAAGTTGTTATGCACATTGTATTAAAACTGGAAACAGTTCTATTACCATTAATCTAGAAGTGTGGATAAAAAAAATTTATTCTAAACCGTTAGGTCAATTTTATTGTGCTGCAGAAGCTATATTTATTTATGTAGCAATTGATAAAAGAGGAAAACCTCGAGAATTATTACCTATGAGTATTATTTAAAATAAAAATTTTAAAAAATTAAAAATATTTTTATAATTTTCATTACTATATAAATAAATTTTAAACATAATTTAATAAAAAATTTTAAACAATAAGACTCAACACTTTAAAAGTCAAATAACATGCATAATCTTATGCAATAAGATATTTACTTTTTATTTAAAGTGTTGAATTCATGAATTTTAAAATATATTTCTTTATTTTAAATGCTAAATTATCAATTTTTATTTCATGTTTAAAAATTATAAAAATATTCAATGAAATATAAAACACTTTTATGAAAAAGTATGAATAGGACCTTCAAATGAATGGATATTTTCTATGATTTAATAAAATGGCTAGTTGTGTTAATATACTGGTTACTAATTGCTAACATTACCTATCGTATTCTAATTAAACGTCGTAGTATACCTTCCTCTATGTCTTGGCTCTTAACTATTTATATTCTTCCATTCATAGGAATAGCCATTTGGTTTTTCTTTGGCGAGTTATATTTAGGAAAAAGACAAAAGAAAATAGCAAGAAAAATTTGGTCTATATCTAATACATATCTTAATGAACTTAAATCTTGTAAATATATCTTTCAAATAAAAAATAGTGAAGTAGCTACTTCTTTATTTCAATTGTGTAAACATCGACAGGGAATTTCTGGAATTAAAAACAACAATATAACTCTTTTAACTAATACTAAAAAAACCATGGAAGTTTTAATACGCGATATTTATTCAGCACGTAAAAATATTGAAATGGTGTTTTATATTTGGAAACCAGGGGGGATTGCTGATGATGTAGCTGTTGCTCTAATAGATTCTGCTAAACGCGGAGTACATTGTAGACTTATGTTAGATTCAGCAGGAAGTGTAGAATTTTTTAGAAGTCCCTGGTTTAATGTTATGAAAAAATCTGGAATTGAAATTGTAGAAGCATTGAAAGTTAGTTTGATAAGAATTTTTTTACGACGTTTAGATGTAAGACAACACAGAAAAATTATATTAATTGATAATTATATTTCTTATTCTGGTAGTATGAATCTAGTAGATCCATATTTATTTAAACAATCTTCAGGAATAGGTCAATGGATTGATTTAATGACAAGAATAGAAGGTCCTATAGCTACAACAATGGGCATTATTTATTCATGTGATTGGGAAATTGAAACAGGTTTTAAAATTTTACCTAAATTACCAAGTAAGGAAATGTTAAAAAAAAAATGTAATCAAAACTCTAGTGTTCAAGTGATTGCATCAGGTCCAGGGTTTCCTAAGAATGTAATTCATCAAGCATTATTAACTGCTATTTATTCAGCAAGAAATGAATTAATTATGACCACTCCATACCTTGTACCTAGTGATGATTTATTACATGCTATTTGTACTGCCGCTCAAAGAGGTGTAAAAGTCAGTATCATTATACCTTTGTACCATGATTCTATTCTAGTTAAATGGGCAAGTAGAGTGTTTTTTAGTGAATTATTAGAAGCAGGAGTAAAAATATATCAATTTAAAAAAGGATTGTTACATAGTAAAAGCATATTAATTGATCAACAACTTAGTTTAATTGGAACTGTTAATTTAGATATGAGAAGCTTATGGTTAAATTTTGAAATTACTTTAGTTATTGATGATAGTAAATTTAGTCATAATTTATCTTCTATACAAAAAGAATATATTGCTAATTCTCGATTATTAGATAAAAATATTTGGTCTATGCGTGCATATTGGACTCGCGTTTTAGAAAAAATTTTTTATTTTTTAAGTCCATTATTATAATTTTAAAAAAATAATTTTTTAAAAAACGTTTTTTATAAGTAAATAGATATTCAAAAATTTTTAGGGGTTCATTAAAAAAACCCCTGATATTTAAAATGATATTTAAAATAAAGAAAAAATATTTAAAATTTTTTTAACGGGAAAATTAAAATTTTTAAAAAATATATACGTAATAATTATATATTATTATAACAATATTTCATGAACTAAAAAATTAAATTACATATATATTTTTAAAAAATTTTACTTGAATAGTAAATGACCCATTTTTTCAGCTTTAGTTTTTAAATAACGAGCATTTTTATCATTTTTTTCTACAATAATAGGAATTCTTTCTACAATTTCTATTCCAGATGCCATGAGCATTTTAACTTTGAATGGATTATTTGTTAAAAGACGAATTTTTTTTATATTCAAAATATTAAAAATATCAGCGCATAATGAAAAATCTCTTTCGTCTGCAGAAAAACCAAGTTTTTGATTGGCTTCAACAGTATCTAAACCTTTGTCTTGCAAAGAATATGCTTTAATTTTATTAAGAAGACCAATATTTCTCCCCTCTTGACGGTGATATATTAATATACCGTTTCCTTCTGAAGCAATTTTACTCATTGCTATTTCTAATTGAATACCACAATCACATCTCAAACTAAAAAAAGCATCTCCTGTTAAACATTCAGAATGTACTCTAGCAAGAATAGGAATATTTTTTTGTATATTTCCATATACAAGAGCAATATGATTTTTTCCATTCTTTTTTTCTTCGAAACCAAATATCAAAAAATCTCCCCAAGGGGTTGGTAAAATAGCTTTTTCTATTTGAACTAATTGCATAAATTCTCCAATTTTACTGTACTTAATTATTTAAAAAAAAATTAGTTGATAGTTTACATATAGAAACATATTTCTTAAAAAATATTCTTAAGAATTTATTTTATATAAACATTTATTAATCTAAAAATATTATTGCATAGATTCTATTATAAAATTTAATTTTTTAATCGGATTCTTTGAAGTTGTAATAGAACGTCCTATAACTATATAGTCTATTTGACATTCTTTTGCTTCTTTTGGAGTAATAATATGCTTTTGATCAAATGAAGAATCAGTTGAAAATCTAATACCTGGAGTGACAATTTTACATTTATCTCCATATAATAATTTCATTTTTTTTGCTTCTTTTCCTGGACAAACAATTCCATCTAAACCACATTCATTAGATAATTTTGACAATATTAAAATATAATCTTTTAATGATATTTTAATTCCAATTTCTTTTAAATCTTTTTCTTTTAAACTAGTTAATACAGTTACAGCAATTAATAAAGGAGCTTTGTTAAAAGATTTTAAAGCTTTTTTTGCTGAAAGAAGCATGTTTTTACCACCAGATGCATGAACACTTAACATCCATACCCCCAAATCTGCAGCTGCTTTTGTTGCGTTAAACACAGTATTGGGAATATCATGAAATTTTAAGTCAAGAAATATATTAAATCCCAATTTATGTAATTCTTTTATAAATTTATATCCTAAAATTGTAAACATTTCTTTACCAATTTTTAGATAAAAAACAGAAGGATCAAGAAGATCTACTAATTTCATAGCTTTTTTCTTAGTACAAAAATCTAAAGCAATGATAATTTTTGGAACATTATAATGATTGGGATGTAACACTATTTGACCTCTATTAAAAATGATTTTTATATATTTTTTCAATATATCAAGATGCTAATTACATAATATTCAAAACATTTAAAATAAACAATAATGAAATTTTTAATAAATTAATTATTTTTTAACAAATAAATTCGTTTGAAAACTAGCATGGTATGATGAACGAACAAAAGGTCCGCAAAATGCATTAGTAAAACCAATAGATAATGCTTCTTTTTTTATATTTTCAAATTCTGAAAGCGGTATATAACGTTGTACTGGAATATGATTAATACTAGGTTGAAGATATTGTCCTATTGTCAATAATGTAACACCACTTGAATAAAGATCTTTCATTACTTGAATGATTTCTATATCTTTTTCACCTAATCCTAACATTAAACCTGATTTTGTAGGAATTTCAAAATATTTTTTCTTGAAGGACTCTAATAAAAATAACGATTTTTTATAATTAGCCCCAGGACGTATTTTTTTATAAAGACGAGGAACGTTTTCTATATTATGATTAAAAACATCAGGCAATCCTGAATTAAAAATTTTTAAAATTAATTCAACTCTTCCTCTGAAGTCAGGAACTAATATTTCAATTTTAACTTGATTCTTTTTTCTAATTGATTTAATGCAATTAACAAAATGTTGAGCGCCTCCATCATATAAATCATCTCTTACAACTGAAGTAATTACTACATAATCAATACCCATATCAAATACAGTTTTTGCTAAATTGTTTGGTTCTTCTACATTTAAAGAGTTAGGTATACCATGAGAAACTGCACAAAATGGACAATTACGAGTACATTTTGATCCAAGAATCATAAACGTTGCAGTTCCATGATTAAAGCATTCTGGTAAATTTGGACAATTAGCTTCTTCACAAACAGAATACAAATTATTTTTACGTAAAGCATTTTTTATTTTACGAATACGAGATGTATCAACAGGTATTTTAACTTTTATCCAATTAGGTTTGCTGAGTTTTGTTGTTTTTTTAGAAAAATTTTTAGTAGGAATAATATTTAATATTTTATTTTCTTTTATAATTTTAAATAAAGAATGTTTTTTTTTATTCATAAAATGAATTGTCTCGATTAGAAATATTAATTTCTATTATAGTTATTAACTTAAAAATAATTATTTAACAAAAATTTTATATTTTTTATTAAAAAATATAATTCTTTCTAAGAATTATTATTAATATTAAAATTTTTTTTCAATAATTGAAACATTTAATAATTGAGATAGTTTTTTAATTAAAATTAAACGAATATCTTTTAATGTTAAAAAAGTATTAAATTCTTTAATTTGTGTCATTTTCATATCAACATCACCACAAGGATGAATATAATTAAATGGTGTTAAATCCATATGAACATTTAATGATAAACCATGCAATGTAAATCCTTTTTTTACTCTTAACCCTAACGAACATATTTTTTTATTATTTATATAAACTCCAGGAGAGTTTTTTTTAACATTTGATTTAATAGAAAAATAATCTAGAGTTTCTATTATTAAATTATGCATTATATTTATAAGATCACGAATAGTAACTTTTCGACGTTTTAAATCAATTAAAAAATATAATATTTGTTGTCCAGGACCATGATATGTAATTTGACCACCTCTATCTGTAGTTACTACTGGAATATCGTGAAGAATATTATCATTAGATGTAGTTATATTTCTTTTATTTAACAAACCTTGAGTAAAAATTGGATAATGTTCTAAAAACCAAATTTCGTCAAATGTATAAATATCACGTGTTTTTGTAAAGAAATGCATTTTATTAAACATTTCAATCCAATGTTTTAAACCGAAATTGCGAAAAAAAATAATTTTATTATTCAATAAGAAAATCCAATTTTTTATTCAAAAAATACTAAATAAAATAAAAAATATTAATTTTAGTACATTACTAATGTAGTAGTTCAGAAAAAATAGACTTTATTCCAATACTAAGAAACTCTATTCCTAAAGACATTAGTAATAAACCCATAATACGTGTAATAATATTAATACCTGTTTTTCCTAATATTTCAACCACGCATGGAGCAGCTCGAAAACATAACCAGCAAACACATGAAAATAAAAAAATAGCTATACTACACCCTAAAAAATTGATCCAAGTAGAATAATAAGTACTCCAAACAATAGTTGAACTGATTGCTCCAGGTCCTGCAATTAATGGCATGGCTAAAGGTACAACACTTATGTTTTCTTGATTTTCTTCTGTACTTGTTTTTTTATTTTTTGTAAATTTTCCACTAATCATAGAAAAAGCAATACCAATAATCAGTATTCCTCCTGCTATACGAAATGAATTAATAGATATGCCAAAAGCATTTAAAATGCTATTACCTAAAAATAAAGATATTAACAAAATTAGAAAAGCAGAAAAATTAGCAATTAAATTAGTTTTTTTTCGTTCCAGATTAGATTGATTATTAGTCATAGTTGTAAATATAGGAATCATTCCAATTGGATTAACTAAAGCACATAAACTTACAAAAAATTTTATATATATAGAAAAATCAAACATTGAAATATGCATATTATACTCTTAATTTATATTGAATTTCTTTTAATTACATTAAAATAACAGCAATGTTTAATATAATAAAATTATTAAAAAAATATTAGCTCAAAGAACTGAGATAATATAAAAAATATATTTTTGTATATAAATTTAATTAAAAATTATTTAAACATTATTAATGTTAGTATTTAATTATCAAGTCGTGCAATAATACTGCGTGTTTGTAATCGAATCTCTGAAAGAATAACTTGTATTAAATCAGATACTTTATAGTGTAAAATACCTTTAATAAAGACTTTTCCTGTTTCTTGACTAAAAATTAATTCTTCTCTAACAGGATGTAAAAATAAAGCAGGAATAAATACATTTGCACCGTTTTCTAATAATTTAGCTCTTATTCCACTTCTAGAAACATCTGTAATTTCAGCATTAAATTTTTTATTTTTATATTCTTTTTTTTGTAGAAGTAAGGTGTAAAGCCAATCTGACACATCTCTTTCTGCAATTCTATTACGACGTTTCTGCTCACTAATTCTTAATTTTATATCTTCACTGGGCTTAGTAATATTTTTATCTTTATTAATAATAGATTTTAATAAACGATGATTAATCATATCACTGTATTTTCGAATAGGAGATGTCCAAGTAGCATACTCTGAAAGACCTAATGCAAAATGAGGACCTGGGGTAATACTAAAATCTCCAAAAGATTGATAACGACGAATACGGCTATTAACATAATTATTAGATAATATATTTAAAACACGTCTAAGATTACAAAATCCTTTTAATGTAATTATTTCTTTTACAGTAAATTTTAAGTTATATTTTTCTAAAAAAGAAACGACGTTTTCAGCATTAATAAAATCAAAACCAGTATGTGTATTATATATTCCAAATCCCAGGTTTTTTGATAAAAAATTGGCAGCAGATATATTTGCTATTATCATTGATTCTTCGATAATTTTATGTGCAATACGTCTTTTTTCTACAACAACATCTTCTACAATTCCAGTGTCAGAAAATTGAAATCTATATTCCAAACTATCTTTAAATAATACAGAATTTAATGCTCGCCATTTTATACGTAATAAACATAAACGATGTAAAAGCAATATTTGATTTTCAATTAATTTTGTTTCTGGCTTCCATGAACCTGTTTTTTCAATCCAATCTGATACATTGTCATAAGATAATTTTGATTTTGATTTAATCCATGCTAAAAAAAAATTAATTTTATTACAAATATTTCCGTTTTTTAAAACATTAATACGACATGCTAATACTGGACGGCGTTCGTTGGGATTTAAAGAACACATATCTTCTGATAAATTGCGAGGTAACATAGGAACATTGAAACCTGGTAAATAATTTGTAAATCCTCGTTTTGCAGCAATGATATCTAATTTACTACCACTTTTTATGTAAGAAGTCGGATCTGCAATAGCTACAGTTAAACAAAAACTGCCATCATTATTTTCTTTAATAAAAAGAGCGTCATCAATATCTTTTGTATTAAAATTATCTATTGTAATAAAGTTACAATGAGTTAAATCCTTTCTATCAGAACGATCTTTCAGAATAAGATCATCTTTTTCTATTGTAGGTGCTTTTCTCTCAAGATTATGACGTGATAAAGTTACCCACCATGGTATAAGTGGATTATTTGCCTTAACTATTTCTTCAACTAATTCAGCATAAAATATATGATTTCCGTTAAGTTTATGTTTAATTAATTTCGCTACGGCCCAATCCCCTGTCTCAAAAATATCAATACAATTTTTTTTAATTCGGCATAATATAAAGTCTTTTAAAAATGGATAGTCTGGTAAAATGAACAATTTATTGTCTTTTTTTTCAATTTTCCCTACAAATCGATTTAAAAAAGATTCAATTAATTTTTCAGGTTCAGCTATTTCACGATCTTTTTCCACTTTTAACAAAGCTAATATTTTATCTCCATGCATAACATTTTTCATATTTTTAGGAGGTATAAAATAACTTTTTTGTGCATCAACTTCTAAAAACCCAAATCCTCTTTCAGTACTTTTTACTATTCCTTCAACCCGTGGTGTTTTAGCATGTAGATTTTTTTTTAATTGTGCAAGTAATGGATTGTTTTGGAACATAATAATACTACCTAATTACCATAGTAGAAAATAAATAATTAATAATTTTAATATATAACTTATTTGAATAATATCATAGATAAATTTTATTAAAAATTTCAATGAAAATTAATATTATATTTATCAAATCAATTTAAAGTTAAATTTTAAATTAGTAAAATGAAAAAATATGTACAAAAATTTTTTGTTTAAATAATAGAACCTATTCCGTTTAAATGAAAACCATGGTCAACATTAATAATTGAACCAGTAATTCCAATAGATAAATCAGAGCATAAAAAAGATGCAACGTTTCCTATTTCTTCGCTAGTAACATGATTTTTTGTTAAAGATAAAGACTTGTGTATTTTTTTTATTTTTTCAAAATTTTTAATTTGATAAGAAGATACAGTTTTAATGGGTCCAGAAGAAATAACGTTAACTCTAATATTTTTTTTACCTAATGAATGAGCCATATAGCGAACATTTGCTTCTAAGGAAGATTTTGCTAAACCCATCATATTATAATTAGACACTATTTTTTGTGAACCTAAATAAGATAATGTTACTAAGGAGGAAAATTTATTTAACATATTTTTACATTCTCTTACCATGCTTAAGAAACTATATGAACTAATTTCGTGGCATATATTAAAGGATTCTCTATTACTACCTTCAATAAAATCTTCATGCATTTGTTTTTTAGGACAATAAGCAATAGAATGAATTAATCCATCAAAATTCTCCCAAACTTTTTTTATATTAAAAAATAGTTCTTTAATGTTTTCATCATGAGATACATCACAAAAGAAAATAGTATTATGATTAATTGGTTGAATTAAATATTTGATTTTATTAATTATTTTTTTGTTTTGACAAACAAAAATTAATTCTGCTTGTTGCTTATACATTGATTTTGCAATACCCAATGCGATTGATTTTTCATTTAATATACCAGTTATTAAAATTTTTTTACCTTTTAAAATGCCCATTTTAATATTCCAAATATATATCATATACGTGAAAATGTTCTATTTTTTATATTTAAAAACGGTAAAATATTTAAATTAAATTATAAATTCTTATTACTTTTTCTAAATATTGTGAAGCCTGTATTGATGGGTGTTTTTTTACATATTTAAAAAATGTTTTTACTGTCATAGAATTTATTATTTTTATTGCTTTATTTCTATTTTTAGAAAATATTTTTAATAATGCACTCGTTCCATTAACATATGCAACAATGGTTGCATATCTCATTATTTCCTTATTTTTTATACCAAATAAATTTTTTTTTTGTAATAAATTTATATAAGAGGTACCAATATTAATATTTATTTTAGGATTATATAATTCTTTAACAGAAGGTTGACCTTTTTTCCCATTTAAACGATATATTTCTAGACCTGCTGCAGACGGTTTTATTTGCATCAAACCAATTGCATTTGATTCACTTTTAGCATAAGGATTACCAGAAGACTCAGCATAAATAATAGATTTAATTAATTTTTCTTCAACATTATATTTATTTGATGCTTTCTTAATAAGAAAATTCCAGTTATGAATGGTTTTTTCTATATTTTTTTTATTTAAAAAAGAATAATTATTTGCTGTATTTTTTTTTACATTTAAATAATTATTGCATCCCATCAGTAATATAATAGAAAGAATTAGTATTTCTAATGTTACCAAAAAAAATTCCTTAAAATTAAAAGATAAATACATAAATAATATATTTACTTTATTTCATTAATAATTTGACTAGCTGCTCCAATATAATTGGATGGAGAGATTTTTTTTAAACGTTCTTTTTCTATCTTTGGAATATTTAATTTTTCAATAAATTTATGTATATCAATTTTCTTTATTTCTTTTCCTCGAGTTAATTTTTTTAATTTTTCGTATGCGTTTTCAATTTTATAACGACGCATAACAGTTTGAATTGCTTCAGATAAAACTGACCAATTTTTGTTTAAATTTTTTAATAGTTGTGAAGTATTAATTTTTAATTTATTTGTTCCAGATAAAACTGAATGATATGCAATAATAGAATATGAAAACGCCACTCCTATATTTCTTAAAACAGTGGAGTCACTTAAATCACGTTGCCATCTAGAAATCGGTAATTTGTTTATCATATGGTTCATTAAAGCATTTGATAATCCTAAATTACCTTCAGAATTTTCAAAATCAATAGGATTAATTTTATGAGGCATAATAGAAGAACCTATTTCTTGATCTACTGATTTTTGTTTGAAATAATTAAGCGAAATATACCCCCAAATGTCACGATTGAAATCAATTAATATATTATTAAAAAGAGACATACATCCAAAAAATTCTGCAATATAGTCATGTGGTTCTATTTGTGTCGTATATGGATTCCAAGAAATGCCAAGTGATGTTATGAATTCTTTGCTTACTGCATGCCAATTAACTTGTGGGTAGGCTACCAAATGCGCATTGTAGTTTCCAGTAGTGCCATTTATTTTGCCTAATATTTCTATTTTTTTTAATTTATGATATTGACGTTGCATGCGATAGTAAAAATTAACCATCTCTTTTCCCATAGTAGATGGAGTAGCTGGTTGTCCATGGGTTAAAGATAATAATGGAATATCTTTATATTGAAAAGAGGCGTTTTTTAAAAATTCAATTATCTTTTTCCATAACGGTAAAATAATTTCATCACGAGCATTTTTTATCATTAGCGCATATGCTACATTATTTATATCTTCTGAAGTACACAAAAAATGTACAAATTCTAAAAATGGTGATAATTTTTTTGATTGAGAGATTTTATTTCTTAAAAAATATTCTAATGCTTTAATATCGTGATTAGTTTCTTTTTCTATATTTTTAATAGATATAGCATCTTTTTCATCAAATTTTTCAAAAATACTATCAAGAAATAATATATCTGATTTTTCTATATTTTTAATCTCTGGTATTTGATGCATATTAATTATTTTTTTTAACCATTGAATCTCTACATTAAGACGATACTTTAAAAAGCTAAATTCACTAAAAATATTTCGTAATAACTTAGTAGAATTAGAATATCGACCATCAATTGGAGAAACAGCTGTTAATGAATTCAACTCCATATTTTATATTCCTAATTTTTAAAAATTGTAAAAAAATTCATAAATTAATTTTTTTAAATTTTTTTGTTAAAAACATCCAAATATACGATTAAATAAATCATTAAAAATAAATTATATTGAAAATAATTATTTTTATTTCTTAAAAAAATATTAAATTATAAAAATGGTAGTCTTGATTTTATAACCCCCCCGCCTATGCATATTTCTGATAAATAAAAAACTATTGATTGTCCAGGTGTAACTGCAATAACAGGAGAATCAAACAAAACTTTAATAGAAAAATTATTTATATATTTTATATTACAAAAAACATCGGTTTGACGATATCTTATTTTTGCTTGACAAAAAAAAGGAAAATTAATTTCATCATTATTAATCCAATTAATTTTTTCAGCTATTAAACCTATAGACATCAGATTTTTATTAAATGAACCTTGAGCAACAATTAACGTATTATTTTTCATTTTTTTTTCTACTACATACCATGGTATGTTATATTTTCCCTTAATTCCACCAATCCCTAAACCTTTACGTTGTCCTAATGTATAACAAAATAAACCTTTATGTTGCCCAATAATTTCACCATCAGTTGTAATAATATCGCCTTTTTTCGCTGTAATATAACGATTTAGAAAATTATTTATTTTTTTAGGCCCAATGAAACAAATTCCAGTAGAATCTTTTTTTTCAGCAATTTTTAAACCAATTTTTTTTGCAATTATTCTAACTTTATTTTTTTGTAAACTTCCAATGGGAAATAAAATGTTTTTTAGTTGTATACTTTTTAAGGTATATAAAAAATAGGTTTGATCTTTTTTCAGATCTGTTCCTTTTAAAAGATAATATTTTCCATTTTTTTTCTTAATCCGTGCATAATGACCGGTAGCAATATAATTTGCTTGAAGCTCTTTAATCGAATAATCAAAAAATATTTTAAATTTAATTTCTTTATTACACAATACGTCAGGATTTGGAGTTTTTCCTTTTTTATGTTCAATCAAAAAATTTTCAAATACTTTTTCCCAATATTCTTTAGAAAAATTTATTTTATGCAAATGAATATTTAACTTTTTACACACATCTTCGGCATCAGATAAATCCTGAGCCGCACTGCAATATTTTTTTTTATCATCTTCCTCCCAATTCTTCATAAATAAACCTTCTACTTGGTAGTTGTTTTTTTTTAAAAACCAAGCAGAAACTGATGAATCTACACCTCCAGACATAGCGATAATTACTTTTTTCTTTTTTTCTTTCATAAATAATCAGATCTTAATTTTTTTAAAAAATATTAAATTTAATATTTTTTTGAAATAAAAAAATTATTTTTTAATATTACAAAAATTTTTTAAATATTTTTTATATCTATAGAAATTTAACTAATTGAATTTATATTATATTCAAATGAATATAAGAAATATATTAAATATTTATACTTTTAAAAAATATTAATATAAAATAAATTTTCAATGTATTTTTAAGCAAATATTTTAACTAAATTAATTTTAAAAATGGTCAAAAAAATGAAAAATATAAGAAACTTTTCTATTATCGCTCATATTGATCATGGAAAATCAACTTTATCTGATCGTTTAATTCAAAAATGCGGTGGACTTTCTGAAAGAGAAATGTCTGACCAAGTTTTAGATTCTATGGATTTAGAAAAAGAAAGAGGTATTACAATTAAAGCACAAAGCGTAATGATTGATTATATAAATAAAAATGGTAAGATTTTTCATTTGAATTTTATTGATACACCTGGTCATGTAAATTTTTCCTACGAAGTTTCTAGATCATTAGCAGCATGTGAAGGCGCATTATTAGTTGTTGATGCAAGTCAAGGTGTAGAAGCTCAAACATTAGCAAATTGTTCTACTGCTTTAGAGATGAACTTATCAATAGTCCCAGTATTAAACAAAATAGATTTACCTAGTTCAAATCCGGAAAAAGTAGCTAGAGAAATTGAAGATATTATTGGAATTTCTGCATTAGATGCAATTAGATGTTCGGCTAAAACTGGTCAGGGAATAGAAGAATTAATAGAACAGATTATTAATAAAATTCCAGCTCCTGATGGTAATGAAAATCAACCATTACAAGCACTTATTATCGATTCATGGTTTGATAACTATCTCGGTGTAGTATCTTTAATAAGAATTAAAAATGGAATAGTTTCAAAAAAAGATAAAATTAAAGTGATGAGTACAGGAAAAACATATTTTGTTGATCATTTAGGTATATTTACACCAAAAAAAATAAATAAAAATTATTTAAAATGTGGAGAAGTAGGTTGGATTATTTGTGGCATTAAAAATATTTCTGCAGCTCCAGTTGGCGATACTTTAACAAATGCTAAAAATCCAGCAATCAATATGTTAACAGGTTTTAAAAAAATAAAACCTCAAATTTATGCTGGTTTATTTCCCACTACATCAGATCAATACGAAATATTTAGAGATGCTTTAGGAAAACTTAGTTTAAATGATTCTTCGTTGTTTTATGAGCCAGAAAACTCAACTGCTCTTGGTTTTGGATTTCGATGTGGTTTTTTAGGATTACTACATATGGAAATTGTTCAAGCTCGTTTAGAGCGAGAATATTCTCTTGATCTAATTTCAACAGCTCCAAATGTCATTTATCAAATAGAATTAACTAACGGGAAAAAAATTTATTTAGATACTCCTTCAAATTTTCCCATTAACAGCGAAATAAAAAAAATAAAAGAACCTATCGTTGAATGCAATATTCTATTACCACCTAAATTTCTTGGTCCAGTTATGAAATTATGTATAAAAAAAAGAGGAACTGAAATTAACATGATTTATCATGAACAACAAGTGTCTTTAAAATATCATATTCCAATGAACGAAGTTGTTTTAAATTTTTTTGATGAATTAAAATCAGTTTCAAGTGGATATGCTTCACTAGAATATGATTTTAAACATTTTAAAACTGTTAAAATGGTTAGAATAGATGTCCTAATCAATTCAGAGAGAGTAGATGCATTAACAACAATTTCTTATTATAAAAATGCGCAACATCGTGCTCGTGAAATAGTTGATAAAATGAAAGAATTAATCCCCCGACATCAGTTTGATATTAATATTCAAGCAACTATTAATAATAGTATTGTTGCTAGATCAACAATTAAACAATTAAGAAAAAATGTATTAGCGAAATGTTATGGAGGCGATATTAGTAGAAAAAAGAAACTATTAAAAAAACAAAAAGATGGTAAGAAAAGAATGAAAAAAATAGGAAATGTTAATATGCCAAAAACAGCGTTTCTTGCAATTTTAAACATTAATAACAATTAGAATATAAGGAAAAAAATGCGTAATATATTAACTTTTTTTTTATTAATTAGTACTTTCTTCACAGGTATATTATGGATAATTTATCGAATTCCTTTAATTAAAAATTATTTTTACGATAAAAAAAAAAGAACAATAATATATTTTTAATAAATAAAACAATTTTTGAAAATAAAAAATGTTTTTTTCGGTCTTTATCATCTCTTTTTCCAACATTTTTTATTGTTCTAATAGTACGTTCTTTTATTTATGAACCTTTTCAAATACCTTCAGGTTCAATGATGCCAACTCTTTTAGTAGGAGATTTTATTTTAGTAGAAAAATTTTCATATGGTATTAAAGAACCAATTACAAATAAAATTCTAATTCGAATAAATTTACCGCAACGTGGCGATATTGTAGTTTTTAAACATCCTAAAAATAACATTGATTATATTAAACGCGTAATAGGATTACCCGGGGATAAAATTCAATATGATATAAATAAAAAAAAATTAAAGGTTTGTATTAATTATATTAATCAAAAAAATTGTGAAAATAAATTATTCATTAAATATTCTAAAACTGAATTAAGCAATTTTTTTCAAAAAATATATCTTTTTAACGAAAATAAAACAGAAAAAGAGAGAATATATAATTCTATTTACTTTAAGAAAGTTGAAGAACAAATTAATAATTTAAAACACAATATACTAATATTAGATGGAATTAAAAACAAAAAAAATGATTATTATCATCAACCAGATATGCCTAAATTAACGTGGATAGTACCTAAAAACAAATATTTTATGATGGGGGATAATCGTGACAATAGTTTAGATAGCCGTTATTGGGGTTTTGTACCTGAAGAAAATTTATTAGGAAAAGCTATAAAAATATGGATGAGCTTTGAGAAAAAAGAAAATGAATGGCCAACAGGTATACGTATTAATAGAATTGGAAACATATATTAAAAATAATAATTAATATAGCAGAACATAATCAGTATTATATATTAATATTTGAAATATATCTTCAATGTTATCAAAATTTTACTGTTTTTCCTGTTATATGTAAAAATCAATTAAAATATTATTGAAATTGGTATAACATGAACCATATCGTAGCAAATAAAATACAGCAAGTATTAGGATATACCTTTACTCATCAAGACCTGTTAAAACAGGCATTAACACATCGTAGTGCAAGTAGTAAACATAATGAAAGACTCGAATTTTTAGGAGATTCTATTCTGAGTTTTGTAATTGCTAACGCTTTATATAAGCATTTTCCGTATATTGATGAAGGCGATATGAGTCGTATGAGAGCCACTTTAGTAAGAGGCAACACCTTGGCAGAAATAGCATATGAATTTGATTTAGGAGAATATTTACAATTAGGTCAAGGTGAATTAAAAAGTGGGGGATTTCGTCGTGAATCTATTTTAGCCAATACTGTAGAAGCATTAATCGGTGGTATTTATTTAGATAGTAATATTAAAACAGTAGAAGAATTAATACTCAAATGGTATGAAAAACGTTTAGAAAAAATAAGCCCTGGTGACACACAAAAAGATCCTAAAACACGATTACAAGAATATTTACAATCTAAACACTTGTCTTTACCTTCGTATTTGATTGTTGAAGTTTATGGTGAAGCACATAATCAATTATTTACTATTCAATGCGAAGTTAGTACAATTCCAAAAAGTTTAATTGGTAAAGGTACAAGCAGAAGAAAAGCCGAACAAGATGCAGCAAAAAAAGCATTAATTAAATTGGGTGTAGAGTGAAAAAGAAAACAGAATATTGTGGGTATATAGCTATTGTTGGTAGGCCAAATGTTGGCAAATCAACTTTAATTAATGAAATAGTGGGAAATGAAATTTCTATTACATCAAAAAAGAAAAATACAACACAAAAAAATATTATAGGTATAAAAACAAAAAAATCCCATCAATTCATTTACATAGATACACCAGGAATACATATTACCAAAAAAAAAGATATAAAAGAAAAACAAGATAATAATTTAAAAATTATAAAAAATTCAATATTAATTGTATTTATTATAGATCGTACTATTTGGAAAATAGATGATGAAATTGTTTTTAATAAAATTAAAAAGAATAAAATTCCTATTATTTGTGTTATTAATAAGATTGATAAAATTCAAAACAAAAGACTTATTTTACCACATATTAACTTTCTTTCAAAAAAAATTAACCCAATAGAAATTATACCTATTTCAGCGAAAAAAAGAGAAAATATAACTCTTTTAGAAAATAAAATATATCCTTATTTACCAAAAAAAAATCATGCTTTTTCTAAAAAATGTACTACAACAAATTCTTTATTTTTTTCAATATCCGAAATTATTCGTCAACAATTAATATTTTTTTTAAGAGATGAGTTACTTTCAACAACAACAGTAGAAATTGAATCACTTAAAGAAAAAATAAAAAAAAATTTATATATTAAGGCTATAATTTATGTAAAAAAAGAAAGACAAAAAAAAATTATTATTGGGAAAAAAGCGGCAATAATTAAAAAAATTAGTATGTCGTCTAGGTTTGATATCGAAAAAAAAATGAATATGAAAGTACATCTTCTAATATGGGTAAAAGAAAAAATTAAAAAATAATTTTTAAAATTAGTTAAAATGTTTTAAGTATTTTAACTAATTTTAAAAATAAAACTAAAATTTTTTAAATTAAAGGAACATAGTTAATAATATGTCTATTATAGGTATAGGAACAGATATCATAGAAATTTTACGTATTAAAAATATTGTTTATAATTTTAAAGATAAATTAGCTAAAAGAATTTTATCAATAGAAGAATGGGAAAAATATGTAGTAAACAAAAATCCTATTCATTTTCTTGCTAAAAAATTTGCAGCTAAGGAAGCAGCTTCTAAAGCTTTAGGAACAGGAATAAACTGCGGAATAAAATTTAATCAGCTGGAATTATATAATGATAATCTAGGAAAACCAAAACTGCGTTTTTTAAAATGTGCTTTACAGAAATCTAGAGAAATAAAATGTAAATCTATATTTGTTAGTATATCTGATGAAAGATTATATGCATATGCATTAGTTATTTTAGAAAACTAGTGCTTTTTTTTAAAAATGTTAAATAAAGGGTTAACATCTTTTTTTTTTAAAAAAATTATTTAATATCTGAGAACATTCATTTTTCATTATATTTTTTTGTATTATTAATTTACTTTTTTTTTCCAAATTTAAAAAAATTTTTTTTAAAAAAGGATTTTTTTCTGAATCTTTGTAATTAGCGCCAAATACTAATCTTGTAATACGACTATTTATAATAGCTCCACAACACATCATACAAGGTTGTAATGTTACATATAGCGTGGTGTTCAACAATCTATAATTCTTTATTTTTCTACCTGCTTGACGTAAAGCCATAATTTCTGCATGAGCAGTAGAATCATTCTGAGAAATTACACTATTCCAGCCAGTTCCTAAAACGTTTTCTTGAAAAACAAGTATTGCACCTATGGGTACTTCTCCATTTTCTTCTGCATAACATGCATATCTTAAAGCAACTTTCATCCAATAACTATCGCGATTGTTTTTCATAAAATTTTTTCTAATTATGAAATCTGGTTTTTTTTAAAATTTTTAATTTTTCTTTTTTCCATTCGTTTTGTTTTTCGTCTGCTCTTTTATCTATTTTAGTTTTTCCCTTAGCTAATCCAAAATTTAATTTGCACCAAGATTTTTCCCAAAATAAAGATATTGCAATCAATGTAGAACCTATTTTATTTTTTTTATTAGATAAATATTGAATTTCATTCTTATGCAATAATAATTTTCTTTTTCTAGATGAATCACAAAACAAGTGATTAGAAGATGTGTTCAAAGGTTGAATAATAGAATTATAAAGATACATTTCGTTTAAATTATCATTATTAATATAACTCTCAGTAATATTTATTTTTCCTAATCTAATAGATTTTACTTCCCAGCCCATTAATACAAGACCTGATTGAAATACTTCTTCTATAAAATAATTATAATATGCTTTTTTATTCGTACAAATGGTAGACGATTTTAAATGGTATTTTTTTTTATGAGACATAATTAGATGTAATCCAAAAAAAACTTGTATTTAAATATTTTTTTAAAAAAATTTATTTTTATATATTGATTTATTTCAAAAATTTTGTTAAAAAAGAACTTATTTCTAAAAAATAAAAAAACTATGAAAACTATTAAAGTAACAGTTGTTTATGCTTTACCTAATATTCAATATATTAATGAAGTTAATATCAATTCAAATTCAACTGTAAAAGATGCCATATTGGCTTCAAATTTATTAAATTTAGTGAAAAATATTCAATTTTATAGAAATAATGTAGGAATTTATAATAAATTAGTATGTTTAAATTCAAATATAAAAAATGGAGATCGAATTGAAATCTATAGAAATTTAATCATCGACCCCAAAGAACGAAGAAGAAAAAGATCAAATATTTATATTTAAAATAAAAGACTAATTATTTTTATATGTTGAAACAACAACCATTGCAGGGCGTAATAAACGAGATTTATGAAGAATATAACCAGATTGCATAATATCTAGTACATGATTATCTTTTTTTATTTCATTATTATAACTCACAGACATAGCTTGATGAATATCTGGATTAAATAATACATTTTTTTCATTAATCTTTAAAACATTGAATTCATTTAAAATTTCATCTGATAGAGATAAAATAAAATTTATTTTTTTGATAATTTCTAAATAAAAATTTTCTTTATTTTCTTTAATCACACTTGAAGCCCGTTCAACATTATCTATAATTAGAAGAAATTCAATAATTATTTTTTCTAAAGAAAATTTTCTAGATTTTTCTATTTCATTATTTAATCGATTGTTTAACTTTGTTATTTCCTCATGATTTTCTAATTGCAACTCTATAAGTTGTTCCTGAGATTCTTTTAACTTTATTTCTAATGAATTTATCAAATCATTTTCTTCTATATTATTTTTTTCTATATTTTCTTTTTTTTCAAAAATATTAACTGTTTTTTCATGTTTTTCTTTTTTATTTTCCATAAATTTACCTTTTTTATAATTTAATACATTTTTGTTGATGTAAATTTGTATAGTATATTTTTATAAAAAACGATTTTATTATTTTTTAAATTGATTTTATTATTTTTTAACAAGAGGTGAAATATACGATATTGACATATCCCATGGTTGTTCTATCCATATGTTTTGCTCAATATCAATAATATAATCATCTACTAATAATCGACCCAGTGGTTTTGCAAAAATAGTTACAAAGTATGCTTTTGGATATAAATTACGAATAATTTTTGCTGTCCCTCCTGTATCGACAAGATCGTCTACAACAATAACTTTTTCTCCGTTTCCTTTTGCTTTTTTAATTATTTTTCTATTTTTTTGCAAACAATCATAATTATAACTTGCAATACATACGGTGTCTACGCATCGAATACCTAATTCTCTTGCTAATATAGCAGAAGGAACAAGACCTCCTCGACTTACAGCAATAATACCATTCCAAGAATTTTGTATTTTTAGTAACCGTTTTGCTAGTCTTCTAGTATGAATTTGAAGCATATCCCAGGTAACAATGTATTTCTCACTCATGAAAAAAAAATCCAAAACTATAAAAATAGTATTTATTATAAAAGTGGAAATAATTTGTAATTATTGTAGGATTTATGATGATTAAAATCAAATTAAATGATTTATTAGTTTATTTTTTCATTTCTTTTTCAATAATTAATATTAATATATGAATAACCTTAATATGCATTTCTTGTATTCGGTCTGAATAACCATGATATGGAATACAAATTTCTATATCAGATAAATTTTTAACTTCACCTCCATTGTTTCCTGTTAAAACAATGACTTTCATATTTTTTTTACGCGCTGCTTGTATTGCATTAATAATATTAATAGACTTACCAGAGGTGGAAATTGCTAGAAGCACATCATTGGAACGACCAATGCTTTCTATATAACGTGAAAATATCTGATCATATCCGAAATCATTTCCTATTGCTGAAATATGACCAACATCAGAAATGGGTATTGCAGCATATCCGGGTCTTTTTTCTCGATAAAGACCAGTTAATTCTTCAGAAAAATGAACAGCATCGCAATGAGAACCACCATTTCCACATGAAATTACTTTTTTTTTATTTTTAAAGGATTGTGCTATTAAAATAGCTGCTTTTTCGATATTTTTTATTTGTTCTTCTTTTTTTAAAAAATTTTTTAATATTTTTAATGCAGTATTTAATTCAGAAGAAATAATTTTTTTATACATTTTTTAATATTCTTAAAATTTAAAAAAGATAGAAAAAATTTTTTCTATTTTTATTAGAAAAAAATTATTAAAGAGAATTATTTTTTTCGGTGCGGACGGGACTCGAACCCGCGACCCCCGGCGTGACAGGCCGGTATTCTAACCGACTGAACTACCGCACCTTTTTACTATTTCTATATTGTACATATTTTAAAAAAATGAGTCAATCATCTTTTTACAGTTATTCATAATTTACTATAAAATATATTCTTTTGTCTTTTTTAAACATCTTAAATATTCTTTATGAAGTTCTAATTCCTCTTTATTTGCTTTTAGTATTTTTAAAGAGCGATTTTCTTTTATTATTGATTTTTGGGGGTTTCCAAAATATTTTTTATTTTCAAGATTCTTATCAAACAATATTGATTCTTGACCACTAGTCATCAAAAGATATAATTTACCTAAGAGAAAAGCATCTAAAATAGCACCATGTAAAATTCTATGAGAATTTTTTATTTTATAACGTAAACATAATGCATCTAATGTATTTTTCTTACCAGGAAATAATTTTCTAGCTATTTTTAATGTGTCAATAATAGAACAAAAATTTGATATATCTTGTATTTTTGCGCTTAACATTGAAAACTCTTGGTTTATAAAACCTACATCAAAAGATGCATTATGAATTATTAATTCTGAATTTTTGATATAATTAAAAAAATCTTTAGCTATATCCTTAAAAGAGGGTTTATCTAATAAAAAATCATCAGTAATACCATGAATTTTTAAAGCACTTGATTCTATCAATCTATTAGGTTTAACATAAGAATGAAATTTTTTTCCTGTAAAACGACGATTAATAATTTCAATAGCACCGATTTCAATAATTCGATGATTCAGATAAGGTGGGCCTACACTATTTATCCCTGTTGTTTCAGTATCTAATACAATTATTCTTTTTTTATTATTCATAATGAATTATTTATTTAAATTATTTAATATTGGAATAATTATTAAAATGTTAAAATTAGTTGAAATATTTTCAGATGGTTCTTGTTTAGGAAATCCTGGTTCAGGTGGATATGGTACAATATTACGTTACAAATCACATGAAAAGATATTAACTTCAGGTTTTTTTTTAACTACAAATAATAGAATGGAATTAATGGGTGTAATATCTGGTTTAGAAACTCTTAAACAATCTTGTATAGTTGAAATTACAATTGATAGTCAATATGTAAAACAAGGTATTACGAATTGGATTTCTAAATGGGAGCAACAAAAATGGAAAACAACTAAAAAAAAATCAGTAAAAAATTTAGATTTATGGTTACGTATCAATTCTGCTATAAAAAATCATCATGTCACATGGTTTTGGGTTAAAGCCCATATGGGACATTTAGAAAATGAAAGATGTGATAAAATTGCTCGTAAATCTGCTCAAAATCCTTCAATTAAGGATTTTTTTTATGAAAATAATTTTTATCAAAACAAAAATTGATAAAAAAATTTTTTGTTTTTAATGGAATATAAAATGATTTTAACAAGTATCTCTATATTAAATGATAACTACATTTGGATCCTGTACAATACTAATGATTTTTGTATCATCGTTGATCCTGGTGTTTCTGAAAAGATAATAAAAAAAATAGAAGAAAAAAGATGGAAACCAATAGCAATTTTATTAACACATAATCATATTGATCATGTAGGAGGAGTAAGGGAAATTGTAAAAAGATATCCAAATATAATTGTTTTTGGTCCTGAAGAAACAAAAAAAAACGGTGTAAATCAAGTTGTACAAAAAGGAGATAAAATAAAGTTATTAGAAAATGAGATTGATGTTTTTTTTACACCAGGTCATACATTAGGTCATGTTTCATATTATTTAAAACCATATATTTTTTGTGGTGACACTCTATTTTCAGGTGGTTGTGGACGTGTTTTTGAAAACAGATTTTTTGATATGTATCAATCTATTAATTTTATTAAATCTTTACCAAAGAAAACAATATTATGTTGTTCACATGAATATACGCTATCTAATTTAATTTTTTCTATGTCCATTCTCCCATTTGATAAAAAAATAAAAAAATACTATAAAAAAACAAAAAAAATTATTTCCAAAAATAAGAAAAGTCTTCCAGTTACTCTCGAAACTGAAAAAAAAATAAATATATTTTTAAGAACAAAGGAAAAAATAATTAAAAAATCAATGGGATTAAAAATTAGCACAAGTAGTTTTGAGGTTTTTGTTTTACTGAGGAAAAAAAAAGATATTTTTAATTGGAGCTAAGCGGGATTGAACCGCTGACCTCCTGCGTGCAAGGCAGGCGCTCTCCCAGCTGAGCTATAGCCCCCAGACAGTATTTATTATGGTAGGCCTGAGTGGAATTGAACCACCGACCTCACCCTTATCAGGGGTGCGCTCTTACCATCTGAGCTACAAGCCTTTATAAAACAAAATTTTATTAGATAATTTGTGTGGGCACTTTCAAAAAAAGTATATATTTTTAAGGAGGTGATCCAACCGCAGGTTCCCCTACGGTTACCTTGTTACGACTTCACCCCAGTCATGAATCACAAAGTGGTAGACGCCTTCCTTTTTCAAGGTTAGGATATCTGCTTCTTTTGCAACCCACTCCCATGGTGTGACGGGCGGTGTGTACAAGGCCCGGGAACGTATTCACCGTGGCATTCTGATCCACGATTACTAGCGATTCCGACTTCGTGGAGTCGAGTTGCAGACTCCAGTCCGGACTACGATTTACTTTATGAGGTTTGCTTGTCTTTGCAGATTTGCTTCTCTTTGTATAAACCATTGTAGCACGTGTGTAGCCCTGGTCGTAAGGGCCATGATGACTTGACGTCGTCCCCACCTTCCTCCGGTTTATAACCGGCAGTCTCCTCTGAGTTCCCGGCCGAACCGCTGGCAACAGGGGATAAGGGTTGCGCTCGTTGCGGGACTTAACCCAACATTTCACAACACGAGCTGACGACAGCCATGCAGCACCTGTCTCACAGGTCCCGAAGGCACTTTTTTATTTCTAAAAAATTCTGTGGATGTCAAGACCAGGTAAGGTTTTTCGCGTTGCATCGAATTAAACCACATGCTCCACCGCTTGTGCGGGCCCCCGTCAATTCATTTGAGTTTTAGCCTTGCGGCCGTACTCCCCAGGCGGTCGACTTAATGCGTTAGCTTCGGAAGTCACTTCTCTTGGAAACAACCTCCAAGTCGACATCGTTTACGGCATGGACTACCAGGGTATCTAATCCTGTTTGCTCCCCACGCTTTCGCACCTCAGTGTCAGTATTCGTTTAGGAGGCCGCTTTCGCCACGGGTATTCCTCCAGATATCTACGCATTTCACCGCTACACCTAGAATTCTACCTCCCTCTACGATACTCTAGTATTTCAGTTTCAAATGCAGTTCCTAGGTTGAGCCCAGGGATTTCACATCTGACTTAAAAAACCACCTACGTGCTCTTTACGCCCAGTAATTCTGATTAACGCTCGCACCCTCCGTATTACCGCGGCTGCTGGCACGGAGTTAGCCGGTGCTTCTTCTGCAGGTAACGTCACAAAATAAAATTATTAGTTTTACTTCTTTCCTCCCTGCTGAAAGTACTTTACAACCCTAAGGCCTTCTTCATACACGCGGCATAGCTGCATCAGGCTTTCGCCCATTGTGCAATATTCCCCACTGCTGCCTCCCGTAGGAGTCTGGACCGTGTCTCAGTTCCAGTGTGGCTGGTTATCCTCTCAGACCAGCTAGAGATCGTGGCCTTGGTAAGCTTTTACCTTACCAACAAGCTAATCTCGTCTGGGTTCATCCAAAAGCATGAGGTCTTAAAAAGATCCCCCACTTTGGTTTTTCAACTTTATGCGGTATTAGCTACCATTTCTAGTAGTTATCCCCCTCTTTTGGGTAGATCCCCAGATATTACTCACCCGTTTGCCGCTCGCCGACAAGAAAGCAAGCTTTCTTTCGCTGCCGCTCGACTTGCATGTGTTAGGCTTGCCGCCAGCGTTCAATCTGAGCCATGATCAAACTCTTCAGTTTTAAAAGCTTTGCTCTTAAAGAATAAATTCTTTAAGAATTTTTTTAAAAATTAATTTTGTACTTAATTTTCTGTGCCCACACAGATTATCTAATTATTTTGTTAAAGAGCGTTGTTTTTAAACTTTATATGAGATTACATTTTTTTTATCCTGTTGTCAACCTTTTTTAATAAAATTAATTTTTATTTTTAATTTTATAAAAAAATCTATTAAGTAAGTTATATTATTATTGAATAAATAAAAAAATATAAATATAGATCTACTAATATTTATAATAAAAATCAACTAAATATTAAAAATATTATAGTATATTAAAAAAATTATTTATAAAAATTAATTTTATTTAAATTTATAAAAAAGGTTGCTTATGAATATAAAATACATAATAAAAAAAAATATTGAACAAGCTCTGATCAAAATTAATAGTAATTACAATTATAAAGTATTAATTATATCAAGTAAAAAAATAGAATTTGGTCACTATCAAGTGGACAACTTAATTAAGATATCTTCTATATTAAAAATAGAACCATATAAATTGTTTCAAAAAATAATAAATCACATAGAAAAAAAAAATATCTATAAAAAAATAATTTTTTCACATCCAGGGTTCATTAATATCTTTATTAAAAACGAATGGTTATCTGAGAAATTAGAAATACCATTTATTTCATCTCGTCTTGGCATAAAGTATATTTATCCAAAAAAAAATATTGTAGTAGATTATTCTTCTCCAAACATTGCAAAAGAAATGCATGTTGGACATTTAAGATCAACTATAATAGGAGATGTTACAGTAAGAATACTAGAGTTTTTGGGACAAAAAGTAATCAGAGCCAATCATATTGGAGATTGGGGAACACAATTCGGCATGCTAATTGCGTATTTAGAAGACAATAAGCTACTAAAAAAACTAAAAAAAAATCTTCTTTCACTTAAAGATTTAGAAAAAATTTACTGTCAATCAAAAAAAAAATATGATTCAAATGAGTTATTTTCAAAAAAATCCAGAGAATTTGTAGTAAAACTACAGAATGGAGATCAATACTGTTGTTCTATTTGGAAAAAATTAGTATCAATTACTATGTTAGAAAATTATAAGATATATAAAAAACTTAATGTAACATTAGAAAAAAAGCATACTATGGGAGAAAGTTTGTATAATCCAATGCTTCCAAAAGTTGTAGAAGATCTTAAAAAACAAAAAATAGCTATTGAAAAAAACGGAGCTACTATTGTTTTTCTTGACGAATTTAAAAACAGGATTGGAGACTCTATGGGAGTCATAATTCAAAAAAAAGACAAAGGTTTTTTATATTCAACTACTGATATTGCTTGCTTTAAATATAGATATCAAAATTTACATGCTGATCGAATTATATATTATACCGATTCCCGTCAATATCAACATCTTCTACAATCATGGACTATTGCAAAAAAAGCTAATTACATATCTAAACGTTTATTATTAGAACATCATACGTTTGGAATGATGTTATCTAAAAATAAACGTCCTTTTAAAACTCGTGATGGAGACACTATTAAACTTTCTGACCTTCTTAATGAATCTATAAATAGAGCTACTAATTTAATTAAGAAAAAAAAACCTAATTTATGCAAAAAAAAATTAATTAAATTAGGAAAAATAATTGGAATAAGCGCTGTAAAATATTCTGATTTATCTAAAAACAGAAATACTAATTATATATTTGATTGGAATAAGATGCTTAGCTTTGAAGGCAATACCGCTCCTTATATACAATACGCTTATACAAGAATTATATCTATTTTAAAAAAATCTACTATTCCATTTCATAAAATAAAAATGAAAATAATTCTTAATGAAGAAAGTGAAATTAACTTAGCTATTAAAATATTAGAATTTGAAGAAATTATTTTATTAATAGCTAAAAATGGAACTCCTCATGTTATGTGCAAATATCTTTATCAACTTTCTACATATTTTTCTAATTTTTATGAAAACTGTTCAATTTTATTTTCCGAAAAAATAAAAATACGGAAAAGTAGACTTAAATTATCTTTTTTAACAGCAAAAACAATAAAAAAAGGGTTAAATCTTTTGGGAATAAAAACAGTAAAAAAAATGTAAAAAAATAATTTAAATTTTAAAAAATTCAGCAAGGTGAGGAAATAATGCAGTACTAAAAATGTACTACTTAAAACCACACCAATCTGTATTTATATAAATATAGTTAACTGCCAATTATACTAGTCATTTTTATTTTTTTTATATCTATTATTTCAAATTGAGATAAAACTGTTAATTCTGGAAAATTTTTTCGCAAAATTTTTGATAAAAAAAATCGAAGAGGATGAATTACTAATAATACAATAGGAGCATTTATTGATTTTTGTTTTTCAATAGCTTCTTGAGTTTTAATTATCAGTAATTCAGACAAACCAGGTTCTATATTATTAGTTTGTCCTTTTAAATTATCTAATAGTAATTGTTCTAAATTTGTTTCTAAACCTATTATTTCAATAATATCTTTTTTATAAAATAATTTTTGTGTAATAATTTTACCTAACGCAATGCGAACAAAACTAGTTAATTCATTTGGATCTTTTTGATCAATAGAAAATTCTGATAATGTTTCTAAAATAGTTCTCATATCTCGTATTGGAACTTTTTCTAAAAGAAGATTTTTTAAAATTTTATGTAAAGTTGTTAAGCTGAGTATATTTGGTATTAAATCTTCAGTTAATTTTGGCATTTCTAAATTAACATGATCTAATAGTTGTTGAGCTTCTTGACGACCGAATAATTCATCAATATGTTTAGAAATTAAAAAATTTAAATGTGTTGCAATAATAGCACTAGCTTCTACTATAGAATAACCTTTTTTTTCTGCTTCACTTTTGAAATGTAAATCGATCCAATAACCAGATAAACCAAAAGTAGGTTCATAAACTTCTTTAAACGGTAAAGGTTCTGTTTCTCTTCCTGAACGGATAGCCATATATTTTCCATAAAAACAATCACCTTGACCTACTTCTACTCCTTTAATAAAGATGTGATAACGAGTTCTTTTTAAATTTATATTATTCTTAATATGAACCAATGGAGGGAGAAATCCAATTTCTTGAGCAAATTTTTTGCGAATAATACGAATTTTATCTAATAAATCACCTTTTTTTTGAACATCAACCATAGGTATTAAATTATGTCCGATTTCTATTCTTATAGGATCTTCTAATTCTACATCAGTCCAAGAAGCTTCAGAAATTGAATTATCTACTGACTTATATTTGTTTTCAGGAACTAGAAGGTTTTTTTCAACATTAGTTTTTTTTCTATTTAACCACCAAGAAAGAGATAATAGCGAAACGGTAAATACTAAGAATATAATATTTGGCATTCCTGGAACTAAACCAAGAACACCTAAAACTATTGCACTTAGTAAAATTACTTGAGAATTATAAAATAATTGACTTATCATTTGTTCGCCAACATTTTGATTCGTACTAACACGTGTAACAATTACTCCAGCTGCTGTAGAAATAACTAAAGCGGGAATTTGAGCAACTAAACCATCTCCTATAGTTAATAAGGTATATACTTCTGCAGCTTTATTTAACAACATATTATGTTGAAATAAACCGATAATTAATCCTCCAAAAATATTAAGAACCATAATCAAAATACCAGCAATTGCATCTCCTCGAACAAATTTACTTGCACCATCCATTGATCCATAAAAATCAGCTTCTTTTGTTATTTTTAAACGACGTTTTTTAGCTTCTGTTTCCCCAATTAAACCTGCATTTAAGTCAGCATCAATAGCCATTTGTTTTCCTGGCATTGCATCCAATATAAATCTTGCTCCAACTTCAGCTATTCTTCCAGATCCTTTAGTAATCACCATAAAATTGATAATAACTAAAATAATAAAAACAACTATACCAATAGCAAAATTTCCACCTACTAAAAAATGACCAAATGATTCTATTACTCGACCCGCAGCATGAGTCCCAGTATGACCATTTAAAAATATTACACGTGTAGATGCAACATTTAAAGCTAAACGCAACAATGTAGAAAAAAGTAAAATTGTTGGAAAAGCAGCAAAATCTAAAGTATGTCGAGTAAACATAGAAACAAGTAAGATAATTATTGATAAAGCGATATTAAAAGTAAAAAAAACATCTAAAACAAATGGTGCTAATGGCAGAACCATCATTGATAAAATAATTAAGATTAACACTGGACCTGCTAGTATTTGCCATTGTGTTTTTTTTAAATTTTGTACAATACGAAAAAAAGAAGAAAAATTAATCATTACTTTTACTTTCTCCTGCAACATTTAATTCTGATGGAACTGATATATTTTTAGGTTTTTCAGGGAAAACACCACCATCTCTTTTCCATTTTCTTACTTTCCAAACCCATGCTAAAATTTCAGCTACAGCTTTATAAAGAGGACCTGGAATATATTGACCTATTTCTGAATAACGATATAATGAACGAGCTAAAGATGGAGCAGAAATAATAGAAATTTTATTTTTAATCGCAATTTCTTTTATTTTTTCAGCCGTTTCACCAATGCCTTTAGCTATTACCTTAGGAGCATTCATTTTATTAATATCATACTTAAGTGCAATTGCATAATAAATAGGATTAGTTATAATAACATCTGCTTTAGGTACATCTAAAATCATTCTTCTTCGTAAATTTATTTTCATTTGTTGTCGAATACGTGTTTTTATTTGTGGGCTTCCTTCTCTTTCTTTAAACTCATCTTTTATCTCGTGATGAGTCATTTTTAATTTTTTGTAATACTTCCACTGTTGCCAAAAAATATCTAAAACAACAATTGGTATTAACCCCAACATTACTAAAACACAACAATAAGCAATTAAATTAGATCCATAGGATAATGAAGATGAAATACCTTTAGTGTTTAAAAATAATATTTTAAAAAAATACATCCATAAATACCAAATAGATATACCACTTATGATAAATAACTTTAATATTATTTTAAATGATTCAAAAAATATTTGAAAAGAAAAAATTTTTTTTAAACCATCTAATGGGTTTAATCTTCTAAAATTTAATTTCAATGATTTAAAATTGAATTTTATACCGCTAAATAAGATAGGAGGAACAATAATTATAAATATTAAAAATGAAAAAAATGGAAAAAAAACAATCAATATTTTTTTTATAAAAATAAAAAAATTTAATGAAATATTTTGTTTATTTGTAAGAATATTTTCATTAAAATAAAAACTATTAAATATAGTATTTTTTAATTCAAAAATAATTGAATGCCTGAACCACCATAAATTTGACAAACCAACTATTAAGATTAATAAAGAATTTAATTCACGAGAATATCTTGTTTGTCCCTTTTTTTTAAATTTTTCAATATGATGTTCTGTTGGTTGTTCTGTTTTTTCTTCGTTTATATCATGATTCATTTTAAATGCTTTTAACCATTAAAGTTTTTAGTCAACAAATAAATTTTAATTAAATAAAACTATTTTTTAAAAAACATTTTAAATAATTTTCTTATATAATAAGGTTATTAATAATAATTTAAAATAAACATTTTAAATATTTTTGAAATAAATGTTTTATTTTAAAAAATAATTTTTATTCTTATCGAGACTTTTTTATATGCGTGCAAGTCAATATTTATTTTCAACTTTAAAAGAAACACCACATAATACAAAAATTATTAGTCATCAACTTATGCTTAAAAGTGGAATGATTAGAAAACTATCTTCAGGTATATATATTTGGCTTCCAACAGGTATTAAGGTATTACAGAAAATCAAAGATATCATCAGAAAAGAAATGAAAAAAATAAATGCCTTAGAAATATTAATGCCAATTATACAACCTGAAATAATATGGAAAAACAGTGGACGATTAAGTATATATGGAGAAGAATTATTACAATTTTGTGATCGACGCAATCAAAAATTTATATTAGGACCAACTAACGAAGAAGTTGTCAGCAATTTTATTCGAAATGAAATACATTCATATAAAGCACTTCCATTAACTATATATCAAATACAAACAAAATTTCGAGATGAAATAAGGCCTAGATTTGGTGTTATTAGATCGCGTGAATTTATTATGAAAGACGCTTATTCTTTTCATATTAATAAACATTGTTTAGAAAAAACTTATAACAATTTTTATCAAAGTTATATAAATATATTTAATAAAATAAAAATTCAATTTCGTGCGGTAAATGCAGATTCAGGATCTATGGGAGGCAATATTTCCCATGAATTTCAAGCTTTATCTGAAAATGGTGAAGATAAAATTGTTTTTTCAAAAAATACATCATATGCTTCAAATATCAATACAGCAAAATCGATGGAAACTATTAATTTTTTTAAAGAAAAAAATGAAATTATTCAAAATAAAACAAAAAGCAAAAAATCTATAAAAAATTTTAACGAATTGGAAAAACCTCTTAAAAATTTTATAAAAACTATTTTAGTTCGTACTAAAGTTAATAATAGTTCTTCATTAGCAGCTCTTTTAATCCGTGAAGAACACGAACTAAACTTATTTAAAATAGAAGAAATTGACATCATTGAAAAACCATTGTCATTTGTTAATGAACAAGAAACTATCGCATTGATGGGAGTAAAATCAAAATTTTTAGGTCCTTTAGGGTTAAAAATTCCTATTTTTGCTGATGTCTCTGTCTATTATATGAAAAATTTTACTATTGGATCAAATATCAATGAGAAATTATTTATCAATGTAAATTGGAATGTAGATCTATCTATGCCAATTGTTAAAGATATTAGAAATATAACAAAAAAAGATTTGAGTTCAGATGGATCAGGAAATTTAGAAATTAAAAAAAGCATTGAAATTGGACATATTTTTCAATTAGGACAAGAATACTCCAAAAAAATGAATGTACTAGTTCAAGGAAAAAAAAATGATCAGAAACATATACATATGGGATGCTATGGTATTGGAATAACACGTATAATTGCTGCTATAATTGAACAAAATCATGATAATAATGGAATTATTTGGCCTGATTCCATCGCTCCTTTTCAGATTGTTATCTTACCTTTGAATATAAAAAAATGTATTAAAATTAAAGAAATTACAGAAAACTTATATAAAAATTTAAAAAAAGAAAAAATAGATGTAATTTTAGATGATCGTAATGAAAGACCAGGAATTATGTTCAATGAAATGGATTTAATTGGTATTCCACATCAAATTATAATTAGTCCACGTCACATTAATGAAAATAAAGTTGAATACAGAGAAAGAAAAAATAAAAAAAGTATTTTAATTAAATTAAACGAAATTATTTGTTTTTTTAAGAAAAAATTTAATTTAATATAAAAAATTTAATAATCTTTTCTTATATTTTTAAAAATTATTTTTTTTAAAAAATACTTTTAAAAATACTTTACAGATATTTTATTTTCATTGATTAAGATATCTAATTCAATTAAAAATTCATTACTAATTTTAATGAACCATTTTTTTATCAATTTAAATTCAGAATTAAGATCTTTTTTTTCAAAAAGAATATAAACAGGAATTTTACCTATAGCTTGTTTTTTAAAAAATTGATCAATTTTTTTTAAAAAATATTTATCTTTTTGTTCTTCTTTTAATATGATCTTCAATTGATTAAGATATTTTTCTCTTGCTAAATTTAAATCCATAATATTATATGCTGTCATTTTTAAGTTTTTATTAATAAAATTAGCATTTAAAATACCTGAAACAATTAAAATTTTATTTAATTTAATTAAATGTTCAGATGAATTTAATAAACTTTTAAAAACTACAACTTCTAAAAGACCAGTATTATCATCTAATACTAAAATGGCTATACGATCTTTAGTTTTTGTTGTTTTTATTTTAATAGACACAACTATTCCTGCAACCATTATTTTTTTTTTAGTATTATTAAAAGATTTTAATTTTGAAAATGTTAAATTATTAACATAATATTTTAATTCTTCTGAATAGCTATCAATAGGATGACCTGTGAGATAAAAACCTAAAACTTTATGTTCATTTTCTAGCTTATTTTCTTCATAGGAAAGAAAATTTAATAAATTATTATTTTTTATAATATTTAATTCTTTTTCAAATGAACCGAATAAACTTTCTTGTTGAAATTTTTTTATTTTAAAGTGTTCTTTTGATGCTTTGATCGCATCTTCCATTAAAGAAAGTAAATAGCTTCTATTTTTATTAAGACAATCACAGCTGCCAGACATAATTAGTTTTTCTAATACTCTCCGAGTTATTTTATTAGGATCAGTACGCACACACAGATCAAACAAATCAGAAAAAAATCCATTTTTTTCTCTTTCTTTAACAAGATGAAACATTGAGCTTATACCTATACCTTTAATAGCTCCAAGACCATAAACTATATTTTTTTTATTATTGACATAAAATTCATATTTACTTAAATTAATATTTGGAGGTATTATTTTTATTCCCATTTGAATAGATTCATTAACTAAAATTACAATTTTATCCGTATAATCTATATCAGAAGTCATAGTAGAAGCCATAAATTCAGAAGGATAATGTGCTTTTAACCATAAAGTTTGATAAGATACTAATGCATAAGCTACAGAATGAGATTTATTAAATCCATATCCAGCAAATTTTTCTAGTAAGTCAAAAATTTTTATAGATAGCTTTCTATTGATTCCTTTTTTTTGAGCGCCGTCTATAAAAACAACGCGTTGTTCGGCCATATCTTTTAAATTTTTTTTACTCATAGCTCGTCTTAAAATATCAGCTTTTCCTAAAGTATAACCTGCTAAAATTTGAGCAATTTGCATCACTTGTTCTTGATATAAAATAATTCCATATGTTGATTCTAATACTGGTTTTAATAATCGATGTTGCCATTTGTGGTCAGGATATGCAATGTCTTCATTCCCGTGCTTACGATTAATAAAATTATCTACCATTCCAGATTGTAAAGGACCAGGTCTAAAAAGTGCAATTAATGCAACTATATCTTCAAAACAATCTGGTTGTAGTCTTTTTATTAAATCTTTCATTCCATATGATTCTAATTGAAAAATAGCTGTAGTTTCACATTTTTTTAATAAACTAAAACATTTACTGTCATTCAGAGGAATAGAATTAATATTAATTGTTTTTTTATTGTTTAATAATAAATTTGTATTAATCATATTTGCTGCACAATTAATAATTGTCAATGTGCGTAAACCAAGAAAATCAAATTTTAATAATCCGACATACTCTATATCATTTTTATCAAATTGTGTTACAGGATTATTACCTTTTTCATCACAGTATAAAGGACAAAAATCAGTAATTTTAGTAGGAGAAATCACTACACCTCCCGCATGTTTCCCAACATTACGTTTTACTCCTTCTAATTTTTTTGATATATCAACTAAGTTTTTAACATCTTCATCATTTTTATAAAGATTATATAATTCTGAATCTTTAGCAAAAGCATCTTTTAATGTAATTCCTGGATCTAAAGGAACTAATTTAGATAAATTATTAATAAATCCATAAGGATATCCTAAAACCCTTCCAACATCTCTAATAACAGCTTTTGCTGTCATTGTACCAAATGTAATAATTTGAGCTACTGATTCTCTACCATACATATTTGCAACATGTTCAATAACTCGATCACGTTTTTCCATACAAAAATCAATATCAAAATCGGGTAATGAAATGCGTTCTGGATTTAAAAATCGTTCAAATAACAAATCAAAAAAAAGTGGATCTACCTCTGTTATATTTAATACATATGCTACTAAGGAACCAGCTCCTGATCCTCTTCCAGGGCCTACTGGTATATTATTATCTTTTGCCCATTGTATAAATTCCATAACAATTAGAAAATAACCAGGAAATCCCATTTTATTAATGATACTTAGTTCAATATCTAAACGATTTTTATATTTAAAGTAGATTTTTTTATCTATTTTTTTAAAATTTGATTTTAAACGTTTTTTTAATCCCATTTCAGACTGTATAATTAAATAATTCTCAATACTTGTTTTTCCTGTAAAAAATTGAGGTAAAAAATATTTACCAGATTTTATAAAAACATTACAACGTTTTGAAATTTCTACACTATTGATAATTGCTTCTGGAATATCAGAAAAAAGAGAATACATTTCTTTTTCAGTTTTTAAAAACTGATGTTCACTATAATTATTTTGAATCTTAGATTCTTTTAATCTTACACCTTCATTAATTGCAATTCTGATTTTGTGAATTTTAAAATCTTCTTTATTTAAAAAACATACATCATTAGTTGCAACAACTGGAATATTTTTGGAATAAGATAAATTTACTGCTAAATGTAAATATTTTTCTTCATTTTCTCTATCAGTACGAATTAATTCTAAATAGTAAAATCCAGAAAAATATTTTTCATAAAAATATAAACAATTAGATATTAATGAAGGTTGACCACGTAATAAAACCTTTCCAATTTCACCTTGACAACCCCCTGAAAGTAATATTAATCCATCGTTTAATTCTGATAACCACTTTTTCTCTATTGTTACATGCTTTTCACAAAAATATCCTTTTTTATAAGCACGAGAAATTAATAAAATTAAATTTTTGTATCCTTCTTGAGTCGCAGCTAATATAGTTAGTTCTGTTAATTCATTTTTTATTAACTCGGAAAAAAATTTAACTGTAACACCAATAATAGGTTTTACACCCCATTTATGCGCTGCACTATAAAATTTTATTACACCATATAAATTATTAAAATCTGTTATAGCAATAGACTTCATTCCTAAATAAACTGTTTTTTTTACTAAATTTTCTGGTTTTGATAATCCATCAATAATTGAATAATCGCTATGTACATGAAGATGCACAAATTTTTCTGAATTCATTTATTTTCCTAACATTTATATAAAAAATGTATTTAATTAAATATATTTTTTTTACAAAAAATTATTGTAGCTTTACAAACATTTTTTTTGTTTACTATGGCAAAGATTCTAAATTTTATAAAATTTTTTTTAGATTCTAAGAAAATTACTTTAATAAACATTTGATCACCAGGAACTACGATTTTTTTAAATCTAGTGTTTTCAATGCCTACAAAATAATATAACTTATTAATATTTAATGTACCTATACTTTTAAAAATCAAAATCGCAGCCGCTTGAGTCATAGCTTCAATAATTAAAACACCAGGGAAAATAGGTTCTTTTGTAAAATGACCTTGAAAAAAAGGTTCATTTATAGTGCAGTTTTTAAGTGCTGTTAAATATTGAAATATTTTTAAATCTAAAATCCGATCAATAAGTAGAAAAGGATAGCGATGCGGTAAAATTTTTAAAATTTCTTTAATATTCAAAATATATTTATTATCATTCAAAATTTTTTCCTATTGAAAAAAAATAATATTTTTATTTTTTATAAAATTAACATTAAAAATTAAATTTTTTAATATTAAAAATTAAATTTTATTTCGATCACCAATTTTTTCCAAAATTAAATTGAAATGCTTCTAATTGAGTACTTTCATTTTTATGAATAGGGTATGCATAAGAAAAAACTAATGGACCAATAGGAGAAAACCATTGTAAAGATATACCGATTGATGCATAAATATTATTCAAACTACTATAATCTGGAAATTGTGAAAAATTAATATTTTGTTTTTTTTTCCACATGGTATCCCAAATATTTCCAGCGTCTAAAAAGAACGAAGATCTAAGAAATTTACTATATTTGTTTTTAATTAATGGAATTGGTGTAATTAATTCTAAATTAGAAATTAGCATAACATTTCCACCAATAGAATCTATAGATTCACAAAAAACATTTTCTTTATTATGTCCCAAACATTTTTCTAAATTAGAATTAGCATAAATTTTTTTAGGACCAATAGTATTTGCTCGAAATCCACGAATATTATTTGAATTAATGGCATGAAAATTTTCATAAAAAGGCAATTTTTCTTTATTTAAACTATTACCAATACCAGCACGAACATGAGTTAAAAATATAAATTTTTTTTCTTTATCCAACGGAATGTATTGTTCACTGTCAAATAGAAATTTATAAAAATTATTATCTGAACCTGGAATTGTATTTTTTCCACTAATATAGGTTTGATTTCCTGAAATAGGAAAATAAAAATGTTTTAAAGTATCATGCATTAAGGAATAATTTAAAGTAAAATCGTCTACTAAACTATCTTTTAAAGACTTATCATTAGATGTATTTTCAACTTTGAAAACAACTTTTTCTTCTTTATTTATTAAACCATTATGGGTATATCCAAAACCAATATTAATTCTATTAAATGTATTAATTAAAAAACTCAAATCACTTTCGAATCCAGAAGTGCTTTTTATAATATTAGAAAAATTGTTTATATTATATTTAAAATCATTATAAAAAAGTCTAGTATTCAAATTTGTACCATCGTTAGTAAAATATGGATATATAATTGATATATCAGCATATTTTTGATTATCGTTTTTAATAATACTAGCTTTTAGTGAATTTCCAGAACCAAATAAATTATCCTGAGAAATAGATGTATTAAAACTTAATCCACTGTCTCTTCCATATCCCAAACCAAAGTTCAAAGTACCAGTAGGTTGTTCTTTTAGTGTATAGGTAATATCAACTCCATTGTCTTTATTAGATAAAATCTTTTTTTGTATAGTAATATCACGCAAAAATTTTATTTTTTCCAATGATCTCTTACCTAATTCTATTAATTTTAAATTAAACCATTCACCTTCTATTTGTTTCATTTCACGTCTTAAAACTATATCTTGAGTTAATTCGTTTCCTCTAAAGTTTATTCTATTTACAAAATAACGTTTTTGAATATCTATATTAAAATTTAAAATAATTTTTTTTTCTTTAAAATCAATTTGTGGATAAACAATAATTTTAGGATGAATATATCCTTTTTCAAATAAAAATCTTTGTATTTTTTTGACTATCAAAGTAATTTTTTCTTTATTATACAATTCGTTCTTATTAATCTTAATAAGATTTTTAATGAATTGATAATAATGTAATAAATTACCATTAATAAAAAAATTAGAAACTTTATATTTTTTACCTTCAGAAATATAAACTGTAATATTTACTTTATTTTGATTTTTTAAAAAATGTACTATTTTTTTATTTATATTAAAGTAGTAATATCCTTTATTTAAATAAAAATTAGTTAAATTTTTTAAATCTTCTTCTAATTGTTCAGAATAGTAAAAACGTTTTTTTAAAAAATTCCACCAAGACTTATCATCGTTTAATTTAAACAATGAAAGTATTTTTTCTTGAGAAAAATAATTATTTCCAATAATTTTAATATGATTTATTTCTAATAAATTACTTTCATAAATAAGTATTTTTAAATTTACTTTATTATTTGAAGAAATTTTTTTTAATATCTTGATATTAGAGTTATATCTTCCAACGTTACTATAAAATTCTTTTAAATTTTTTACAAAAATAGAATTTAAAAAAGGATTAAAGAAATTACCTTCTTTAACACCTAATTCAGTAAGATATTTCTTAAGAACAGAGTCCTTAATTACTTTATTTCCTAAAAAAGTAATATTTGAAATAATAGGTTGTTCTTTTATTTTAAAAATAATAGTTTTACCTGAATAAACTATTTTAATAGTTTTAAACTTTCCAGTTTGAAATAAAGATTTTATACTATTTTTAATATCATTTTCAGATACGTTACTTCCAACATTAAAAAAAATATTTTTTAACACCTCATCTTTGGAAAAATTTTTTAATCCTTTAAATTGAATTTTTTCTATAGTCCATGCATTTTTTGAAAAAACATTAGTACTAAAAAACATTAAAAAAATTATGAAAAAACTTTTAATTAACATTATTATTACAATTTTTCCTACAATATATCTCTTATTTTTTATAAAAATTAATTTTACTTAAATAAAAGATACTACGAAATAAAAAAAGAAGATTTGAATAAAAGCTAGTTTTAATGAAAAATTTATTTTTTAATAAAAAAGTATTTTTTTATATTAAAAATATTTTTAATTATTTTTAAATTCCCCCAAAACGACGTTCGCGAGTAAAAAAATAATTAATTGCATGCTGAAAATCGCGCTGATTAAAATCAGGCCATAAAATATCAGTAAAGTATAATTCAGAGTACGCTATCTGCCATAAAAAAAAATTACTGATTCTTTTTTCTCCTCCTGTTCTAACAACTAAATCTACTGGTAATAATTCACTTGTAGACAAATATTGAGAAAAATTTTGTTCTTGAATTTGCTCGATGTTTAAAAACCCTTTTTGAACAGCTTTAATCACTTTCTTCACACCTTGTGTGATATCCCATCTACCACTATAATTCGCGGCAATATTTAAAATTAAACCAGTATTGTTCAAAGTTTTTTTTTCTACTTTATAAATATAGTTTTGTAATCTTTCATTAAAAGAACTTATATCTCCAATTATTTTTAAACGAATATTATACTTATTTAAATTTTTTATTTCACTTTTTAATGCAAAAAAAAACAATTTCATTAAAGCTATAATTTCTAATTTCGGACGTTTCCAATTTTCTTTACTAAAAACATATAGTGTTAATATTTCTATATTATTTTCAACAGCAAACTTTACTATTTTTCTTGCTGTTTTAAAACCTTCTTTATGACCTAGAGTGCGTATTTTACCTCTTTTTTCAGCCCATCGTCCATTTCCATCCATAATAATCGCTACATGACGAAGATTTTCTTCTTTAATTTTTTGCCTATTTTTTAACGAAGATTTATATAACATAATTGGTTTAGATTTCTCTTAAGAAAACATTTTTTTAAATTGTATATGAAATAATATTAATTTATTAAAGACGATATTTTTTTTTGAGATTTTATTCTTGTTTTTTTATCAATTTCTAAAACTTCTTCAATAGAAACAGGTTCTGAAAAAGAAGAAGACATTAAAATATCAGTGTTAATCTCAGAAATTTTATTAAAACTGATTTTTGAATTTAAAAAAGCTGAAACGGTAACTTCATTAACAGCATTCAAAACTATCATTGCTGATTGACCTTGAGAGAAAGCATCAATGGCTAATTTTAAACATGGAAATTGAATAAAATCTGGTTTAAAAAAAGTTAAATTACTTAATTTATTGAAATTTAAAAAATTAGCTCCAGAAGATATACGATTAGGCCAAGACATAGCATATGAAATTGCAACTTTCATATCAGGAACTGCAAGTTGTGCCAATACTGATCCATCAATATACTCAACCATAGAATGAATAATTGACTGAGGATGAATTACAATATCAATTTCTGAAGATGAAGCATTAAAAAGCCATCTTGCCTCAGCATATTCAAAACCTTTATTTATCATCGTTGCTGAATCTATTGATATTTTTCTTCCCATTGACCAATTTGGATGAGAACATGCTTCTAATGGCGTAATAAAAGATAAATCTTTTTTTTTAAAATTAAAAAAAGGACCTCCAGAAGCCGTTAAAATAATAGATTTAATACCATTTTTTTTTAAATTAACTGTACCTAAATTTTCCTGCACAAACTTAGGCAAAACTTGAAAGATAGCATTATGTTCGCTATCAATAGGAAAAATTTTAGCTTTGTTAGAAGCCAAAGCTTTCATAAAAATAATACCGCATGTAATTAAAGATTCTTTATTAGCTAATAAAATTGTTTTTCCAGCATTTATTGCAGACAAAGTAGGTAATAAACCTGCCATTCCTACGATGGCAGATATAACTAAATCAACTTCTTTTAAAGAAGCTATTTCACAAATAGCTTTATTACCAGATAAAACTTCTGTTTTTATTTTTTTATCTTTTAGTCTTTTTCTTAAAATATCAGCTGATTTTTTATTTTTCATTACAACCCAATCAGGAGAAAAAAACTCACATTGTTGTAACATAATAGAAAAGTTTTTATTAGCTACTAAAACAATTACCTTAAACAAAGAAGGATTTTTTTTAACAATAGATAGAGTACTAATACCAATAGAACCAGTAGATCCTAGAACAGTTATTTTTTTCATAAAAATTTTTAATATTAATAATATTCAATTATTAAAAATTACTGTACAAACATATATAATAAAATTATAGAAAATGATTTTTAAAAAATATTTTATAAAATTTAAAATTTCATAAGTTCTTTTTCTTTTTCCAATAAGATTGCATCGATTTTTTTAATATAGTCATCTGTCATTATCTGAATTTTATTTTGTGCAGTATGCTCATTATCTTCGCTAATAATTTTACTTTTTAGATAATTCTTTATCTTATCATTTGCATCTCTACGAATATTTCTTATATAAATTCGAGCATTTTCTGCATTATTACGTATTATTTTAATTAAATGTTTTCTTCTTTCTTCTGTCAATCCGGGTATTGGTATAATAATATCTTTACCATATAAAACTGGATTCAAGTCAAGATTGGAATTTAAAATTGCTTTTTTAATTAAAGAAGTACTAGAATCATCAAAAATATTAATTTTAAGAGTATGATAATCTTCAACTATTACATTAGATATTTGACGTAAGGGAACTTTAGAACCAAAATATTCAACATAAATATTGTTTAATAATTCTGGAGATGCTCGTCCAGTTCGAATATTATTAACTTGAATTTGAAAATTATTAATACATACCTTCATTTTTTCATTACTTTTAACATGAATATCATTAATCACATGAGTACCTATACAATCTATTCTTTAAATGGATAATGTTCTTTTTGTTAAGAATTTACTTAATAAGAGTACCTTCATCGTAACCTTTAATAATACGGTACAAAGATCTAGGTTTATTAATGTTAAATACTCGAATTGGTAAATTATGGTCTCTAGCTAAAGAAAAAGCCGATAAATCCATCACTTTTAGTTCTTTTTGAATAACATCTTTATATGTTAAGTTTTTATAAAAAATAGCTTGAGAATGTTTTTTTGGATCTTTAGAATAAACTCCATCAACTTTTGTACCCTTTAAGATTATATCTGATTTTGTTTCAATCCCGCGTAAACACGCAGCAGAATCAGTTGTAAACAAAGGATTACCTGTACCAGCAGCAAAGATAACAACAATATTATTAGACAGTAAATCTATTGCTCTTTCATAATGATATATTTCACATATTCCATTCACTGGTATAGAAGACATAACGTAAGTAGGAATTGAATGAGAATTCATAATATCTCTCATAGCCAAACTATTAATAATCGTTGATAAAATACCTATATGATCTGCTGCTATTCTATTTACCCCCAATTGAGACAAAGTTGAACCACGAAATAAATTTCCACTACCAATTACCAAACCCACTTGAATACCTAATTTTAATACTAATTTAATTTCTTTTACTATTCTTTTTAAAGAATTTATATCAATACCAAATTTATTCACTCCTTGCAAGACTTCACCGCTTATTTTAAGCAAAACACGACGGTATATAAATTTTGTATTGGTAGACATATTTTTTTAACCTAAATAGATTTTTTATTAAAAATATTTTTTATTTTTTTTAAATTAACTAGTATATATTTTATTTTTTAAAATAATTTTTTTAAATCAATTAAATTTTTTTCTCTCCGATTTCAAATCTAATAAAAGATATAATACGAGCATTATATTCATTTAGTAATGAACCCACTGTTTTTGTAGTATCCATAATAAAATCTTGACCAGTTAATGCAATATTATTAATAAATTTATTCATTCGACCTTGAACTATTTTCTTTAATATTTCAGAAGATTTATTTTGTTTTTTCGCTAATTCGAATTGAATTTTATATTCACGTTGAAAAACAGAATCAGATATTTCATTCGGAGATAAATATTCAGGTTTACTTGCAGCAATATGCATGGCAATATTTTTTAACATTTCTTTATTTAGATTACTAGCGCTAACTAATACACCAATTCGACCACCATGTATATAAGAAAATATGTTGTCACCTTCAATAAAACTAAATCGATTAATTTTAATATTTTCACCTACTTTTGAAATTAATTCTGTTTTTTTCATTTCAAAAATATTTTTTATATCATCAATATTTCTTATTTTTTGTGATAATGCTGTTAAAATTATTTCGTTTCCTAATAAGGAAAATAAATTATCTTTTGCAACAAAATCAGTTTGGCAATTTAGTTCAAGCATAGCACCAATTTTATTTTGAATTTTTGCAAATATCACCCCTTGATTTGTAATATTATGCATTTTTTTCTCAGCTCTTACTTGTCCTGATTTTCTTAAATTATCAATTGATAGTTCAATATCTCCCTTCTCTTCTATTAATGCACGTTTACATTCCATAAACCCTGCCCCTGTACGTAATCTTAACTCTTTAATTAAGAAAGCAGTAATATTACTCATAATTATTTCCTCTTCTACTTTAAAATAAAAACACGTAATTGTTATTCTATACTTATGTTTTTATCTGCATCTAACAACATTTCACTAAATGAGTTACAATTTTGGTTTTTGGAAATACTAATTGATACAGCTTGTAAATATAATGTCACTGATCTGATGGCATCATCGTTCCCAGGAATTACATAATCCACACCATCAGGATTAGAATTAGTATCAACTATAGCAAACACGGGAATTCCTAAATTGTTTGCTTCTTTAATTGCAATGTTTTCATGAGCAGCATCAATTACAAATAAACAATCAGGTAAACCTCCCATATTTTTAATACCACCTAAACTATTTTCTAACTTAGATAATTCTCGTGTTCTTATCAAAGCTTCTTTCTTCGTAAGTTTTAAAAAAGTACCGTCTTGTGATTCTATTTCTAAATCTTTTAAACGTTTTATAGATTGGCGAACAGTTTTCCAGTTAGTTAGCATTCCTCCTAACCAACGATGATTAACATAAAATTGATTACAATTTAAAGCTGTTTCTTTTACTTTTTTACTAGCAGCTCTTTTAGTGCCTACAAACAATATTTTCCCTTTTTTAAAAGAAATCTTCTTTAATTCAGATAAAGCAAAATTAAACATTGGAAGAGTTTTTTCCAAATTAATAATGTGTACTTTATTTCGAGAACCAAAAATAAAAGGTTTCATTTTTGGGTTCCAATAACGTGTTTGATGACCAAAATGAACTCCTGCTTTTAACATATCTCGCATTGATACTATTTCCATAACTATTCCTTAAAATAAAAAAGTTTAATAAAAATATCAGAACAATACATTTTTAAATAATTCATGCCAAATAAAAACTTTATAAATAAAAAAATCATATTTCATTTATAAAAATGAATTTAATATAAATATATCATATTCAATATTAAGAATAATAATAATTATTAACGTCTTTTACTTTTTATTTCAATATATTAATTAAATAATAAAACAAAAAATTATTTTCAAGTAGGATTTTAAACGTATAATTTAAATATTCTAAATTTTATTAAATCTAAAAAGCGGCTAAATATTATGAATTGCATAATAAAAACAGAATCAGAAATTGAAAGAATGAAAATATCTGGGAAAATAGCTGCAGAAGTATTAGAAATGATCGAAAAATATATTAAACCTGATATAAGTACAGACGAAATTAATAATATTTGCCACGATTTTATTATTAAAAAAAAAGCTGTTTCAGCATGTTTAGGCTATCATGGTTTTCCAAAATCTATTTGTGTTTCTATTAATGACGTAGTATGCCATGGAATTCCAAATAAAAATCAAATTTTAAAATCAGGAGACATAGTTAATATCGATATTACAATTATAAAAAACAATTATCATGCAGATACTTCAAAAATGTTTCTTGTAGGAAAAACAAGCACTTTATCTAGACGTTTGTGTAAAATTGCTCAAGAAAGTCTATATAAATCTTTAAATATATTAAAACCAGGGATACCGCTATACAAAATTGGTGAAGTCATTCAGAATTACGTCGAAAATAATAATTTTTCAGTTGTAAAAGAATATTGTGGTCATGGTATTGGACGTTCATTTCATGAAGAACCATATGTACTGCATTATAAAAACAAAAGTAATATTATTCTAGAAAAGGGAATGATTTTTACTATTGAACCTATGATTAATGCAGGAAGTCATGAAGTAAAATGTATGAAAGATGGTTGGACTGTTAAAACAAAAGATCATTCTCTATCTGCACAATATGAACATACTGTACTAATAATAGAAAACGGATGTGATGTTTTAACATGGCAGAAAAATGAAATAATACCATCCAAGTTTATTAATAAATAGTTATATCTAGGAAAAATTTAATAACATATTTAATCAGGTTAATTTAAAAAATGAGAAAATACAAAGAAATTATTGAAAATGCTTATGTAAAAAAAAATGAAATTAATATTAAAAACATTGATGTTGAAACGCATCAAACAATTCATCATATTATTAAATTATTAAATAGTGGAAAAATTAGAATTTCAGAAAAAAAAGAAAATGTGTGGATTACACATCAATGGTTAAAAAAAGCAATTTTATTGTATATGTATTTAAATACAAATAATATATTCCAAGGTAGTATTAGTAACTACTACGATAAAATTCCTCTTAAATACGAAAATTATAATGAAAAAAAATTTAAAGAAGAAAAAATTCGAGTAGTTCCACCAGCTACAATTCGGTATGGATCATTTATTAACGCTAATACTATTATAATGCCATCATATATAAATATTGGTGCATATATAGATCAAGGAACTATGATAGATACTTGGGCCACTGTAGGTTCTTGTGCTCAAATTGGAAAAAATGTGCATTTATCTGGTGGTGTAGGTATAGGGGGTGTTTTAGAACCTCTTCAAAATAATCCTACGATTATTGAAGATAATTGTTTTATTGGAGCACGTTCCGAAATAGTAGAAGGGGTAATTGTAGAAGAAGGTTCAGTGATCTCTATGGGAGTATTTATAGGACAAAGTACTAAAGTTTATAATAGAGAAACAGGAGAAATTTTATATGGAAGAGTACCGGCTAACTCTGTAGTAGTTTCTGGAAGCTTACCATCACAGAATGGGAAATATAATTTATATGCTGCAATTATTGTTAAAAAAGTAGATTCTAAAACACTTAATAAAGTAGAAATTAATCAACTTTTACGCGGTACAAAATAAAAAAATGAAAACCGCCCGGTTATGTATCGGGCGGAACGATAAAATAGTTATTCACTTACTAAGTAAATACTATTACTTCCTCTTTTCACACTAAAAACTAATATATTTGGCTTTAAATCTAAAATATTTTTTAAATCATTTAAATTATTTATTAATTTTTGATTTACTTCTACAATGATATCATCTTTCTTAAAACCAATTTTTGACGCTTGAGTATTCAGTTTTACATTTTCTATCTTTACACCTTTTTGTCCATTTAAGGAATAATCACTTAAATCAGCACCTTCGACTCCCGTATAAATATCCCCTAAACTAATACTCGTTTTTAAAGATGCTTTTAATTCAACAATGACATTTTTAGTTATTCCATTTCGAAATATTCCTAATTCCATTTTAGTAGATACTGGTAAAGATCCCACTTCAGCACGTAATGCTGCAAAACTCGAAATTGATTTTTTATTTAAGGAAACAATAATATCGCCAGCTTTAATACCTGCATGAAAAGCAGAAGAATCGGGTAAAACTTGACTTACAAATGCGCCTTTTTGAGCATTTATTTTCATCACATTAGCTAAATCTGAATTTAATTCCATACCTATTATACCAAGTTCTCCACGTTTTACTTGTCCAAATTTTACCATTTGTTCTGTAAGGTTTTTAACCATGTTTCCAGGAATAGCAAATCCAATTCCAATATTACCTCCATCTGGTGCCAATATTGCAGTATTAATACCTATTAATTCACCGTTTAAATTAACTAATGCTCCACCAGAATTGCCTCTGTTAATAGCTGCATCAGTTTGAATAAAATTTTCGTAATGCTCAATATTTAATCCACTTCGTCCTAAAGCGGAAACAATACCAGAAGTCACAGTTTCACCAAGACCGTATGGATTACCAATTGCTACAGTATAGTCACCTACCCGAAGTGTATCAGAATCAGCAATTTTTATTGCACTTAAATTTTTTGCATTTTTTAATTGTATTAAAGCAATATCGGAACGAGCGTCTTTACCAATTATGCACGCTTCATAACGACGTCCGTCACTTAATTGTACTTGAATTTTATTTGCATTTTCTACAACATGATTATTTGTTACAGCATATGCTTTGTCAGCATTAATAATTACACCAGAACCCAATGCATGAAATTTTTCATGCATACTGTTAGAATTTGGATTAGAATGACAAAAAGGAGAATTTCGAAATGGTGAATTACCCTGACAAAATGGAGAATTATGACCAAAAAATGGTTGAAATTGATGAGGTAAGCGAGAAGTGTGAACTACAGTACTTCCTTCAATATTAATACTAATAACTGAAGGCATAACTTTTTCCAGCATCGGAGCTAAACTAGGAGCTGGTTGTACAGAAGGAATGTTTTGAGAATAAGTAAAAGTTTTATTTCCCCAAGACATTCCAAAACTTAGTAATAGCGTTAAAACAAGCATTATCCCGCTTAATACTATATTTATTCTTTTCATCGTTTATTTCTCGTAAATTACAATCTGATCTTATAAATAAAACCACTAAAAAATATTACTATTAAATCACAATAAATTTTTAGTATACACTCCATCTTTAATTAACTCCATCGATGCTTAGGAGAAAATAAAAAAATAAATTTATTAAATTAAAATATAAAAATAATTTATAATAAATTTTTTTATTTAAACGGATAATTTGACATCAATGATTTTAAATATTATGTTCAGTATTTTTTTTTTATTTTTAATGCTTTTTACTATTTTACACAAAAATGAAGAAAAAAAATTTACAAAATTAAAAGGAAGAACTATGGGTACATATTGGCAAGTGAACGTTCCTTATGTACCAAATAAATTATATATAAAAAATTTAATACAAAAAAACTTAAATGAAGATGAAGAACTACTATCTTCTTGGAAAGAAAATTCTTTAGTATCTAAATTTAACAAAATAAAAAAAAATAAACTGTTAGTTATCAATGAAAGTTTTTTTAAAATTATTTCAACAGCGTTAAAAATTAATAAAAAAACTTCTGGAAAACTAGATATTACAATTGGTAATTTAATTAATATATGGGGGTTTGGTGAACAAAAAAAACTGTATCTCTATCCATCTATTAATAAAATAAAAAAAAATATTGCTCTTACGGGAATTCAACATTTAAAACTAATTAGTAATTCTACTGGGAATTATATCAAAAAGAATTTAGATGGTATTAAAATTAATCTTTCTACATTAGGCGAAGGATTTGCAGCAGATCACCTTTCTTCTATTCTTAAAAAAGAAGGAATAGAAAATTATACCATTTCAGTAGGAGGTACAGTTTTAGTTAAAACAAAAAGAAAAGAAAGTCCTAAAATTATTGCAATTCAAAAACCTACTGATAAAATAAAATCAATTCATTTATTAGTTGGTTTAAAAAATGAATCAATTAGTACAGCTGGTACTTATCGCAATTATTATTATTTAAAAGGTAAAAAAATATCACATCTGATTGATCCTAAAACAGGAATTCCTGTAACACATAACTTAATATCAGTAAGCGTGATTTCATCAACTGCTTTAGAAGCTGATGGTTGGGATAGTGCATTACTTATTTTGGGTTTTAAAAAAGCCAAGGTGTTGGCATTAAAAGAAAATTTAGCAGCCTGTTTTATAACTAAAAAAGATAATACGTTTTCAACATGGATATCACCCTGTTTTAAAAAATTTTTAATTAGTGGTAAAAATATAAATTAGTATTAAATACTAACTCGAGTATTTTAATAAAACAAATTTATATAAATTATTTCAATTGATTGATAATATTTAATATATTTGTAATAATAAAATAATTCAATTAATTAAACTAAAAAAATCAAGTTTTCTACAAATTTTAAATTAAGTAATTGTATTAAAAATAAAAATATTTATTTAAAATTTTTTTAATAATATTAAATTATTCTTTTTTTATCTAGATAAACTATCAGGATAAACTACAAATAGAAAACTAGGAAATAAAACCTAATAAATTAGCATCCTGGAGGAAAAATTGGAAATATTATCAGGAGCCGAAATGGTCATCAGATCATTAATTAATCAGGGAATACAGCATATATTTGGTTATCCTGGTGGTGCTGTCCTAGATATTTATGATGCTCTTAAAACTGTTGGCGGAGTTGAACACATTTTAGTAAGACACGAACAAGCAGCAACTCATATGGCTGATGGATATGCAAGATCTACTGGAAAAATAGGTGTTGTGTTAGTGACTTCAGGGCCGGGTGCCACCAATGCTATTACTGGTATTGCCACAGCTTATATGGATTCTATTCCTATGGTAGTAATTTCTGGTCAAGTGGCTTCATCATTAATTGGATACGATGCATTCCAAGAATGTGATATGATTGGTATTTCTCGTCCAATAGTCAAACATAGCTTTTTAGTGAAAAAAACTGAAGATATACCTATCATTTTTAAAAAAGCTTTTTGGTTAGCATCTACTGGACGTCCCGGACCAGTAGTTATTGATTTGCCAAAAGATATTTTAAAAAAAACAAATAAATACAGTTTTATATGGCCCGAAAACATACATATACGTTCTTATAATCCAACAACTAAAGGTCATCAGGGACAAATTAAAAAAGCACTTCGTACACTATTAAAAGCAAAAAAACCTGTTATTTACGCAGGTGGAGGAATTATTAGTTCTAATAGCAGTGAAGAATTGCGTACGTTTGCAGAAAAAATTAATTGTCCTGTAACAACATCTTTAATGGGGTTAGGTGCATTTCCAGGTACTCATATTCAAAGTATTTCTATGTTAGGTATGCATGGTACTTACGAAGCTAATATGGCCATGCATTATTCTGATGTAATTTTTGCAATTGGTGTACGATTTGATGATCGTACAACAAACAATTTAAAAAAATATTGTCCAAATGCCACTATTTTACATGTTGATATTGATCCTACTTCAATTTCTAAAACTGTTTCAGCAGACATCCCTATTGTTGGAGATGCTAAACAAGTTTTAAAAGAAATGATTGAATTAATAAAAAAAGAAAAAAAAATTCATTCTTTAAAAGAATGGTGGTCTTCTATAGAAGAATGGAAAAAAATTAAAAGTTTAGAATATAATAAAAAAAGTACTAAAATAAAACCACAAACAATTATTAAAACTCTTTTTAAATTAACAAAAGGCACATCCTATATTACTTCAGATGTAGGACAACATCAGATGTTTACTGCATTATATTATCAATTTAATAAACCTAGACGTTGGATTAATTCAGGTGGATTAGGTACTATGGGATTTGGATTACCTGCTGCTTTAGGCGTTAAATTAGCATTACCAAAAGCTACAGTAATTTGTATTACTGGAGATGGTAGTATTCAAATGAATATTCAAGAATTATCTACAGCAAGACAATATAATCTTGCAATTTTAATATTAAATCTTAATAATTCTTCTCTAGGTATGGTTAAACAATGGCAAGACATGATTTATTCTGGAAGGCATTCACATTCCTATATGGATTCACTTCCAGATTTTGTAAAGTTAGTTGAATCATATGGACACATTGGTTTAAGAGTAAAAAAAACCGAAGAATTAGAAGAAAAATTAATGTTAGCATTAAAAAAACTATCTGAAGGTAATTTAGTTTTTTTAGATATTCAAATAGATGATTCTGAGCATGTTTATCCTATGCAAATTCAAGGTGGCGGTATGAATGAAATGTGGTTAAGGAAAAAAGAGGTCTCCTAAAATATGCGAAGAATTTTATCTGTTCTCTTAGAAAATGAATCAGGTGCATTATCACGAGTGATAGGATTGTTTTCACAAAGAGGTTACAATATAGAAACAATTACAGTTGCACCGACAGAAGATCCTTCTCTATCAAAAATGACTATACAAACAATCGGAAATGAAAAATCTATTGAACAAATTGAAAAACAACTACATAAATTAATTGATGTATTAAGAGTAATAAAAATTGGACAAAATTCTCATATAGAACGTGAAATAATGTTGTTAAAGGTACAAACAAATAACTGTAAAAAAGATGACATTAAACATATTACTGAAGTATTTCGAGGACAAATTGTAGATATAACACCTACAACATATGTGTTACAGCTTGCTGGTACTACAAAAAAACTAGATTCTTTTCTTAAAATAATTAGAAATATATCAGAAATTATTGAAATGACTCGTTCTGGAATAGTCGGCATTTCTCGCGGTTGATTTTGTTATAAAGTAAAAAATTAATTTCTATCTAAAAAAGTATTTTTATTTATACACATAAAATATTTCAAAATAATTTATCAAAAAAAATATATTAAACATGGTTATTTTCAAATGAAAATGACCATGTACCTTCTTCATTTATATCATGTATATTCCACTATGAATCAAACAATCAAACATATTTCTGTAATGAAAAAAGAACTAATAGAATCATTAAAAATAAAAAAAAACGGTATTTATATTGATGGTACATTTGGCATGGGTGGCCATTCTATTGCAATTTTAAAAAAATTAGGACAAGAAGGAAAACTCTATTCTATTGATAGAGACCCAAATTCTGTGTTTATAGGAAATCAAATTAAAGACAAACGTTTTCATATTATTCATGAAAACTTTTCAAAAATTTTAAGTTATGCAAAATATAAAAATATTATTGGAAAAGTTAATGGAATCTTATTTGATCTTGGAACATCATCACTTCAAATAGAAGATGAAAAAAGGGGTTTTTCATTTAAAAAAAACGGCCCTTTAGATATGAGAATGAATCCAAATTGCGGTATTTCTGCTTCAGACTGGCTTTTCAAAAGTGATATGAAAGAAATTTATTTTGTTTTAAAAAACTTTGGAGAAGAGCGATTTTCAAAAAGAATTGCCTATGCGATAAAAAACTATTGCAAAACAAAGAAAATAAAAAGCACCTTTGAACTAGTAGAAATTATAAAAAAAGCAACACCTATAAAAAATAAATTTAAACATCCTGCTAGAAGAACTTTTCAAGCAATCAGAATTTATATCAATCAAGAATTAGAAGAAATCAAACAAGGATTAGAAAATACATTACAAATATTAAAGCCAGGAGGTCGTCTGTCTATTATTACTTTTCATTCTTTAGAAGATAGAATAGTAAAAAATTTTATGATTAAAAATAGCAAAAAAGCTACTGTTCCATACGGTTTACCTATTACAGAAAACCAACTAAATAAACTAAAAACATGTAAATTAAAAATTATCAATCGAATCTTCCCAACCTTGAAAGAAATTAAAAAAAATTCTAGATCTCGTAGCTCCGTACTTCGAATAGCTGAATTAAAAGAATGAATATGAAAATAAAACGTTATGATTTACCAAAAATAATTAAAAAAGATTTTTTTTTATATGGAAAAATTCATCTAATTTTACTATTAGCAATTATTTTATCCGCTAATTCTGTTGTTATTGTAGTTTACAATACTCGTTTGCTAATTGCTGAAGAAGAAAATTTAAGTTTAAAACAAAAAAAAAAGACGATGAATGGAGAAATTTAATTATCGAAAAAAATGCTATTTCCACAACTTCTATTAATTAGAAATTAATATTTTAATTAAATAAAAAACATGTCTAAAATATAATAGATATCTAAAAATGTATACGAAAAAAAAAACAAACTTATTTAAAGAAAAAAGAAAAAAAAAAATAATTTATATAAACTGGCGTTTTATAACATTATGCAGTATTGTTTTTTTATTTTTAGTGATTTTAACATCACGCATAGTATTCCTTCAAATAATTAATTCTAAAAAACTATCATATGAAGGAGATCGCAGAACACTAAGAATACAATCAGTAATAAGTAGAAGAGGAATAATTAATGATCGATCAGGATATCCATTGGCTGTAGCTGTTCCAGTAAACGCAGTATTTATAGATCCAACAGTTATTGTCAACATAAACGATATTACAAACAATATACGTTGGAAAGCGTTATCAGAGATATTATCAATTCCATTAAAAAAAATAATATTTCGTATTAACTCAGATAAAAATATTAAGTTTATTTATTTAGCTCGTCAAATTAATCCAGAAATTGGAGATTATATTAAAGCATTAAAATTACCAGGAGTTTTTTTAATAGAAGAATCAAAACGATATTATCCTTCAGGAGAAATCGCAGCTCAATTAATTGGGATAAACAATATAGATGGAGAAGGAATTGAAGGTATAGAAAAAAGTTTTAATTCATATCTAACAGGAAAACCAGGAAAAAGAAAAGTAAGAAGAGATAATCAAGGACAAATAATTGAAAATGAATCCTTAATAAATAAATCTAATTCTAATAATTTAATACTGAGTATCGACAAAAAATTACAAACAATTGTATATCAAAAATTAAACAATGCAGTTAATGAAAATAAAGCAGATTTTGGAATTGCGATTTTAGTTAATATCAAAACTGGAGAAATATTAGCTATGGCTAATAGTCCTTCATACAATCCAAATGATGTACAATACATGATCAAGAAAAATCTTCGGAACAGAGCCATTACAGATGCTTTTGAACCAGGATCAACAGTTAAACCAATCGTTATCATGGAAGCATTAAAAAGAGGGATAATTAAAAAAAACTCAATAGTTAACACCAAACCTTACTTTATAAAAAAACATAAAATACAAGACGTTTCATACCACGAGAAACTAGATATAACAGGGATATTAAAAAAATCTAGTAATGTTGGAGTATCAAAAATTGCATTATCTATGAATACTGAAGAACTAATTAATAGCTATATTAAATTCGGATTAGGACAACCAACTAATTTAGGATTAATTGGAGAACAAAAAGGTTTTCTTCCTAAAAAGAAAAAATTGTCAGATTTAGAAAAAGCTACTTTTTCTTTTGGATACGGATTGATGATAACGCCTCTTCAATTAGCTCGTCTATATACAATTATTGGTAGCCATGGAATTTATCGTCCACTTTCTATTATTAGAATTAATCATCCATTGTATGAAAAAAGAATTTTTCCTAAAAAATATGTAAAAAATGTTATCGATATGATGGAAACTGTTTCCCAACCTGGTGAAGGTGGTTCGCAGGCAGCAATTAAAGGATATCGTGTTGCAATTAAAACAGGAACTGCAAAAAAAGTAGGTATTCACGGATACTACATCAAAAAATATATAGCTTATACTGCAGGAATAGCACCAGTTAGCAATCCAAAATTTTCTTTAATAATTATAGTTGATAATCCTAAGGGAAAAAAATACTATGGAGGTGCAGTTTCTGCTCCAATATTTGGTAAAATAATGAAATTAGTACTAAAAGAAATGAAAATAAAACCAGATAATTTAAAAAATAAATAATCGTAATATTCTAAAGAAAATTAATGAAAAAAAATAACTTGAAAAATATTTTATTTCCATGGATTAAAAATACTCCTGAAAAAAAATTTTTAAACCTATGTCTAGACAGTAGAAAATTAACTTCTCAAGATGTTTTTATAGCTATACAAGGTACAAAAGAAGATGGAAATAATTTTATTTCTGAAGCAATTAAAAAAAAAGCAGTAGCAATAATCTCAGAAACTAAAGAAAAAAACAAACATGGAGAAATAAGTTATATTAATAAAATTCCTATATTGTCTTTTTTCAAATTATCTGAAAACATTTCAAATTTAGCAGGAAGAATATACAAAGAACCAGCTAATAATTTAAAAATTATTGGTGTGACTGGGACTAATGGAAAAACTACTGTAACACAATTAATTAATCAATGGAGCGAATTATTGGGGGAAAAAATTGCCACAATGGGCACTTTGGGAAATGGTTTTTATAACGCTTTAAAACCTACAAAAAATACAACTTCTTCAGCTATTGATATTCAATCATTTTTATACATCGCCTTAAAAAAAAAATTAATTTAGTTACCATGGAAGTTTCATCACACGGTTTAATACAAAATCGTGTAAAACAAATCCCATTCTATATTGGAATATTTACAAACTTAACGCAAGATCATTTGGATTATCATAAAAATATGAAACAATATGAATTAGCAAAATGGTCTTTTTTTAGTCAACATAAAGTAAAAAAAATAATATTAAATGCTAATGATAAATATGCAAAAAAATGGTTAAAAAAACTATCAGATAAATATACAATTGCAGTTACTATAAAAGATAAAACACAAAAAAAATATTCTAAAAAATGGATAAATGCAATTAACATCCAATCTAACAGTAATTTTACTGATATAGAATTTGAATCGAGTTGGGGTAAAGGAGTGTTATCAACTTGCTTAATTGGTTATTTTAACATACAAAATCTATTATTGTCATTAGCTTCTATGCTTGAAATGAACTATAAATTATCAGATCTTATTAATACATCTATTCAACTTCAACCAATACTTGGACGAATGCAAAAATTTAATATTTTTGGAAAACCAACTATTATTATAGACTATGCTCATACTCCTGATGCACTGGAAAAAGCATTAAATGCAATCAAATCATATTTTTTTAAAAAAAAAATATGGTGTATATTTGGATGTGGAGGGGAAAGAGATCAAAAAAAGCGTCCATTAATGGGAGCTATTTCAGAAAAAATAGCAGATAGAGTAATTGTTACGAATGATAATCCTAGAAACGAAAATCAAAACAAAATTATTAAAGAAATTATACAAGGATGCATAAAAAAAGAAAAAATAATAATTATTCCTGATAGAAAAAAAGCAATATCTTATGTTTTTTTTAAAGCAAATGTTAATGATATAATTTTTATCTCTGGAAAAGGACATGAAAATCAACAAATAATCGGCAATAAAATAATTAATTATTCAGATCAAAAAATAATATTAAAATTATTGGAAAAAAAATATGATTCCTCTATCGTTAAAAAAAATTTCTATCATCACTAACGGTCAATTATACGGGAAAAATTTAATAATACATGACATTATTATAGATACAAAAAAAATTACATTAGGTTGTCTTTTTATTGCTTTAAAAGGTAAAAAATTTGACGCACATATCTTTATAAGAGAAGCAGTTAATAAAGGTTGTTCTGCAGTTATCAGTCAAAAAAAAATAAATTGTAATATTTCTTACATCGTAGTAGAAGATACATCTATTGCTTTAGGAAAAATTGCAGCTTGGATTCGTCAAAAAATCAATCCAAAAATATTGGCAATTACTGGATCTTGCGGTAAAACATCAGTAAAAGAAATGACTACATCTATACTAAAAAAGAATGAAAAAACAATATCTACAACGAATAATTTAAACAATCACATAGGAGTTCCTATAACCTTAATTAAGTTAACAAAAAAGCATAAATATGGAGTAATTGAATTAGGTGCCAATCATCCCGGTGAAATTCACTATACTTCTAATCTTACACAACCAAATGTAGTTTTAATAAATAATATTTATTATTCACACTTAGAAGGTTTTAAATCATTATTAGGAGTATCGAAAGCAAAATCGGAAATATTATCTGGTCTACAGTCTCAAGGTACAGTGATCATTAATTTAGATAGTCATCATCTTTCTCAATGGAAAAAAAAGATAAAAAATAAAAATATTTTTTATTTTTCTATTGAAAAAAAAAAGAAAGTGATTTTTTTTCTACTAATATTAAAGTTCATACGGATAAAACATATTTTACCATGTGTACACCATCTGGTAAAATAGATATTTCATTACCTTTTCTAGGATATCAAAGCATATCTAACGCGTTAGCAGCTAGCGCTCTCGCATTTTCTCTCAATATACCTTTAAAAAAAATCCAAGATGGTCTGTCATCTACACCTATATTGCCAGGTCGATTAGAACCAATTAAATTAAGCATAAATAAAATTTTAATTAACGATACATATAATTCTAATGTTGCATCAATGACAACAGCAATCAAGGTATTAGAAAACATGCCAGGCTATAAAATACTAGTAGTTGGTGATATGGCTGAATTAGGAGAAAAAAGCATTCTATATCATAGAATAATAGGAAACATTGCTAGTTTATCTAAAATCGATAACATCTTAAGTGTTGGTGAAAATAGTTATGAAATTAGTAAAATATGTAAAAATAGTATACATTTTTCAAAAAAAGAAAAATTAATAAAAATTTTAAAAAAAATAATCTTAAAAAAAGATCGAACTACAGTTTTAATTAAAGGTTCTCGTAATGCAAAAATGGAAACAATAGTAGAATATCTCATCAGGGAGTTCAAAAAAAATGCTGATTTGGCTTAATCAATATTTACACTTAAAGGTATTTTCTTATATTTCATTTCGTATGATGTTTAGTTTATTGACATCTTTTTTTATTAATTTATATTTCGGTCCATACATCATATCTTACTTTAAAAAAGCACAAAAATATCAAATAATACGTAAAGATGGACCGATAACACATCGTTTAAAAAAAAATACACCAACTATGGGGGGATTATTTGTACTTATCTCAATATTAATTTCTATTTTTCTTTATTGTAATTTATTTAATCTATACATTTGGTATGTTATAAGTATATTAGTAGGATATGGCTTTATTGGATTTTTAGATGACTATAAAAAAATAAAATATAACAATTCTAAGGGATTAAAAATTTTTTTGAAATTCTTTTGGCTATCAATAATTGCTATTGTTATTATTTATTTAATTCATTTTAATTCAAGTGATACACTTAGTGTTGAATTAGTAGTTCCATTCTATACTAAAGTACTTTTCAAAGTAAATTATTTATATATGTTTTTATGTTATTTTGTTATTGTTGGCACAAGTAATGCAGTAAATCTAACAGATGGATTAGATGGATTAGCAATTATGCCAGTAATTTTATTATCTTTTGGTTTAGGATTAGTTTCTTTTTGCAGTTCAAATGTTTTTATTTCTAATTATATGAATATTCCTTATTTAGCAAAAGCAAACGAGTTAAGTATTTTATGTACAGCAATAATTGGATCAGGATTAGGGTTTTTATGGTTTAATACCTATCCAGCTAAAATATTTATGGGTGATGTTGGATCGCTATCGTTAGGTGGTTCATTAGGAATGATATCTATATTACTACATCAAGAATTTTTATTATTAATTTTAGGTGGTGTTTTTGTATTTGAAACTATATCAGTGATATTACAAATTATATACTTTAAAATAAGAAAAAAAAGAATTTTTAAAATGGCACCAATTCATCATCACTATGAAATAACAGGATTATCTGAATCTTTAATTGTTGTAAGATTTTGGATAATTTCTCTGTTACTTTTATTTGTAGGAATGCTATCTTTAAAGGTAAATTAATGTCATATAATTATTTTGGAAAAAAAATATTAATTTTAGGATTAGGATTAACTGGAATATCATGTATTAACTTTTTTCTAAAAAAAGGAATAAAACCTAGAGCAATAGATGAATGTAAAAAACCTAATTTTTTAGACAAAATACCTAAAGATATTGAATACAGGTTAGGAAAATTAGAAAAAGATTGGATTTTAGAATCTGATCTAATTGTTATTAGTCCAGGTATTTCTTCTTTTAAATCTATTTTAATAAAAGCCCGCTCATTAGGAATTCATATTATTAGCGATATTGAATTATTTTCTAGAGAAACAAAATGTCCAATTATTTCGATTACTGGTACTAATGGAAAAAGCACTGTAGCAACTATGGTAAAAAAAATTGCAGAGAAATCAGGATATAAAGTTTTTTTAGGGGGAAATATTGGATTTCCAGTATTAGAAATGCTAAACCAAAAAGCTAATTTATATATACTTGAATTATCTAGTTTTCAATTAGAAACTACATTTAGTTTAAAATCAAAAATAGCTGTAGTTCTAAATATTACTGAAGATCATCTTGACAGATATCCAGAAGGATTTGAACAATATAAAAAAATTAAATTATCTATTTATAATCAAGCTGAAATTTGTTTAATTAAATTAAAAAAAGGGGGAAAAAAACCATTTGATACACAATTTAAAAAATATATTAGTTTTGGTATATGTCAAAATAATAACTATCATATTAATTATGAAAAAGAAAAAGCAATTTTATACTGTAAAAATAAAAAAGTTCTTGATACTAGTAATATGTTTTTAAACGGATATCATAACTATGAAAATGCACTTATATCATTGGCGATTTCTGATGCAATGAAATTTAATCGAGAAATTGCAATTAATACACTCAAACAATTTTCAGGATTACCACATCGATTCCAAACAGTACATATTAATAATAATATATCCTGGATCAATGATTCTAAATCCACTAATGTTGATAGCACCAAAGTCGCTCTTCAGAATTTAAATATAAAAGGAACAATATGGTTATTATTAGGAGGAGATGGTAAATCTTCAAATTTCAATATTCTAAAAGAATATTTCGAGAAATTAAAAATAAAAATATATTGTTTTGGAAAAGACGGTCTTAGTTTATCAAAACTATGCAAAAAAAAATCTGTTTATGTTGAAACTTTAAAGCAAGCAATAATTTTAATTTCGAAAAAAATTCAACCAGGTGACGTTGTTCTGCTATCTCCTGGATGTAGTAGTAAAGATCAATTTTCTAACTTTGAAGAAAGAGGTAATCTTTTTATAGAATTATCGAAGGAAATGAATTAATGTTTTTTTTAAAAAAAAAAATAATATAAAAAATAATAATATTGTATTATATGATCGTTTCTTAGTATGGTTGACGTTAGGTTTATGTGTAACAGGATTAGTTATGGTGACATCTTCATCTATTCCTATAGGTCAAATTTTATATCATGATCCCTTTTTTTTTGTAAAAAGAGAGATATTTTATTTTTTTTTAATATTTTTATTATCTTTTATTTTTTTACGTATACCCATTTCATTTTGGAAAAAAAACAGTAACTTAATATTAATTATTTCAATTTTTTTACTTACAATTGTATTATTAATAGGAAAATCAGTACATGGATCACATCGATGGATAAATATAGGTATGTTACATATACAACCTGCTGAAATATGTAAGATATCTTCATTCTTTTATATATCTAATTATTTATCACGAAAAATAAATGAAGTACGTAATAATTTTTGGGGTTTTTTAAAACCTATGACAATTATCACGATACAATCAATTCTTTTATTAGCAGAACCTGATCTAGGTACAGTTATTGTTTTATTTGTTACTACTTTATCAGTTTTATTTCTCTCTGGAGTAAAAATAAAACAGTTTTTTACAATTATTTTTTTAGTAGTTGTAATTATCACTGCTTTAGTTTTTTTTGAACCATATCGTATTAAAAGAATATTATCGTTTTGGAACCCTTGGAAAGACCCATTCGGTAATGGATATCAATTAACACAATCGTTAATAGCTTTAGGACGTGGTCATTTCTTCGGACAAGGTTTAGGCAACTCAATACAGAAATTAAATTATTTACCAGAAGCTCATAGTGATTTTATATTTTCTATAATAGGTGAAGAATTAGGCTATATAGGCTGTTTTTTAATATTATTGACAATTTTTTTTATTTCTTTTCGAGCTATGTATATAGGACAAAAATCTTTTGAAAAAAAACAAATTTTTTCAGGGTTTTTGGCTTGTTCAATTGGTTTATGGTTTAGTTTTCAAACACTTATTAATATTGGAGCTGTAACTGGTATCTTACCTACTAAGGGTTTAACTTTACCATTAATTAGCTATGGTGGTTCAAGTCTAATTATTAATTTAATGGCTATTTGTATATTGCTAAGAATTGATTTTGAAATACGATTAAGTGAACACCAAGCTTTTCCTAAAGGAATTTAAATGAATTCTAAAAAAATAATAATTATAGCAGGCGGTAGTGGTGGACATGTTTTTCCAGGTCTTACTATTGCAAAATATTTGATTAAAAAAGGATGGGATGTACATTGGATAGGTACAAAAAACAAAATAGAATCTGAAATTGTTCCAAAATATAATATTAAAATACATTTTATAAAAATTCAGGGATTACGTAATACTAGCTTAAAAAATTTAATTTTTTCTCCAATAAATATATTAAATTCATATTTTCAAGTTAGAAAAATAATAAAAAATTGGATACCAGATGTTATATTGGGCATGGGGGGATACGTATCAGGTCCTGGTGGATTAGCAGCATGGAGTTGTAAAATTCCTTTTATTTTACATGAACAAAACAAAATTGCAGGAATAACAAATAAACTACTTTCTAGATTTTCTACGAAAAACATGCAAGCATTTTCCGGAACTTTGTTAAACGCAGAAGTAGTTGGAAATCCTATTCGTGAAAATATTATAAATATACCACCACCAGTTGAACGTTTTAAAAATAGAAAAGGTCCTTTGAGAATTTTAATTATTGGAGGAAGTCAAGGCGCTTCTATTTTTAATCAAGTTCTTCCAAAGATATCATTTTTTTTAAAAGAAAAAGTTATTATTTGGCACCAATCAGGTAATAATGATCTTGAAATAACTAGAAAAAAATATCAAAAATATAGTTCATATAAGCATATAATAACTTCATTTATCGAAAATATATCAGAAGCATACGCATGGGCAGATATAATTATATCTCGATCTGGTGCTTTAACAGTAAGTGAAATTACCGTAGTAGGATTAGGTGCAATATTTATACCTTATCCACATAAAGACAAACAGCAATATTTAAATGCAGAAGATCTAAAAAAAAATGGTGCCGCAAAAATTATTGAACAATCAATATTTAGTACAAAATTAATTATAAAGACATTAAATTCTCTAAATAGAGATAAACTCTACATAATGGCTAAAAAAGCTTATTCTTTAGGCATTAGAAATGCTACATCAAAAATATCTAAAATCATTCATGATGTTAGTAGTAAAATATAAAATATTACTAATAACATAAATATTAAAATTTTTTACTAAATAAATTAAAAAATGAATATAAATAAGATAAAAAAAAACAATTTTTTTAAAGAAAAAAAATTTAAAAAAATTCATTTAATAGGAATTTCTGGATCAGGAATGAGTGGAATTGCTCTTATTTTGTTTAAATTAGGATATAAAATCAGTGGTTCAGATTTATCAAAAAACTTTATGACGCAAAAACTAAAAAAAATGGGAGTAAATATCTATTTTCAACATGCTGAAGAAAATATTAAATGTGCCGATTTCATTGTTATATCTAGTGCCATTCCTTCTGATAATCCAGAAATTATAGCAGCTAAAAAAAAAACATTCCTATACTATTAAGAGCTGAAATGCTTCAAATATTAATGCAATTTAAATTTGGAATAGCAGTGTCAGGGACACATGGAAAAACTACAACTACTTCAATGATTTTTGATATATTAAACAAAAATAAATTAGATCCTACAGTTGTTAATGGAGGTTTAATAAAATCAATTAATTCTCACGCAAAACTTGGATTTTCTAATTATTTTATTGCAGAAGCAGACGAAAGTGATGCTTCTTTTCTTTACTTACATCCTACAACAGCTATTGTAACTAATATAGAATCTGATCATATAAATAATTATCATGGTAAATTTGAAATATTAAAAGAAACATTTTTAAAATTTTTAAATAAAATTCCATCGTATGGTGTTGCAATACTATGCATAGATAACCAGGCCATTCTTGATATTTTACCAAAAATAAAATGTAAGGTGATTACATATGGGTTTAACAAAAATGCAGAATTTTGCATTTCATCTTATGAACAATGCGATTTTATAAGCAATTTCACATTAATTAGAAAAAAAAAATTAAATAACCTAAAAATTACCTTAAATTTACCCGGTGAACATAACGCATTAAATGCTGCCGCTGCTATTGCTTTTGCAACATATCAAAAAATACCTGATCAAAAAATTTACCAATCATTAAAAAACTTTCAAGGCACTTCGAGACGATTTGAATACATTGGAAAATTATTTATAAAAAAAAAATCCATTCAAAATGAAAGTGTTATGTTAATAGATGATTATGGACATCATCCTACTGAATTATCTGAAACCATTAAAACAATACGAAAAAGCTGGCCTGAAAAAAATTTAATAATGATATTTCAACCTCATAGATATACAAGAACTCGTGATTTATATTACGATTTTATTAAAATTTTATCTCAAGTAGACTCTCTATTAATACTAAATGTATATTCTGCAAATGAATTGTTTATTTTAGGAGCAGATAGTTTTTCACTATATAATGATATAAAAAAAATAAAAAAAACAAATGTAACTTTAGTAACCAATCATAATTTAATATTAAATTTTCTTATTCCTTATTTAAACGGAGATGATATTATTTTAATACAAGGTGCTGGAGACATAGATACTATAATAAAAAAAATTTTATCTTAAAAATAAAAAAGTGATAATATGAAAAAAATAGCAGTGTTATTAGGAGGTAATTCTTCTGAAAGACAAATTTCAATTAAATCAGGATATGCAATTCTTGAAAGTTTATTGAGATCTGGATTGAACGCATATCCGGTTGATACTCGTGATTTTCCTATCATACAATTAAAAAAACAAGGTTTTGACAGTGCCTATATCGCACTTCATGGAAAAGGAGGTGAAGATGGTAGTATCCAAGGAGTTCTTGAATATCTAAATATTCCATATACAGGTAGTGGAATTATGTCCTCTGCAATTTCTTTAGACAAATGGAGAACTAAATTGTTGTGGAAATCTTCTTCTCTTCCAGTACTACCAGATGTGTATCTGAAAAAAAAAGATATTTCACAATATACATATCCCTCGATTTTAAAAAAAATTTTACAACTAAAATTTCCTGTTGTAATAAAACCAAATAATTCAGGTTCTAGCATAGGAATAACAATAGTTCATTATCAAGACTTATTAATTGACTCTATTAATGCCGCATTCAATTATAGTAGTGATATAATTATTGAAAAATTTATAGAGGGAAGGGAATACACAGTATCAATTCTTAATAAAAAAATATTACCTCCTGTAAAAATTATTACAAAAAATCATTTTTATGATTATAGAGCTAAATATATAGAATCTTCAACTGAATATTTATGTCCAAGTGAATTACATCATCAAAAAGAAAAAGAACTAAAAAATATTGCAGAAACAGCTTGGAGAACCTTAGGGTGTAAAGGATGTGGAAGAATTGATGTAATACTAGATAATAAAAATAAATTTTGGTTATTAGAAGTAAATACAATTCCTGGAATGACTTATAGAAGTTTAGTTCCAATCTCCGCCAAAAGCATAGGAATATCATTTGATGAACTAGTATTAAAAATATTAAAAATTAATAAATAAAAAAATTATTCTTTATAATTATTACTAATTTTTAATTAATAAAATCGTTTAAAATTAAAAATTTCTTCAATAAAGATTAGAACAGAATATACTATATTAGTGAAAATATTAAAACAATTGTAAATTGTAATTTAATAAAATAGCTATATCCTATAATATTATTTTTTTAAAATAAAATAATCTTGTATAAATAAAAAAAAATAAATTAATTTATAAAGATTAATCATTTCTATAAAATAAAAATCGTAAAAAGCAAATATTATTTATGTTAAATAATTACGTTATGAAATAGATATAAAAAATTAGAAATTCCGTTTTATTGTAAAAGTAATATTTAAAAATATAGTATAGGCTAAAGAACAATGATTATATCAAAAAATAGAAAATTAGTAGTCGGATTAGAAATCGGTACTACTAAAGTAGTAACTTTAGTGGGAGAGGTTTTAACAGATGGTAAAATAAAAATAATTGGAATTGGAATATGTGAATCTAAAGGAATAGATAAAGGAAAAATAAATAATTTAGATTCAGTAATTTCGTGCATACAAGAATCTATTCATCAAGCTGAAATTATGGCTAATTGTCAAATAACATCTGTATATTTATCTTTGTCCAATAAATATATTAATTGTCAAAATGAAATAGGTATAGTTCCTATTTCTGAAGATGAAGTTACAAAAGAAGATATAGAAAATGTAATACACACTGCAAAGTCTGTAAAAATTCTTAATGAACATCATATATTACATGTAATTCCACAAGAATACTCCATTGACCAACAATCTGGAATAAAAAATCCTATAGGTTTAGCTGGTACAAGAATGCAAGTAAGAGTACATTTAATTACATGCCATCAAAATATGGCTAAAAATATTATTAAAGCAGTAGAAAAATGTGATGTTAAAGTTGATCAAGTTATTTTTTCTGGTCTTGCTTCTAGTAAAGCTGTTTTAACTGAAGATGAATGTAAACTAGGAGTCTGTATGATTGATATAGGAGGAGGAACAATAGATCTTATTACTTACATTGATGGATCTATACAAGACACCCAAGTTATTCCATATGCAGGTAATATTATAACTAAAGATATTTCATATGCTTTTAGTACATCTTACACTGATTCAGAAAATATAAAAATTACATATGGTTCTGCAATAAAGCCGTCTCCTGGAATATCAAAAAACATTGATTTATCTAGTAAATATGGAAATTTTCAAAAAAACTTACAACAAGATACAGTAATAGAAGTTATTGAATCAAGATATAATGAATTATTGCATTTAATTAATAATAGAATTCTTCATGTACAAAAAAAACTTTATAAAGAGGGAAAAAAATATCAATTAACAAGTGGTATAGTGCTTACTGGAGGCGCTTCAACAATTTCATTTTTAACAGAATGTGCGGAAAAAATTTTTCAAAAAAAAATTCGCATTGCTAAACCTCTAAATATTTCAGGACTAACAGAAAACATAACTGAACCACATTATTCAACAGTAGTTGGTTTATTGCACTACGGAAAAGAATTTTACTTTAATTATGAAAACGAAAAAAAAGAAAATTCTTTTGTTGAAAAATGGTTTAAAAGAATTAACAATTGGTTTAAAAAAGAATTTTAAAAATCAATAAACCTTCTAAAATTAAAGATAGATAATGGAATGAAATTATGTTTGAACCTGTAGAATTAAGTAATAATGCAGTAATTAAGGTAGTTGGTGTTGGTGGTGGTGGTGGAAACGCAGTAGAACATATGGTACGAGAACGAATTGAAGGTGTTGAATTTTTTGCCATTAATACTGATGCACAAGCTTTAAGAAAAGTAGAAGTAGGACAAACCATACAAATAGGAAACAACATTACTAAAGGGTTGGGAGCTGGAGCTAATCCAGAAATTGGACGTACTTCAGCAGAAGAAGATAAAGAATTATTAAAATCTGCACTAGATGGTTCTGATATGGTTTTTATAGCTGCAGGAATGGGTGGAGGAACTGGAACTGGAGCAGCACCTGTAGTAGCAGAAATAGCAAAAGAACTAGGTATTTTAACAGTTGCTGTGGTAACAAAACCTTTTAATTTTGAAGGTAAAAAAAGAATGATTGTTGCTGATCAAGGAGTTGTAGAACTGTCAAAACATGTAGATTCTTTAATTACAATACCTAATGACAAACTACTCAAGGTATTAAGTCGGGGTATTTCTTTACTAGACGCCTTTGGTGCCGCTAACAATGTTTTAAAAGGAGCTGTACAAGGAATTGCTGAATTAATTACTCGACCTGGTTTAATGAATGTAGATTTTGCTGATGTAAGAACGGTTATGGTTGAAATGGGATATGCCATGATGGGAACTGGAATATCTTCTGGAGAAAATAGAGCTGAAGAAGCCGCAGAAATTGCTATATCTAGCCCTTTATTAGAAGATATAGATTTATCAGGAGCACGAGGTGTTTTAGTCAACATTACTGCTGGTTTTGATTTAAAACTAGATGAATTTGAAACTGTAGGTAACACAATTAGATCTTTTGCGTCAGATAACGCAACAGTAGTTATAGGCACTTCTTTAGATCCTGATATGAATGATACACTTCGAGTAACAGTAGTTGCAACAGGCATTGGAATGGAAAAATATTCAGATGTTAATCAGACAAAAAATAAATCTTCTAAAGAAATGCTAATAGATTATCGATATCAATATTTAAATATTTCACCTACAACAATAGATAAAAAAAATGTAAAAAATGAAATAAAAGAAACAGAAAATCAAAAAAGAAAAGAACCAGAATATTTAGATATTCCTGCTTTTCTTCGTAAACGATCTGATTGACTTTTTTAAAATTAAAAATTTTAAAAAGTTAATATGTTAAGAAATATTATTTTTAATATTTTTTACGACACCAAATAAAAATAATATTATTTTTCCATAACCTGCGCCAATAATGAATGTATGATCTATCGGCGCAAGGACTTATTTTTATAGTAAATTAAATTAATCTAATATTTTTTATACTAAAAATATGTTTAAAATTTTTTTTATGATAAAATTAAATAAAATATTTTATTTTCTAAAAATTTCTTTAAATATTTTGAGAATATATTAAAAATGGAAAACAATCCTATAAAATATATTGAATTCACAAATTCAGCTGCTAAAAAAATAAAAAATATTATTGAAGAAAAAAAAAATAAAAATTTAAAACTAAGAATATATATTATTGGTGGTGGATGCAGTGGATTTCAATATCAATTTATTTTTGATGAAAAAACTAATAAAGATGATATCTTAATTGAAAAATTAAATATTTCTCTTGTAATTGATCCTATTAGCTTACAATATTTATATGGTGGTACAATAGATTATTTAGAAAACCTAGAAGGATCAAAATTCATAGTATCTAATCCAAATGCTAAAAGCACCTGCGGATGTGGTTTATCTTTCAGTATTTAAATTAGGCAATCAGCTTTAAATAATTAAAATTCTAGTAATTATTAATACTCTAAAAAAAATAAATTTTATTTATAAAAAAATGAAAATTGGAATAATTGGTGCTATAGAACAAGAAATTAAGAAAATAAAAGAAATCATAAATGATTTGACAATAAAAAAAACAGGAAACATTAAAATTTACATAGGAAAATTTAAAAACATGGAAATTTTTCTAATCCAATCAGGGATCGGAAAAGTTTCTGCTAGTATGTCTACTATGATTCTTATCAATTTATTTCAACCTGATTTTATTATTAACAGCGGTTCTGCAGGAAGTTTAAATTCTTCTTTAAAAATAGGCGATATTATTATTCCAAAAAAAATATGTTACCACGATGTAAATTTAACGAACTTTGGGTACTCTAGAGGACAAGTACCTCAATATCCTAAAACATTTAAAACAAATAAAAATTTACATGAAATTGTAAAAGAAATTGCTATTAAATTTAAATTCAAGTTTTTAACAGGACTACTTATCACTGGAGACTCTTTTATTAGAGGGGATAATTTTATAAAAAAAATAAAGTATCAATTTTCTTCAGCAGTAGGAGTAGAAATGGAATCTACTGCAATAGGTCAGGTATGTCATCAATTTAATATTCCTTTTATTGTAATAAAGTCAATATCTGATTTATCTGATAACGATGCTACTTCAAATTTTGAAAAAAATATTTCGATTGCATCATCAGAATCTTCAAAATTAGTGAAACTATTATTAAAAAAAATAAGTTCTTAAAATTCTATTTAATAAAAAATAGTATTTTTATTATATTTTTGATAACCTTGTACTATTTTTTTAGTTTATATTGAAAATGTATTATTTATTATAATCAGTCGACTTTAAAAATGTTTTACTATAAAAATAATTATCCTTCTTTTAAAAAAAGTCTAAAAATAAATTCTATTATTTCACTATACTCAGAATAAACTATTTGTCCTCAAATAATTTATATTTTATAGGATAAAAAAACCATGATTAACGAAAACATATGGCATGAAAAACTTCATCGTCATATTGGGCAATATTTTTCAATTGATAAAATATTATATCAAAAAAAAAATAAATACCATGATATTATTATTTTCCAAAACTCGATTATGGGACGAATCATGGCAATAGATGGTGTCGTTCAAACAACAGAAAAAGATGAGTTTATATATCATGAAATGTTGACTCATGTTCCTATATTTTATCACGGGTTAATAAAAAATGTACTAATAGTAGGTGGGGGCGATGGAGGTATACTACGAGAAATATGCCGACATAATAGTATCGAAAATATCACTATGGTTGAAATTGATTTAAATGTTATTGATTTATGCAAAAAGTTTTTTCCTAAACATAGTAATAATACATATAAAGATCCACGTCTAAAAATAATCATAGATAACGGATTAAACTTTATCAAGACAACAAAAGAAAAATTTGATCTTATTATATCAGATTCCACTGATCCTATTGGTTGCGGAAAAGATTTATTTTTATCAGAATTTTATTTTTATTGTAAAAATCATCTTCTTAAAAACGGTATATTTGTAGGGCAAAATGGTGTTTTTTTTCTCCAGAAAAACAATATTAATCAAACTTATAAAAATTTAAAAAAAAATTTTAATGACGTAAGTTTTTATCAAGCAACTATTCCTAGTTATTATGGCGGAATAATGATGTTTTCTTGGGGTACCGATAACATGGATTTACGTAAAATAAATATTAAAAATTTACAAAAACGTATAAAACATACAAAATTAGCTTTTAATTACTATAATTCCAAAATTCATATAAGTAGTTTTTATTTACCTGAATATATAATTAATACGTTAGATAAAAGTTAAAAATCCTTATATAGGAGAGTAATTAAATTGCAAAAACTAAAATTATATGGCTTTAATAATTTAACTAAAAGCCTAAGTTTTTGTATTTACGATATTTGTTATGCGAATACTAATGATTCACGAAATAGTTATATTTCTTATATTGATGAACAATATAATGCTGTTCGATTAACAAAAATCTTAAAAAAAACTTGTTCAATCATTGGTGCCAATGTTCTTAATGTTTTTCATCAAGATTATGAACCTCAAGGTGCTAGTGTAACTATTTTAGTATGCGAAGATCCAATAAATTTAGAAACAGTAAATATTGTAAATAAAAAAAATAATATTATATCATCTTCTGTATTAGCCCATTTAGATAAAAGCCATATTTGTGTTCATACATATCCAGAAAGTCATCCTCAAAGTGGAATTTGTACTTTTCGTGCAGATATAGAAGTTTCAACATGTGGAATAATCTCTCCTCTTAATGCATTAAATTATCTTATTCATCAATTAGAATCAGATATTGTAACAATTGAATATCGTGTTAGGGGATTTACACGAGACATTCACGGTATAAAACATTTTATTGATCATAAGATTAATTCTATTCAGAATTTTATGTCTAATGATATAAAATCAATGTATGAAATGCTTGATGTTAATATATATCAAGAAAATATTTTCCATACTCGTATGTTACTAAAAGAATTTAACTTAAAAAATTATTTATTTAATATTAACGTAGAAGATTTATCAAAGGAAGAATGTTCTTATATTATAGATTTATTATGGAAAGAAATGAGAGAAATATATCATGGTAAAAATATCTCTATGATTAAAAAAATATAACTTTTGAATTTATATTTTTTTAAAATTATTCAAAGGTTTAAAAATTGATACACTTCTTTTAGAACAAGAAAAGAAGTGTATCAATTGTTAATTCAATAATGATTTTTTTAAATTTAAAAGATCTGTTATTGTTCCTTGAAAAACTTCGGAAGCTGAACAAATTGATTCACTTAAAGTTGGATGGGGGTGAATAGTAAGTGAAATATCTTCAGCATCACATCCCATCTCGATTGCAAGTCCAATTTCACTAATCAGTTCACTAGCGTTTGTACCTACTATAGATCCACCAATAATCTTATTAGTATTTTTATCAAAAATTAATTTTGTCATACCTATGTTGCAATTTGATGCATTTGCTCTTCCTGATGCACTCCAGGGAAACAAAGAACTCTCATATTCTATATTATTGTTTTCAGCTTCTTTTTCACTTAAACCAACCCAAGCAATTTCAGGTTCAGTATAAGCTACTGATGGAATTACTTTAGGTTCAAAATAATGTTTTTTACCAGAAATAACCTCAGATGCAATATGCGCTTGCTGTATCGCTTTGTGAGCTAACATAGGAAAACCTGTAACATCGCCAATAGCATAAATATGAGATAAATTTGTTTTTAATTGTTGATCTACCTGAATAAAACCAGATTCGTTTAATTTCAATCCAATTTTTTCCAATCCTAAAAAATCAACATTTGGACTTCTTCCAATTGCAACAAGTATATTATCATAACAAAAAACATTTTCATTTTTGTTTTCTTTAGCCATTGTAACAACAAGATTATTATCTTTTGATCTGTCAACATTTTTAACATGAGTATGTAATAACAAATTAAATCTTTTTTCAACTGTTTTTCTATATATATCAGTCATATCTTTATCTACTGAAGGAAGAAAAACATTAAATCGATCAACAATATCTACTTTTGAACCCAATGCACTGTATATTGTTGCCATTTCTAAACCAATAATACCTCCTCCTACAATTAAAAAACGATTAGGTATATTTTTTAGTGATAAAGCATCTGTTGAATTCCAAATTCTACTATCGTCATTAGGAAAAGAAGGTATTTTTATAGGTTTAGATCCAGTGGCAATAATCGCATGTTTAAAAAAAATCGTAAAATCATTTTTTTTATTTTGTACAAAAATACTATGATCAGTATCAAAAGATGCTTTTCCTCGAATAATTCTTATTTTTCTTTTTTCCCCCATATTAGATAATCCAATAGTAAGTTTTTTAACAATTTTTTCTTTCCAATTGTTAATCTTTTCAATATTAATAATTGGTTTATTAAAAAAAACCCCTGCTTCAGATAGTTCACTTGCATCTTTTATCACCTTAGCTATATGCAGTAATGCTTTGGAAGGAATGCATCCTACATTTAAACAAACACCACCTAATTGTTCATAACGTTCTATTAAAACAGTATCTAAACCTAGATCTGCACATCGGAAAGCCGCAGAATAACCGGCGGGTCCTGAACCTATAACTACAACTTCAGATTGAATTTCTTGATGCATTTTAAAAAACCTCTTTAGAAAAAAATTACATAATTAGAAAACGTATATCAGATAATAATTTTCCAATAAAAGTTAAAAAACGAGCAGCATCTGCTCCATTAATTACGCGATGATCATATGATAGAGATAATGGCAACATCAAAGAAGGAATAAATTCTTTTCCATTCCATAGTGGTTTTATTGTAGCTTTTGATACTCCAAGAATTGCAACTTCAGGAGAATTAATAATTGGAGAAAACCAACTCCCTCCAATTCCACCTAAATTGGAAATTGTAAAACAACCATCTTTCATATCTGATTCATTTAATTTATTTTCGCGTGCTTTATTTGAAAGGAAAATTAATTCAGAAGATAAATTTTCTATATTTTTTTTATCAACATTTTTTAAAACAGGAACAAATAAACCGTGTTCAACATCAACAGCAATACCAACGTTGACATACTTTTTTAAAAAAATTGTTTTTTTATTTGAAGATAAAGAACTATTAAAAATAGGAAATTCTAATAATGCATACGCTACGGTTTTTATAATGAAAGGTAATATAGTGATATTAGAAAAAACATTATTTTTCTGTTTTTTTTGACTATTATACTTCTGACGAAATTCTTCTAATAAAGTTATATTAACTTCATCAAATTGTGTTACATGAGGTATGTTTATCCAATTTTGATGTAAATTTTTTCCGACAATTTTTTGAATATTCGTAATAGATATTTCTTTGAATGGATTTTTATGAAAACCTTCAATATTATTTTCATCTATATTAAAAGAATTTTTTTTCAAAGCATTATTTTTTTTTATATATAATTCAATGTCTTCTTTTAAGATGCGATTTTTAGGACCAGAGGGTATAATATTCTTTAAATCAATGTTTAAATAACGAGCTAAACGTCTTATAACTGGTGTTGCATGAATTAAAACATTTTTTTTAATATCTTTTTCTTCTAAAACATTGTCACTCAATTTTTTTTCTGTTTTTATATAATTAAAATCTTTTTTATTTTTTATAGAGTTCAAATCATTAGATTTAAAAATCATAATTACAGAAGAAGTCGTTACCTTTTCACCAATTTTTATAATAATATCCTTTACAATTCCGGATATTGGTGCTGGTATTTCCATAGAAGCTTTATCTCCTTCTACAGTTATTAATGCTTGATCTAATTCTATTTCTTCTCCAACTTTCACTAATACTTCTGTTACCTCAACCTCGTCTAAACCAATATCAGGCATTTTAACTTCAATATGCACTTTTCTTTACCTCTTAAGCTAAACGCGGATTAATTTTATCTGCATTAATATTAAATTTAATAATTGCCTCTTCTACTACTTTTTTATTAATATTATTTAATTTAGCCAACAAGTTTAAAGCCGCTACTACAATATAATGAGCACTAACTTCAAAATGATCACGTAATTTATCACGACTATCTGAACGTCCAAAACCATCTGTACCCAATACATAATATTCATTTGATGGAATATAATGACGAATTTGTTCAGCAAATAATTTCATATAATCAGTTGCTGCTACCGCTGGAGAGGAATTCATTACAGTTTTAATATAAGCAATTCTTTTTTTTTGACATGGATGCAACATATTCCATCTTTCACAATCTTCACCATTTCTAGCTAACTCTGTAAAAGACGTCACACTATAAATATCTGTAGTTATAGAATAATCATTAGATAAAATTTCACCTGCTTTACAAACACAACGTAAAATTGCCCCAGATCCCATCAATTGCACTTTTAATTCATTGGCCTGTAAAGTTTTTAACTTATAAATTCCTTTACAAATACCTTTTTCTACACCTTTTGGCATAGCTGGCATATAATAATTTTCATTAATTGTCGTGATATAATAGTATATATTTTCTTGAAGAGGGCCATACATTCTTCTTAATCCATCCTGTATAATAACAGCAACCTCATAAGCAAATGCAGGATCATAAGAGATACAATTAGGAATTGTTAATGATTGTATATGACTATGACCATCTTCATGTTGCAAACCTTCTCCATTTAAAGTAGTTCTGCCAGATGTTCCTCCAATGAGAAAACCTCTTGCTTGCTGATCACCAGCTGCCCAAAAAAGATCACCTATTCTTTGAAAACCAAATATTGAATAATAAATATAAAAAGGAATCATCGGGAAATTATTGGTACTATAAGAAGTAGCAGCAGCTAACCAAGATGAAGCAGCACCTAGTTCATTTATTCCTTCTTGCAATATTTGTCCCTTTTTTTCTTCTTTATAATAAGCTAATTGTTCTCGATCTTGAGGAGTATATTTTTGCCCAATAGAACTATAAATTCCAATCATTCTAAATAAACCTTCCATACCGAATGTACGAGCTTCATCAGCAATAATTGGAACTATTAAATTTTTAATAGAATGATTTTTTAAAATTAAATTTAAAACACGAACAAAAGCAATAGTAGTCGAAATTTTTTTGTTTTGTTCTTCTAATAAAGATTTAAAATCTATTAAATCGGGGATATTTAATGCATTAGTAAATTTAGATAAGCGAAATGGGATATAACCGCCTAATTTTTTTCTTTGTTCATGCATGTAACAGTATTCTTCAGAGTTTTTTTCAAAAACAATATATGGTAATTCTTTAATATCTTTATTTGAGAGAGGAATATTAAAACGATCTCGAATGTAAATAATTCCATTAATATTAATTTTTTTTATTTGATGTGCTACATTTTTTCCTTCAGCAATAACACCCATACCATATCCTTTAACTGTATGTGCTAAAATAACAGTCGGTTTATCTTTAATCTCCTTAGCTTTTTTTAATGCATTAAACATTTTTTTAGGATCATGTCCTCCTCTATTTAAATTCCATATTTCTTCATCTGTCATATCTTTTACTAATTCTAGTGTTTCTTTATATTTACCAAAAAAATATTTTCGAACATATGCCCCATCTTTTGATTTTAATGTTTGATAGTCACCATCTATTGTTTCATTCATTAGTTGAATTAATTTTCCGGTTTTATCTTTTTTTAATAAATAATCCCATTCCCCCCCCCATATGACTTTTATAACTTTCCATCCAGCTCCATAAAAAAAACTTTCTAATTCATTTACAATTTTACCATTACCTACTACTGGACCGTCTAATCTTTGTAAATTACAGTTTATTATGAAGATTAAATTATCTAATTTTTCGCGAACAGCAATAGAAATCGCTCCTTTAGATTCTGGTTCATCCATTTCACCATCTCCTAAAAAAGCATAAACTGTCTGTTTAGAGGTATTTTTTAATTCACGATTTTGTAAATATTTTAAAAACTTTGCTTGATAAATAGCACAAAGTGGTCCTAATCCCATTGAAACAGTTGGAAATTGCCAAAAATTTGGCATTAATTTAGGATGAGGATAAGAAGACAATCCTTTTCCATCAACTTCTTGCCTGAAATTATCAATTTGTTCTTTTGATAAACGACCTTCTAAAAAAGATCTAGCATAAATACCTGGAGCAATATGACCTTGAAAATAAACTAAATCACCTCCGTCTTCATTATTTCTAGAACGAAAAAAATGATTAAAACATACTTCATATATTGTAGCAGAAGATTGAAAAGATGATAAATGTCCTCCTAATTCTAAATTTTTTTTTGAAGCACGTAAAACCATCATTATTGCATTCCATCGAATAGCTGAACGAATGCGCTTTTCTAAAATTAAATCTCCTGGATATTCAATTTCCTCTTCGCTACTAATGGTATTAATATAATCGCTAGTAAAAAAACACTTAAAAAAATGTGCTCTAGTTATTTTAGACTTCTTTAAAATCTTTTCAATTAAAAATTTAGCTCTTTCTAGACCTTCTTCACGAATAACAGATTCAATTGATTGCACCCAATCATTAGTTTCGACTGGATCCACGTCATCATTATATAAATTTTCTGACATGGTCTAAATTCCTTATATATTATATTTAACAATAAAATTAATATTTAACTTAAAATATTATCATTTTTTATATTAATAATTAATTTTATATAATTAAGTAATTTTAATTTTTTAAAAAAAATATTTTTTTTATTAAAAAAAGCTATTAATTTCTAAAAAAAATCAACAAAACTAACTATGAGTATAATTAATTTTATTGATTTTATTTTTTAACTTTTAAAAAATATATTTTAATTTTTAAAATTATTAAAAATACAATTTTCTTGTTCGCTAACTCGTATAAAGGTAGTTCTTTTAGTTAACTCTTTCAATTTTTGTGCTCCTACATAAGTACAAGAAGAACGTAATCCTCCTAAAATATCACGTACAGTCATATCTACATTCCCACGAAAAGGTATTTTAACTATTTTACCTTCAGATGCACGGTATCCTGGAATTTTACCTGTATAGCGTTTCATTGCAGAAGTAGAACTCATACCATAAAATAGCATAAATTTTTTAGATTTTTCTTTGATTATTTCCCCTAAACACTCGGCATGTCCTGCAAAAATACCACCTAACATAACAAAATCCGCACCCCCTCCAAAAGCTTTTGCAATATCTCCTGAAACAGTACAACCACCATCACTAATGATTTGACCATTTAATCCATGTGCGGCATCTGCACATTCTATAATAGCTGACAGTTGAGGATAACCTATTCCTGTTTTTATTCGTGTAGTGCATACAGAACCAGGTCCTATACCTACTTTTACTACATCTGCTCCAGATAATATTAATTCTTCAACCATTTCACCAGTAACAACATTACCTGCACAAATAATTTTATCTGGAAAAAAATCTCTTATTTTTTTTAAAAAAGAAACAAAATACTCAGAATAGCCATTGGCTACATCAATGCAAATATATTTTAATTCAGAAGATAATGAAAAAATTTTTTTTATTTTTAAAAAATCTAGATTAGATGTTCCAATCGAAACAATTACATGTTTCAATATTTCTTTAGAAGAAACACTAATAAAATTTTTCCATTCATCTAAAGAATAATATTTATGTACTGCTGTTAATATGTTAAATTTTGATAAGGATTCAGCCATACGAAAAGTGCCTACAGTATCCATATTAGCCGCAATAAGTGGAATTCCAAACCATTTTATGGTAGAATATTTAAAAGAAAAGCAACGCATAAGATTAACTTCAGAACGACTTTTTAAAGTAGATCTTTTTGGTCTTATTAATACATCTTTAAAACCTAGTTTTATGTCTTCTTCAATACGCATAAAATAAAAGTCCTATACTAAATATTAAAATATGATATAAAAAATTTTATAATATAAAAATATATTAAAATAGTTTTTTTTGAATAAAAATTAAATATTTTTAGTACCATCAAATCTCTAAATTTAAATAAATAAAAAATTATGACTTATATTGTAGCACTTACTGGAGGAATTTGTAGCGGAAAAACTACTGTTTCTGATAGCTTTAAAAAAATAGGTATTAATATTATTGATACTGACGTCATTGGACGAAAAACAATAGAAAAAAATAAAGAAGTATCAAGATCTATCAAAAAAAAATTTGGTAAAAAAATATTAAATCAAGACAATTCAATAAACCGTTTTTTACTTCGCAAGCATATTTTCAATGATAAAAAAAGTAGACTATGGTTAGAAAATATACTTCATCCTATAATTTTGAAAGAAAGTAAAAAAAAGATAGAGTTAATAAAATCAACATGGTGTTTATGGGTTGTTCCATTGCTTTTTGAAAAAAAAATAGAAAAAAAAGCAAGTCGAATACTTTTAATTGATACACCAGTAAGAATACAAATTAAACGTATAATAAAGAGAGATAAAATAAATATTTATGAAGCTAAAAAAATTATTTCTTCTCAAATTAGTAGAAAAAAAAGAATTTTTTTATCAGATGATATCATTTTAAATAAAAATCAAAATATTGAAAAATTAAATTTATACACTTATTATCTTAATAATTTTTATGTATATTTATCAAAAAAAAATAATCAAAAAAATATAAAAAAAAATAATTTGACTAAATTTTACTAAAAAAATATGTATTTTTATCTAAAAAAAATCTCGTTTTTCTAAAGCATTAATAATATTTTGATTGAAAGTAGGAAAATTAAAATATTTTAGATTATCAAAAAATATCCATTGATATAAATATCCTTCTCTACTATATATTCTACCTTTCCATTTAGTAATGAAAAAAAAATATAGTTTTATTTTTTTATAAAAATGCTGAACACATCGAAAAAAACGAAACTTTAGTATTTTAAGACCTATTTCTTCTAATAATTCTCGCTTTAATGAACATGCTAAACTTTCATTTTTTTCTACTTTTCCTCCTGGAAATTCCCATAAATCTGACACGTATTTTTTTTTTCTTGCTTTAGTAATATAAATTTTATTTTTTTTTATAATTATTCCAATCACTATATTTTGATACTTCATAAAATAAAATCCAAATTAAAAATTTTAAGAAAAGTTATAAACTTCCATGACAATACTTATATTTTTTTCCAGATCCACAAAAACAAGGCGTATTTCTTCCTATTTTAGGATCATTATTTAAAATAAAAGAATTATTATTAATATTTAAATTGAAATTTCTTTTTATATAAGATAGATCTAGTTTACTAAGAAAAGATATAACTTCATATTTTAATAATTCTAACATGTTAGAAAACATATTAAAAGATTCACGTTTATACTCTTGTTTAGGATCTTTTTGGGCATAACCACGCAAATGAATACCTTGTCTTAAATAATCCATTGCGGATAAATGTTCTTTCCAAAGAGAATCGAGTATTTGCAACATAATAGATTTTTCTATCATTCTAATATTACTAACACCTATTTCAATTTCTTTATTGAGATAATTTTTTTTTGCAATACTAATAATTTTTTTTATAATACTTTCTTTTTTTATATCAGGATCTTTTTTTAACCAATCTTGAATGGATATATTTAAATTAAATTCAGCATTTAACTTTTTTTCTAAATCTAGAATATTTGATCTATTTTTTGGAAAATTAAAATTTATATGTGTTTTAATTGTATTATACAGTACATCTTTTAAAATATCGTAAATAGTTTGTTGAATATTTTCTGAATCAATTAATTTATTACGTTGTGCATAAATCACACGACGTTGTTCATTACATACATCATCGTATTCTAATAATTGCTTTCTAATGTCAAAATTACGATTTTCTACTTTTTTTTGAGCATTTTCTATAGCTTTTGTAACCCAAGGGTGTTCAATCGCTTCATTAAAAGACAGTCCTAACTTTCTCATCATACTAGTAATTTTATCAGATGCAAAAATCCTCATTAGTGAATCTTCCATAGAGAGGTAAAAACGTGAAGAACCACTGTCTCCTTGTCGACCAGAACGCCCTCTTAATTGATTATCAATACGACGTGATTCATGACGTTCAGTACCAATAATATGTAATCCTCCAGACAAAACAACTAAATCATGTTGTTTTTTCCAACTAATCTTGATTTTTTTAACTTTATCTAAACATATATTTTTTTCTAACTGTGATTCTAAACTACCTCCTAGGACAATATCTGTACCTCTACCAGCCATATTAGTAGCAATTGTTACTGATTTTGGTTTTCCTGCTTGAGCTATAATTTCAGCCTCTCTTGCATGAAATTTAGCATTTAAAACATTGTGTTTAATATTTAATTTTTTTAGTTTTTTTGAAATCATTTCTGATTTTTCAATTGAAATTGTACCAACTAATACAGGTTGATTTTTTTTTATACAATTTTGGATATCTTTTAATATCGCATTTATTTTTTCTTCTTCAGTCATATAAACTAAATCAGACATATCTTTTCTTATCATTGGCTTATTTGTAGGAATTATAACAGTATCTAGATTATAAATTGAACTAAATTCAAAAGATTCGGTTGCAGCAGTACCTGTCATACCTGCTATTTTTTTATATAAACGAAAATAATTTTGAAATGTAATAGATGCTAAAGTTTGATTTTCATTTTTTATAGCAACATTTTCTTTAGCTTCTATTGCTTGATGTAGTCCATCAGACCATCTTCTACCAGGCATAGTTCGACCTGTATGTTCATCAACAATAACAACATTGTTATCTTTTACAAGATAATCTATATTTCGTGTAAATAAATGATGAGCACGTAAAGCAGAAATAACATGATGCATTAAGATAATATTATTTGAAGAATATAAAGACTCTTCTTTTTTTATTAATTTTTGATCAAGTAATACCTTTTCAATTTCTACTAAACCTCTTTCAGTTAAGTATATTTGTTTTGACTTTTCATCAATAGAAAAATGACCATTTCCATGAAATTTATCTGAATCTTCTTTTTTTTGACAAATCAAAGATGGTACTAATTTATTAATTTCTTTATATAAAAAAGAACTGTCTTCTGAAGGTCCAGAAATAATCAAAGGTGTTCTGGCTTCATCGATTAAAATTGAATCGACTTCGTCTACTAAAGCATAATTTAATTCACGTTGGACTCTTTCTTCAGAAGAAAAAACCATATTGTCTCGCAGATAATCAAATCCATATTCATTATTAGTACCATAAGTAATATCACATAAATAAGCTTTTTTTTTATCAATAAAAGACATTTCAGATAAATTTAAACCAACTGTTAAACCAAGAAATTCAAACAAAGGCGCATTCTTTTTAGCATCTCGCTCTGCTAAATAGTCATTCATAGTAACAATATGAACACCTCGACCTGTCAATGCATTTAAATAAGAAGGCAACGTAGAAGTTAATGTTTTTCCTTCTCCTGTACGCATTTCTGCAATACACTGTTTATTTAAAACGATTCCACCAAGAATTTGAACATCAAAATGACGCATGTTGAAAACACGACGACTTGCTTCTCTAACTGTTGCAAAAGATTCTGGTAATAAATCATCTAAATTTTCACCATTTTTTAATCTTGTACGAAATAGTTTTGTATTTTCTTGCAGTTTCTTATCTGATAATTTCTTAAATTTTTCTTCTAATTGATTAATTGAAGATACTATATTTTTGAATTTTTTTAAAATACGATCATTACGATTACTAAATATTTTGGCTAAAAATTTAATAAACATATTAGAACTCTCAAGTTATACTTTTTTATTAATTAACATTTAAGAAAATTTTATATTTTTTTAGTAACTAAAATTAAAAAATAAATAATGTTGATTAAAATAATTAAACATTTATTGGATAAAAAAATAGTATTTTTTATTAATTTGTTATAAAAGAAATTTTCTTTTTTTAAACTTTATTAAAGATTTTTTTTAAAACTATTTATTTACCACATATATTTTCATCGTTCAATAACCATATTGGTAACGGTTTTTTATGCTCGTTACTTCTTTCACAAAACAATCTTCCTAATTTATTCATATAAAAAATATTAATATTTTTAGGAGGCTTTAATATTAATGGAGTTGGACGTTGATATTCAAGATATCTTCGATAAATTTGCATAGCACCAGAAGAACTATATAATTTAGTTGATTTATTATTATCTCTTCCTATCCAAGTAATTACAATTTGTCTTCCATCAATACCCACAAACCAATTATCTACTAAATTGTTTGTTGTACCAGTTTTTCCTGCTAAAGAAAATTTTTTAAAAATTGAACCTAATGATTTCGCTGTTCCACAACTAACTACTTCTTGCATGCCATATAGTGTTAAATAAGTTGCTTCAATAGATTCTATATTTTTAGATTGAGGTAAACTTTGGTATAATACTTTACCATCATCAGAAATAATTGATCGAACTGAAGATAATAAGGTTTTGTAACCACCACTTGCAATTACTTGAAAAACTTGAGCTATTTCAATCGGTGTTAAATTAATAGCTCCTAAAGATATAGAAGGAAACGGAGTGATTAATTTTTTAGAAATACCTAGATGAAACCAACTTTTTACCAAATTTTCTAAACCCATATCTATACTTAGATTAACAGTAGGAATATTTATCGAATTAGTTAATGCATCTATTAACATAACCTGACCACTAAAATGATAATTATTATTTTTTGGAATCCAAAACTTACCATTTTTTAATTTAATTGCAATTGGATGATCAGAAATCCACGTGTTTAAACGATATTTTTTAGGATTAGACAATGCCGTTAAATAAGTTATTGGTTTAGATAGAGAACCAATAGAACGACGAGCTTGCAAAGCTCGATTATAACCATAAAATTTTGGATTAGAACCACCAACAAGAGCTTGAATTTCGCCAGTGAAACGATCTACTACAATCATAGCAATTTCTAAATCTTTTAATTTTTTTTTCTTTTTTAAAATTGGTATTCCTATCTTAACAGCTTTTTCAATAGCATTTTGTGAAAAAATATCTAAAGTTGTAAAAACTTTAATACCTGATAAATTTTTAATTTTATTTTGTAATTTTTCTTTTATCTCCATTTGAACAAGCTGTGTAAAATTAGGATAAGAAGAAATAACACATCCCCTGGCTTTAATATTTAAAGGTCTTGCAGACAATTCAGTATAAATTTTTTCTTGAATATATCCCTGATTGTATAATGAAAGTAAAACTAAATTTCTTCTATTTAAAGCAAAATCAGGATTACTCCAAGGATTATATAAAGAAGCTCCTTTAACCATTCCTACTAATAAAGCATACTGATCTAAATTCAACTCATCAATAGGTCTGCCAAAATAATACAAGCTAGCAAGAGGAAAACCTCGAATTTGTTCCTTACCATCTTGTCCTAAATAAACTTCATTTAAATATAACTCTAAAATACGATCTTTTTTATAAAACCAATCTAAAATTAAAGCCATATACATTTCATTAATTTTTCTCCATATTGAACGAGTATTTGTTAAAAAAAGATTCTTAACTAATTGTTGAGTAAGAGTACTACCACCCTGTACTGTTCGACCTGCCATTATATTTACTAAAAAAGCTCTTCCAATAGACGAAATATTAATACCATCATGTTCGTAAAAATATCTATCTTCAATCGCTAACAATGTTTTAATTAAAAGTTCTGGATATTTAGATCTAGGAATAAATACACGTTTTTTTCCTTCTGGAGACTCTAACATAGCAATTAACTTCGGTTCTAAACGGAAAAAACTAAAATTACGATTATTTTCAAGGTTTTGAATTTTCAATAAATAATTATTATCAAAAAATAACTTTACATGAAATTCGTTTTCTCTAAGATCTGGAAAATCAAAAGAACGACGTATAAATTCTATATTATTATTCTTTATACTATATTCTCCTGGTAACATAACAGTATCTACTTCTCTATACATAGTACCCTGCAAGAATTTTGATACTTCTTTTTGAGAGTACAAGTTACCAGGTTCTAAATTTATTATACGTCCATATATTGATGTAGGAAAATGCCATACTTTACCATCGATTAATCGACCGATTTTCATGTATAAAAAAAATCCATAAAAAAATACTAGAACCAATATTAAGAAAAAAAAATTTCCTAATAATTTTATTTTTCTTTTATTTAAATACATCAAAAACCCTTTTAATTAAAAAAATTTTTTATTGACAAAAAAATAAATTTTTATTTGAAAAAATATACGTGATTTATAAAATAAAATGAATTAAATAAATTTAAAAAGGAAGCTGTTCTAAAAAACGATTTAACATTGATTTCTTTCTTTAAACAATAAAATCATTTTTTAATACAGGTAAATTAAAAAACATAGGATATTCTACAAAAAATAAATATAAACCTTGAGCTGGAGCAGTAGGACCTGCATAGTTTCTATCTTTTTTATTTAATAATTTTTTGATATAATTTTTTTCTGTACAATTATTAATTGTAATCAATGAACCAACGATGTTTCGAACCATATGATACAAGAAAGAATTAGCAGTAATATCAATAACAACCCAATGGTTTAAACGCCAAATATTTAACTTGATTATTTTTCTTCTAGGAGAACTTGATTGACAACCTAAAGCGCGAAAAGATGAAAAGTCATGCTCTCCTAACAAGGATTGTGCTTCAAAAAACATCTTATCAACATTTAATTCTCTATAAATATGATTTGATGTATTACGAAAAATAGCAGAACGACATCTATTATTATATATGATATAACGATAAGAACGAGAAATAGCACTATAACGAGCACTAAAATTTTCTGGAACTTCTTTGATCCATTTTACAGAAACATTTTTAGATAAATAAGTATTTACTCCAACTGTCCAAGAAAAGTCACTTCTAATAGAAGAACTTGTAAAGTGTATTACTTGTCCTATACTATGAACACCAGAATCAGTACGTCCTGAACATACAACGTTCACTTTATGATTTGCAATTTTAGATAAAGCATTCTCTATTTCTTCTTGAACAGTAGAAAGTCCTTTTTGACGTTGCCAGCCATGATAATAACTTCCATTATATTCTATTCCCAAAGCAAATTTTTTAGTTTTTTTTTCTTTCATTTGCTAAATTCCATATGAATAAATAAAAAGTATAATTTTTTTAAATCAATATACTTGTATAAAAATATATTTAGCTGAAGTTTATGTTAATATTATTCACAATAATAACTTTTATTTTTTAAAAATATAAAAATTAATTTTTTTAATTATAAAAATTGATTTTATCAAAAAATAATATCTAAATTATTTTTCTACTCTTACTAAATATAAATCTTTTCTAAACATCGTGAATTGTCAATAATTAATATTATATTCAAAATATATTTTTTATTTTAAATACATGTAAATATTTTATTGGAAAAAAATATGGAAAAAGAAAAAAACAAAAAAAAATCATCTCTAAACGTTCTTTCTATTGCTGGTTTAAAACCTTATCAAAAAAGAATAGATGAAGAATATATGAATGAAAAACAAATGTTACATTTTAAAAAAATTCTTGAAACATGGAAAAATCAATTAAAAATTGAAATTAATCACACGTTACTTTACATACAAGACAAATCAACTAATTTTCCAGATCCTATTGATCGAGCAGCTCAAGAAGAAGAATTCAGTTTAGAATTACGAAATCGAGATAGAAGTCGTAAATTAATAAAAAAAATACAAGAAACTTTAAAGAAAATAAAAGAAAAAGATTTTGGTTACTGTGATTCTTGTGGTGTTGAAATTGGAATTCGTCGTTTAGAAGCCAGACCAACTGCAAATCTTTGTATTGATTGTAAAACATTGGCAGAAATTCGAGAAAAACAAATGGCTGGCTAATATATATAGATTAGGATATTCGATTGATATATTAAATTATCTCGAGTATCCTTTCTTAAGGTTAATTAATTATTTTATTTAATAAAAGTAGGTAAATATGGAATCTATTAGTATCTCAAAAATACAAAACTGGAAAAAAAATAAAAAAAAATTTGCTGCTATTACAGTTTATGATTTTAGTTTTTCTAGACTTTTTTCAAATGAAGGAATTCCTATAATGCTTGTAGGCGATTCTCTGGGTATGACTATTCAAGGTCATGAATCCACACTATCTGTACAAGTTCAAGATATTGAATATCATACAAAAGCAGTTAGAAAAGGTGCACCAAATGCCTTTTTATTGTCTGATTTACCATTTATGTCTTATTGTGGAGTGCAACAAACTTTAAAAAATACAGCTAAAATTATACAGTCTGGTGCTAATATGATAAAAATAGAAGGGGGGAAATGGTTAGTTAAAACTATCAAAGAACTATCAGAAAGATCAATATTAGTTTGTGGACATATAGGATTAACTCCGCAATCTATAGATTATTTAAGTGGTTATAAAGTACAAGGAAAAGAAAAAAATGACGCACAACGAATAATAGACGAAGCGTTTCTGCTAGAAGAAGCGGGAATTAAAATGTTAGTTGTAGAATGTATTCCTGCAATTTTAGCTAAAAAAATAACTGAAAACTTATCTATTCCAGTAATTGGAATAGGATCAGGTAATTATACTGATGGACAAATACTTGTTATGCAAGATTTATTAGGAATAACTGACGGGAAAAAACTAAAATTTGTAAAAAATTTCCTTTCTCATAATGGAAGCATTCAAAATGCTATTAAAAAATATATTAGTGAAGTTAAAAATGGTAGTTTTCCTAACGAAAAATATAGTTTTTAAAATTATGGAATTATAATGAATATTATAAAAAACATACATCTGTTAGAAAAAAAAATAAAAGAATTAAAAAAAAAGAAAAAAGTAATTGGATTAGTACCGACGATGGGAAATTTACATAATGGTCATATAAAACTTATTTTGTTAGCAAAAAAATACGTAGATATTGTAATAGTAAGTATTTTTATTAATCCTATGCAATTTAATAATTTATTAGATTTTAAAAAATATCCTAAAACTTTTGAACAAGACTGTTATATTTTAAGAAAAGAAAAAGTAGAAATTCTTTTTTGTCCTGACATACATGAAATGTATCCTCATGGATTAAAAAATTATACATATGTTGATGTACCTAAATTATCTAATATTATAGAAGGTAGAGCTCGTCCTGGACATTTTATAGGAGTAACAACAATAATTTGTAAATTATTTAATTTAGTACAACCAAATTTTTCTTTCTTTGGAGAAAAAGATTATCAGCAATTATTAATTGTAAAAAAATTAGTTAAAGAATTAAATTATCCCATAAAGATTATTAGTTTACCTACAATAAGATTAGAAAATGGATTGGCTTTTAGCTCAAGAAACAAGCATCTAAATTCTTTAGAGCAAGAAAAGGCACCTTATCTATATAAAACTATAGAACACACATGCAATGTTATTATACAAAATAAAGGAAAAAAAATTCCAAAAACCATTAATATATCACGACAATACCTTATAAAAAAAGGGTTTTACATTGATATATTTGATGTATATAATTCTAAAACACTTAATCCTATATCTAAAGAAAATAAAAGTATTATTATACTAGCATCAGTTTGGTTAGGAAATACTCGATTAATTGATAATAAAAAAATTATACTAAAAAATTAAAAAAAACTTTATTTTTTAAAAATCACTTTTCCTATATACGGTAAATATCGATAAGATTGAGCATAATCTATTCCATAACCAACTATAAATTCATCAGGTATAGAAAAACCTATAAAATCAATATTAATATTAACTTCACGACATTCCGGCTTATCTAGAAGAGTGCAAATTGACAAAGATTTTGGATTTCTTAATTTTAAAATACCTAATACTTTACTTAAAGTTTTTCCAGAATCAATAACATCTTCAACAATTAAAACATTTTTATTATAAATATCTTCGTCTAAATCTTTTATAATTTTTACGTCTCCAGTAGATATCATTCCACGTCCGTAACTAGAAGTAGTCATAAAATCAACTTCATGTTCGATTTTAATTCTACGACACAAATCTGCTATAAATACAAATGAACCACGTAGTAAGGCAATTAATATTATTTTATTTTCGCTGTTTTTATATTTTTTAGTAATTGCATTACCTAGTTCACGAATGCGAATATCTAGTTCTTTTTCCGAAATAATAACTTTAATAGTATGTTTCATAATATTAACTAAGTGTTTAATGTATATTTTAAATTTATTATACTAAAAATCATTTATTGATATTTGTTAAAAATATAAAATATATTCAATAATAAAAATTTTAATATAAAATTCAAAAACAAAATATTTATTTTTTAACTATTGCACTAATAATAATCATTATGTTATAAAAATCAAAATACTAATAGAAAAAATAGTATGAATTAAATGGAAATATAATTATAAATTAGTCTAATTCTTTTTTACTTTTTAAGTAATATCTATTCTAGATTAAAATTTTTAATATTTTTTAAATTAATAAAAAAACATGTTGTTTTCTATATATAAATAACAATTATAATTGTAAGAATATCATGTAAAAAATAGAAAAATTTTTATAGTAGAAAACATATCTTTTTTTTCCTAATACTTTTTTACAATATTAAAAAACTAAATCTATGATAAAATTAATAATATTTAAAATATACGTTATACTTATAAAAATATTCTCAATTACAGCTCTAAATCTTATTAAATAACACTATTCAATAAATTAATTCACTTATTTTAATGTTTTATTAATTTATATCTAAGAGATGCTACGTAAAACGTATTAATATCTACTGCTTATCGTTTCTTCGCTATAGAATAACTGTTTTTATTTATTATAACTAATCATACTTAATATGAGATAATGTATATATTTAATAAAAACCCGCTCAAAAATAATGCGGGTTTTTTATGATATGAATTTAAGGATGTAAAAAAAATATGAAACTATTGAAATTTGGCGGAACTTCGTTAGCTAATGCACAAAAGTTTTTATGTGTCGCTGATATTATAGAAAAAAAAAATAAAAAAGAACAAATTGCAGTCGTTCTTTCTGCTCCAGCTAAAATAACTAACTATTTAGTTACAATAATTGAAAAAAATATTGATAATGATAAAATTCTAAAAAACATTAATATTGCAGAAAATATTTTTATTGAATTAATAAAAGATATTAAAAAAATACAATCATTTTTTCCATATAAAAATACAAAGGAAACAATTGAAAAAGAATTTAATAAATTAAAAAAAATAATAAATGGTATTTTTTTAATAAAACAATGTCCAGAAAGTATTCAACCTATAATAATATCTCGTGGGGAAATACTTTCAGTTGTTATTATGAAAAATATATTAAAATCTAGAAATTATGAAGTTACTATTTTAAATCCAGTTAAAAATCTTTTATCAATAGGAAATTATTTAGATTCTACTGTCGATATAAAAGAATCTAAAAAACGAATTAAAAAAATAAATATAAATCAAAAAAATATTATTTTAATGGCTGGGTTCATTGCAGGAAACAAAAAAGGCGAATTAGTAGTACTGGGACGTAATGGTTCTGATTATTCTGCTGCAGTTTTAGCTTCTTGCTTAAATGCAAAATGTTGTGAAATTTGGACTGATGTTGATGGTGTATTTACATCAGATCCCAGAGTAGTCTCTAATACTTACTTATTAGAGTCAATATCCTATCAAGAAGCAATGGAATTATCTTATTTTGGTGCTAAGGTATTACATCCTCGAACCATTGAACCTATTTCCCAATTTCAAATACCATGTATTATAAAAAATACCAATAATATTCATGCTAAAGGGACGTTGATTTGTCAAAAAACTGATTCAGATGAAAATTTTTTAAAAGGTGTTACATACCTTGATAAAATAGTTATGTTCAACGTTTCTGGATCTTGTTTAAAAAATCCAGGAAATATAATATCACGGATATTTACTGCTCTTTCAAGAGAAAATATTAAAATTATTTTAATCACACAATCATCTTCAGAAAATAAAATCAACTTTTGTATTTTAGAAAAAGACACTGATTATATTTTACTAATATTAAACAAAGAATTCAAATTAGAAATAAAAGAAGGATTATTAAATAATTTAAACATAATAAAAAATTTAGCTATTTTATCAGTTATTGGTTCTAATATTTCCGAAAAAAATAATATTGCATCAAAAATTTTTTCTTCTTTAGGTTCATCAAAAATCAATGTACTTGCAATTGCACATGGGTCTTCAAAACATTCTATATCAGTAGTGATTAAAAAAGAAAATGTTTTAAAGGGCATGCAAAATGTTCATGATTCATTGTTTTTTAACAAAAAAATTATAAATGTTTTTTTAATTGGAATAGGTGGAGTTGGCAAAGAACTATTAAAACAAATCTTAAGACAAGAAAAGTTTTTAGATCAAAAAAATATAAAAATCAGATTTCGTATGATTGCCAATTCTAAAAAATTACTTTTTTTAAATGACTTAATTAATTTAAATAATTGGGAAGAAAATTTTAAAAAATCAAACAAAGAATTTAATTTACAAATATTAAATGAATTATTAAAAAATAATTTCGATTCCAATTCAGTCATAATCGACTGCACATCTGATGAAATTTTATCAAAGCAATATGTTAATTTTATTAAAAACGGTTTTCACATAATTGCTTCAAATAAAAAAGCCAATACAAATTCCTTGCAATATTACAATGACATTAGAACTACTGCATTAAAAGAAAATAAAAAATTTTTATATGAAACTAATGTTGGAGCCGGATTGCCAGTTATAAATACACTTCAAAATTTATTTAATACAGGTGATCATCTTATATCTTTTAAAGGTATATTATCTGGTTCGTTATCTTTTATATTTGGAAGATTAGAAGAAGGTATTTCATTATCAGAAGCGACTAAAGAAGCGAAAAAATTAGGTTTTACTGAACCAAATCCATTCGATGATTTATCTGGCATCGATGTTGCTAGAAAACTATTAGTTTTAGCTCGAGAGGTAGGCTATTCCATAGAACTAAAAGATATAAACATCGAACCTATATTACCAGAAAAATTTAAAAAATATCAAAATTCTGAAGAATTTTTATTTAAACTGAAAGAATTAGATCTATTCTTTTCAGAACGAGTTAATAAAGCACATAATTTAGGAAATGTACTGCGTTTTGTAGGAAGCATAGAAAAAAGTGGAAAATGTTCAGTAAAAATTGAGGAAATAAACAGTAATAATCCATTATATAAAGTAAAAAATGGTGAAAACGCACTGACATTTTATACAAACTATTATCAACCCATTCCTCTTGTATTAAGAGGATATGGTGCGGGTAACGATGTTACTGCCTCTGGGGTGTTTTCCGACTTACTACGTACAATATTATAAGCATCAGCGGAGTACAGTAATGATTAAAATTTATGCACCAGCTTCTATTGCCAATGTTGGAGTTGGGTTTGATATTTTAGGTGCAGCCATTATACCAATAAATGGTACTTTATTAGGTGATTGTGTAACAGTAAAGTTATCAAAAAAATTTGAATTAATTAATAAGGGAATTTTTTCTAATAAATTACCTATAAATAAAGAACAAAACATTGTTTGGAAATGTTGGTTTAAATTTTGTAAAATAGTAAAAAAAAATATTCCTGTTTCTATAATTCTCGAAAAAAATATGCCAATTGGATCAGGACTAGGATCTAGTGCTTGCTCAGTAGTCGCCACTTTAGTGGCAATTAATCAAATTTGTAATAATCCTTTAAATTCAAAAGAATTACTACTACTTATGGGAGAAATAGAAGGTGAAATATCAGGAAGCGTGCATTATGATAATGTGGCTCCATCTTATTTAGGAGGTCTTCAATTAATATTAGAAGATTCTGATGTTGTAAGTCAAACACTTCCAAATTTCAAAAATTGGTTTTGGATTATTGCTTGGCCGGGAGTAAAAGTTTCTACTGCAGAGGCAAGAAAAATTTTACCTAAAGAATATAAAAAAGATATTTGTATTAAAAATAGTCGTTATCTAGCGGGTTTTATTCATGCATCATATACTAAACAATCTAATTTAGCAGCTAGATGTATGCAAGACTTTATAGCAGAACCATATCGTAGTAAATTACTTCCTAATTTTCTAAACGCCAAAGAAAAAATTAAAAAAATTGGAGCCATAGGTTGTGGGATATCTGGTTCAGGTCCTACTATTTTTGCAATTTCTGACAATATAAAAACTGCTGAAAAGATATCTTTATGGCTAAAAGACAATTACTTACAAAACAAAACAGGATTTGTTCATATTTGTTGTGTGGATTCAAAAGGTGTGCGCAAAATAGGATAAAAAATGAAACTTTATAATTTAAAAAATCATAATGAACAAGTAAATTTTGAAACTGCTGTAAAACTTGGATTAGGGCAGAAACAAGGTTTATTTTTTCCCGTAGAATTACCAATTATTACACCTTTAGAATTATTAAGAATATTAAAAATGGATTTTATTACACGAAGTACTGAAATACTTTCTAAGTTTATCAGCAGTGAAATATCTAAAGAAGTATTATACGAACATGTTAAAAAAGCATTTTCATTTTCAAAACCATTAAAAGTTTGTATTAATAAAAATATAAGTTGTTTTGAATTATTTCATGGCCCAACATTAGCATTTAAAGATTTTGGGGCACGTTTTATGGCTCAAATGATACTATCTCTTAATAAAAAAAATGAATCTTTTACTATTTTAACTGCAACATCAGGAGACACTGGCGCTGCAGTTGCTCATGCATTTTATGGAATGAAAAATATTCGAGTCATTATTTTATATCCAAAAGGAAAAATTAGTGTACTGCAAGAACAACTATTTTGTACCTTAGGTAAAAATATAAAAACTATATCTATTAACGGTAGTTTCGATGATTGTCAAAAATTAGTAAAAAAAGCCTTTGATGACAAAAAATTAAAAGAATCGATAGGATTAAATTCTGCTAATTCTATTAATATAAGCCGTTTATTAGCCCAAATATGTTATTATTTTGAAGCTTTTTCATTACTTTGTGAAGAACAAAGAAAAAATTTAGTTATAGCTGTTCCATGTGGTAATTTTGGTAATTTAACAGCTGGTTTGTTGGCTAAATCTCTTGGTTTACCGATTAAAGCATTTATTGCATGTACTAATGATAATGATACAATTCCGAGATTTCTTAGTAGTGGAAAATGGGATCCTCAAAAAACTGTATCAACAATTTCTAATGCTATGGATATTAGTCGTCCTAACAATTGGCCTCGAATTGAAGAGTTATTCCGTAGAAAAAAATGGGATTTAAAAGAATTAAGATTCGGAAGTGTATCAGATGAAATCACTAAAGAAACTCTTAAAGAATTGTTTCAATTAGGTTATGTATCTGAACCTCATGCAGCAATTGCTTATAGACTATTACATGATCAATTAAAAAAAGACGAATTTGGTTTATTTTTAGGAACAGCACATCCATCTAAATTTAAAAACACTGTAGAAAAAATATTAGAAAATAATATTTCTTTACCAAAAGAACTAAAAAATAGAACTAATTTGCCATTGTTGTCCTATAATATAAACCCTGATTTCAATACATTAAAAGAATTTTTACTAGAAAAATAAAAAAAAATTAGAGAGGATAAATTGAATTTTCCTCTCTAATAAAAATTTTTATTTTTATAAAAAAATATTTTTTTTTAAACATTAAATAAAAAATTAATAATATCACCATCTTGAATTTTATAAAATTTTCCCTCGCTTCGATATTTACCTACTTCTTTAACTTTAGACTCACTTTTATATTTTATAAAATCTAAATAATGCATAATTTGTGCACGAATAAAACCTCTACTAAAATCACTATGTATTTTATCAGCAGCTTGAAGACTCGTACTACCATTAGGTATAGCCCAAGCACGAATTTCTTTTATTCCTGCAGTAAAAAATGTTATTAAATTAAGTATTTTATAACCAGATTTAACGATATTATTTAACCCTAAATTCGTTATATTAAAAGATTTCATAAAATATTTTTGTTCATTTTCATTCATTTTTATTAAATCTAATTCCAGATTCGAATTAATTGGAATAACTAAAGAACCTTCTTTTTTAGCTAATTTATTTAATTCATTTAAAAAAAAATATGACTCTTTTTCTTCATTAATATTAGCAATATACATCGTTGGTTTTAAAGTTAAGAAACGTAAATAACTAATAATTTTTTTTTCATTTTCATCTAAAGAAAGTGTTTTTAACATTAAAAAATTTTTTAAATGATAAAGACATTTGTTTAATACAACCAGTTTTTCTTCTATCTCTTTTTTATTAAATTTTAGTTTTTTTTCTAATTTTAATATAGATTTTTCACAAGTTTCAAAATCTGATAATATAAGTTCAGCATTAATTATATCAACATCTATTGTAGGTTGGACTTGATTATAAACATGACTGATATTGTCATCTTTAAAACAGCGAACAACATGAGCAATAGCATGAGTATCTCGTATATTACTTAAAAATTGATTACCTAACCCTTCTCCTTTAGAAGCACCTTTGACTAAACCGGCAATATCTACAAATTCTATAAATGCATTAACTATTTTTTCCGGTGAAATAATTTTAGCAAGATTACTAATACGACTATCAGGAACTGAAACAATTCCTATATTTGGCTTAATAGTACAAAATGGAAAATTAGCAACTGCTGAATTACCTTTAGTTAAAGCATTAAATAAAGTAGATTTACCAATATTAGGTAATCCTATAATTCCACATTTAAAACCCATGTTTTATACGCCTTAAAAATAAAAAAGTACAAAAAATAATTAAAAAAATTTTACATCTAATTATTAGATAAAATTTAATAATGTAAAATTTTCCTTTATCGCATATGAAATAGATTTTTTAATTAAATTCATTTCTCTACAATCAGGTATAGAAAGTACAAAAGATGATATTTCGTTTTTATTTTTTGGACGGCCAATTCCGATTCTTAATCGATAAAAATTTACTTTAGTGTTAAATTCTTTAATAATGTTTCTTAATCCATTATGACCACTATGCCCATAACTATATTTATATTTTATCATTCCCGGTTCTAAATCTAAATCATCGTGTATTATTAATATTTGATTTAAATTAATATTGTAAAATGAAGCCATTTTATATACCGCATGACCATTTATATTCATAAAAATATTAGGTACAAGCAAACGAATAGAATTTAATTCTATGTTTAAACAGGTAGTAAAACCAAAAAATTTTTTTTCTTCTTTTAAAATACTAAAATAATGTTTTGCTAAAGAATAAACATACCAAGATCCAACATTATGACGCGTTTTATGATATTGTTTTTTGGGATTAGATAACCCTACTATCATCTTTATTTTATTCAAAAAGAATCCTTTAATATTTTTAGATTTATATAAAAAATGAAAAACATATAATATGCGCTATTATATGTTTTCATTTTATAATATTAAAAATATTGATCAATTAAAGATTTATATTTAAAAAATACAATTTTTATAAATTAATTGAAATTTATTTCAACAAACGATTAGATGCCTCATCCCAATTAACTATATTCCAAAAAGACTTAATATAGTCTAGTCGTCTATTTTGATATTTTAAATAGTAAGCATGTTCCCAAAGATCTAATCCAATAATAGGATAACCAGAAGTACCTGATATTGATTTTCCCATTAATGGATTATCTTGATTTATTGTAGATACTATAGATAGTACACCGTTTTGATTTACTAACCAAGCCCAACCTGAACCAAAATGTTTTAAGGCAGTATCTTCAAACTTACTTTTAAAACATTCAAGACTGCCAAATTGCCTATCAATTTCTGATTTTAAATCACCTTGTAATACTGTTCCAATTTTTAAACCTTTCCAAAATAAACTATGATTTATATGTCCTCCTGCATTATTGCGTAATACAGTTTTATTTTCTAAACTTATTTCATTAAAAATAGACATTAACTCTTCAATTGAAAGTGAATTAAAATGTGTTTTTTCTAAAATAGAATTAGTATTATTAATATAGTTTTGATGGTGTTTTGTATGATGAATTTTCATTGTTTCTTCATCAAAAAAAGGTTCTAAAGCATTATATGCATAAGATAGATCAGGTAAAGAATAACTCATTTTTTTTCCTAAAATAAAAAATAAAACAATAAATTTAAAATTAAATTAATAATTTAATCTTAAACATTTTATTAAATTATAGTACAATTATTTAGTTATAAACAAGAATCATAATTAATATTCAATCAATATCTAAATTAAAAAATATTATTTTATTAGAATATTAATTCTATTTCATTTAAAATTTTTTATAAAAAATATTTTTCACCATTCATTTTTTGATTCATTTTTAATATTTTATCTATACAGTAAAATCAAAAAAATATAACCTAAAAAGATTGATAAAAATAAATCAAAAGTTAACTATATTAAACACCAAGTGTTTTAAATGATGAGATTTTGATGTCTACAACTCAAGAATTCAATTTATTAAGTAATCGCTTTCGAACTTTTTATCCTGTTGTTATCGATATAGAAACAGCAGGATTTAATCCAAAAACTGATGCAGTATTAGAAATTGCGTTAATAACATTAAAAATGGACAAATTAGGATGGCTACATAAAGAAGATACACTTCACTTTCATGTAAAACCATTTAAAGGATCTATTATCAATTCTGATGCTATTGCTTTTAATAAAATTGATCCATTTAACCCTTTGCGTGGAGCAATTAGTGAAAAATTAGCTATTGAATCAATATTAGAAAAAGTACGCAATGGTATAAAAATACAAGGATGTACTCGAGGAATAGTAGTTGCACATAATGCAAATTTTGATCATAATTTTTTAATGGCAGCCATTCAACGAGTTGAAATTAAAAACAATCCTTTTCATCCTTTTGTTACATTTGATACAGCTGCATTGAGCGGATTAGCTGTAGGTCAAACTGTATTAGCAAAAGCATGCAAAGCAATTGGTTTATCATTTGATAATAATCAAGCACATTCAGCATTATATGATACTTTGCAAACAGCTAATCTTTTTTGTAAAATAGTAAATCGTTGGAAAGGTTTAGGTGGATGGCCTGTAAATATTAAAAAAGATAAATAAAATTTATATTAAGTACATGATAAAAAAATATTTTAAAATTTTTACAAAAAAGATATAACATTAACAATAAAAAATCTTAATTTTTTTGTATAATGTCATATCTTAGTTTTTTAAATTTATTTTTTAGAGTTTAATACTGCATTAGATATTATTTTTTTTAGTTCTCCATTTTCTAGCATCTCAAGTATAATACTACATCCACCAATTAACTCTCCTTTTATCCATAATTGAGGGAAAGTGGGCCAATTAGCGTACTTTGGTAATTCTTTTCTAATATCTAAATTTTCTAAAACATCAACATATGCAAATTTTTCTCCACAAATAGATAAAGCTTGTACTGCTTGAGCCGAAAATCCACAACTAGGAGATTGAGGTGTACCTTTCATATAAATTAAAATAATATTATCTTTAATTTGACGTTCTATTTTTTTAATTGTATTCATATATTTCCCAAACTAAAGTTAAAAAACTAAATAAATAAAAATTTTATTGAAAATACTTTTAAAAATATTTTATGGACAATTTTATTTTTTTTTGCAATACTGAATAATAAAATTTAATTTTAAATTATGGGGCTGTTTTTGGATTCGACAAAATTATCAAAAAAATAAAGTGCATGCCGAGGAACGGTTTGCCTCGATAAAAAACCGTAAAAAAATAGCTGCAAATAATAAACAAAACTACGCTTTAGCAGCTTAAAAAACTGTTTTAAAGCCCTTTCATCTCTGACTTATCTCTTGAGAAAGAGAAATTTTTAAGAAAGGTCAAAATTTAAAGAGAAAAACGTGAATACCAAGCTTGACGGTAACACGGAATTGATTTTCAAGCTATGCGCTTAAAATGAGTTTTTCCAAATTAAGCGATGAATTAAAAAAAAGAAAAACTAAGCATGTAGTATCTTTATTTATAGAAATTTTGGACGCGGGTTCAAATCCCGCCAGCTCCAAAAAAATAAAAAAATAACTTATTTCTTATAATTCATTGAATATCTAATTTTGACACTTTATTTTTTTTAAAAAATATGTTTAGTGTCCTTTGATGACATTTAGATCTACTTTCTTTTTCAAAAATAATATAATGAAAGACATTATTAAAAGAATCAGAAATAATTGGATTTCCAAAAATATAAATTATTTGTTCTTTTGTCATTCCTTTATAGTTTTTTTTAAATTTGTTTAAATCAAAACAAGACTCATTTAAATTATTTAATATATAGTGTTTATTCTCTGATATTGAACAACTAGAGAACAAAAATATTATTAATAATATTTTTAAAAAAATCTGATTACTCATTAATCAATCACTGCCTATAGTATTTTATATGAAATGTAATTAATAACAATCTTTAACCATAAAAAAAGTTTGAAATATTAACGCTTTTATAATTAAAAATTATTCTAAAAAAATGTTTTAACATTAATTTAAAAATAAATTTCATTAAAATTCCAAATAATCTAAAAAAATTTTTTAGACCAGTTTAATTTCGAAGTTAAAGTTTCAAAATAATTATAACTTTTAGGATGTATAAGATTTAAATAATAATTACTACGACGAATAAAAACATATTCATTTTTATTAACAGGTAACACTATTTGACTATCACAACTGATTTTTAAATCAGTTTCTATATTAGAAAATCTTAAACAAATTACACTGTCACTACGAATTACTAAGGGACGTGCAGATAAAGTATGAGGAAACATGGGTACTAATAAAATAGCTTCTAAAGAAGTTTCTATAATAGGCCCTCCAGCTGAAAGTGAATAACCTGTTGATCCTGTTGGAGTCGAAACAATCAACCCATCTGAACGTTGAGAAAAAGCAAAATTTTCATTAATATAAACTTCAAATTCTATCATATGAGCTACATGTTTTGGATGTAAAACAACTTCATTAATCGCAATGCTAGATTTAGAAATTTTTTCTTTTTTATAAATTGTTACATCTAATAAAAAACGATTTTCTATTAAATATTTTCCAGACAAAACTTCTGAAAGCTTTTTAAATCTATTATCTGGATTTAAATCTGTAAGAAAACCTAGATTACCACGATTAATACCAATGATTTTAATATTAAAATATGATAAAATACGAGCCGTAAACAATAAATTTCCATCTCCACCTATTACAACGGCTAAATCACACAACTGACCAATTTCCATTAATGTTGCAGTTTTAGGGTTTTTTAAATTTAGTTTTTTAGAAATAGTATGTTCAATAAAAACTTGATAACCTTTTTTAGTTAACCATTTGTAAAGTACTTCATGTGTTATTAATGCACTTGAATGACGCGGACACCCAACAATACCAATACAATTAAAATATTGCTTCATTGCATCAAATTTCCCAATAAAAAAAATATATTTTTAATAAAAAAATTACCTTGAAAGACATATTAAAGACTCTGTGTTTAATTAATAACATTCAAAATGGTGATATTATGGATAATCAAGAGAAAAAAATAAACTATAAAAATACTGAAAAAAAAAATGATTTAGAAAAAAACAAAGAAAGAAAAGATAGTAAATTACTATTTCAGAATAAAAAAATTAATGAATTACAAGAAAAAATATTAGAAAATGAAAAAAAGATACTTAATCTTAAGTTAAGACATTTAGCAAATATAGAAAATATTAAAAAAAATACAGAAATAAAAATAAAAAATATAAAAAATACAGAAATAGAAAGTTTTTTTAAACAAATAATTCCTATTATAAATACTCTTGAAGACATATTAATAATTTCTAAAAAATTAAATTTAAGTGATGAACCATCAATACAAGGAATTAAATTAACATTAAAATCTTTGTTAACTATATTAGTTAAATTTGGAGTAAAAATAGAAGGAAAAAAAAATGAGATTTTTAATCCAAAAATTCATGATGCTGTTTTAATTAAATCATCAAAAGAAATAGAACCAAACTATATTATTTCTGTAAAGAAAAAAGGTTTTACTTTTAGAAAAACATTACTTCGCAAAGCAACTGTTGTAGTTTCTGAAGCATAAAAATATTTTTTATATTCATATAAATATATATTTTTTAAAATTTTTAGTTTTTAAATTTTTTAAATTATATAAAAATAGAAAAAATTTTGAAATTTTTTCTATTTTTAAATTCTAAACCAATCAATTTCATCTCTTTTATGTTTAAGTAAAATTTTATTAGTTTTAGAAAAATGTTTACATCCTAAAAACCCACGGTGTGCTGATAAGGGAGAAGGATGAGATGCTTTTAAAACATAATGTTTATTCATATCAATTAGATCACACTTTTTTTTTGCATCATTACCCCAAATTAAAAAAACAATGAATTCTTTATAATAACTAATAAGAGAAATTACTTTATCTGTAAAAACATTCCATCCTATATTACAGTGAGATTTTGGTTTTCCTGATTCAACAGTTAAAATTGTATTTAATAAAAAAACTCCCTGAACCGCCCAATTTTTAAGACAACCATGATAAAATACGTGATTTTTATTAAAATCACTATTTAATTCTTTATATATATTTTTTAAAGAAGGTGGTATAGTATGATTTTCAGGAACTGAAAAAGCTAATCCGTGAGCTTGATTTTTAGAAAAATAAGGATCTTGTCCAATAATAACAACTTTTATTTCACTAAAAGAAGTTAATAAAAAAGCATTAAACACATCCTTTGAAGAAGGATATATTGTTTTTTTTAGACGCTCTTCTTTAAGATAATTAATGATTTTAAAAAAATATTTTTTTTTTTCTTGAGATAAAAGATCTTTCCAAGTTAAAATATTATTCATAGCACCTCTAGTTTTAATAAAAATTGATTTTAAAAATAATTTTTTATTAATAAAAAAAATTTTTCTTTTATAAAGAACGTATATCTTATTGTATTTTTTTTTAAATTAAAGGAAAAAAAATGACTTTAGTAACACAAACAGCACCGAATTTTGTAGCTCCAGCAATTTTAAAAAATAGCGAAATTATTAACAATTTTGACTTAAAAAAATATTCGAACGGTCAAGCAACAGTATTGTTTTTTTGGCCTATGGATTTCACTTTTGTTTGTCCTTCTGAAATTATGGAATTCAATAAAACTTATGAAAATTTTAAAAAAAGACATGTAAAAATTGTTGGTGTATCCATTGACAGTGTTTTTGTTCATCAAGCATGGCAAAATACTCTTCCTAAAAATGGAGGCATTGGAAAAATCAAATTTCCCATGGTTTCTGATGTGAAACATGAAATTCAAAAGTCTTATGGTATTGAACATCCTGAATTAAATATAGCATTAAGAGCCTCATTTCTAATCGATGAAAATTGGATTGTACGTCATCAAGTTGTTAACGATCTTCCCTTTGGACGAAATATTGATGAAATGATACGGATGATAGACGCTTTAAATTTTCATAATAAATATGGAGAAGTATGTCCTGTAAACTGGAAGCATGGAAAAGAAGGAATGAAAGCTTCTCAAGAAGGAGTTTCTTCATATTTAAAAAAACATTTTTCATAAATATTATTAAATAATTTTAATGAATAGTTTTTAAAGTCAGCAAAAAAATATGCTGGCTTTATTCTTAATTTAAACATAAATTATTAATAACTTTAATTTGACTATTAAAAATTTTTAAATAAAGTTATCATCATTAATCACACTATCGTCAACATGTTCTGTTTCATCAAAATCAGAATAATTATTATCATCAAAGTAATTATTCACTGGTTCAGTTTGGCTATCATAGTTTATTAAACTAGCATTATTATTACTATTTTCGATAGTATCATATTCATTTGTGTCAGATATAGACGATTGATTAATATTGTCAAAAACTTCTTCTTCCGGTGCAGTATGATTGAAAATATTCATTAACATGTTACCTAAAATCATACCTCCTGCTACACCTGTTGCTGTTTGCAATGCATTTTTAAGAAATCCACTATTTCTTGTTGTAGTTGCTGTTGAAGATGTCGGAATATTTGTATTACAAGATTCTAAAGTATTCTGATTTTTTTTCCATATCTTATTGTCATAAGATTCGGTTTGAGAAGCTGGATCTTTTTTTAAAAAATTTGATAAAAAACTTGGTTTTTTCTTTACTTGATCTGAATTTAAAAGTGATATTTGGTTTTTTAATTCTTCAATTTTTAAACTCATTTTTTTTATAGCTGTTTCTTGAATTAATATTGTTTGTACCATGTAGTAAGAAGAATACGGCTGTTTTTTTACTAAACTTTGGATCAAGGCATCTGCTGTATCATCGCGCTCAGAAGAATTCTGCTCAGTCTTTTTTAAACGATGAAATAAATTTTCTATTAAATTTTTTTCTTCATCTTTCATAAAATATCTCGTTTTTAATTAAATTGAGAAAAATTATTATTTCTATAATTGAATACTTATTTATATAAATTATTCTGATAAGTCATTATTTTAATACTTTCATTTAAAATAAACAATATAAAAAATGTTTTTTAATCATTTACAACATATTATTGTAAATAATTGTTTCGTTATTTAGAATCGCTTCTTTCCAGGCATCTAATACTTTAACTATGTTATAATTTCAAACTTAATATAATTCTATTAATAAATAAAAAAAAGAGAAAATAGTTAACATGAAAGACCTCTCTCGAAAAATTGTACAAGTTGATATTGAAAAAGAATTAAAAAGTTCTTACTTAGACTATGCTATGTCGGTAATAGTAGGACGAGCTTTACCTGATGTTCGGGATGGTTTAAAACCTGTGCATAGAAGAATACTTTTTGCAATGCATGTATTAAATAATTATTGGAATAAAGCATATAAAAAATCCGCCAGAGTCGTGGGGGATGTTATAGGTAAGTACCATCCACATGGAGATTCTGCTGTATATGATTCAATCGTGCGCATGGCACAAAATTTTTCATTACGCTATATGTTAATAGACGGTCAAGGAAATTTCGGTTCAATTGATGGAGATGCAGCAGCAGCGATGCGATATACAGAAGTTCGCATGTCTAAAATTTCTCATGAACTGTTAACTGATTTAGAAAAAAATACTGTAGAATTTATTCCAAATTATGATGGAACAGAATATATTCCAGAAATACTTCCATCTAAAATACCCAATCTTTTAATTAATGGATCGTCAGGAATAGCTGTAGGTATGGCAACAAATATTCCACCTCATAATTTAAATGAAGTAATTGATGGATGCTTAGCTTATATAAAAGATAATAATATTACATTACAAGAATTAATTAAGTATATTCCAGGACCAGACTTTCCAACTGCAGGAATTATTAATGGAAAAAAAGGAATTGAAGAAGCATATCAAACAGGAAAAGGAAAAATTTATATTCGTGCTCGTAATAAAATTGAAAAAAACAGAAAAAACAAAAAAGAATCTATTATTTTTTATGAAATCCCTTATCAAGTTAACAAATCACGTTTAATTGAAAAAATAGCAGAACTAGTAAAAGATAAAAGAATTGATGGAATAACCGCTTTACGTGACGAATCTGACAAAGATGGAATGAGAATTGTAGTTGAAATTAAAAAAGAATCTATATCAGAAATAATTCTAAATCAACTATATTCTCTTACTCAACTGCAAATTTCTTTTGGTATAAACATGGTTGCATTATGCCAAGGACAACCAAAAACTTTATCTCTAAAAGAGATATTAAAATATTTTTTATCACATCGAGAAGAAATAGTTACGCGGCGAAGTATTTTTGAATTAGATAAAACGTGTAAAAGAACTCACATCCTTGAAGGATTAAGTGTAGCTTTAATTAATATTAATTATATTATTGATTTAATAAAAAAAGCTAAAAGTTCATCAGAAGCAAAAGAGCTAATAATAAAACAAAGATGGATTTATAAAAATCTTAAAAATATAGATCAAAATTTAGAAAAAAAAACACAAGAAATAAAAAAAATAAATCAAAAAAATAATAATTATTATTATTTTACTGAAGAACAAGTACAAGCTATTTTAGATTTACGATTACATAAATTAACAAGCTTAGAACAAAATAAAATTATTTTAGAATACAGTTATTTAACCCAAAAAATTAAAGAATTAAAAGAAATTTTAAAAAATCCTGATCGTATGAAAGAAGTCATTAGAGATGAGTTAATATCAATAAAAAATAATTTTGGAGATCGAAGACGAACAGAAATTACAGAAAATAATGCTGATATTAACATTGAAGATTTAATTAATCAAGAAGATGTAGTAGTAACATTATCTCATTCTGGATATGTTAAATATCAACCTCTTTCTGATTACAACGCTCAAAAAAGAGGAGGAAAAGGAAAATCAGCAGCTAAAATTAAAGAAGAAGATTTTATAGAAAGTTTAGTTGTAGCTAACACACACGATACGATACTATGTTTTTCTAGCCGAGGTATACTATATTGGATGAAAGTTTATCAATTACCCGAATCCAGTAGACATGCAAGAGGTCGACCTATAGTAAATCTATTACCATTAAGTAAAAAAGAAAGAATTACAGCAATACTCCCTGTTCATGAATTTAGAGATAATCTAAATATTTTTATGGCTACTGCACAAGGTATAGTTAAAAAAAGTTCTTTAAAAGAATTTAAAAAACCTAGAATTGCAGGCATTATAGCAATTAATTTACGAGCTAATGACGAATTAATTGGAGTCGCATTAACAAATGGAAAAAATAACATTATGTTATTTACACAAAATGGAAAAGTAGTTCAATTTTTAGAAAATAGTGTTAGAACAATGGGAAGAACAGCTTCTGGAGTAAGAGGAATTAAAGTTTCAAAAACTGACAAAGTAGTATCTCTAATTGTTCCACATAAAAAAGAAAGTATTTTAATAGCAACAAATAACGGTTATGGAAAACGTACAAAAATAACTGATTTTCCAATTAAATCACGTGCAACACAAGGTGTAATTTCAATAAAAATTACTAAAAAAAATGGAAAAATTATCGGTGCTATACAAGTAGTAGAAAAAGATCAAATTATGATGATTACCAATGCAGGAACATTAGTTAGAATTAGAGCTTCAGAAATAGGTGTTTTAAAAAGAAACACACAAGGTGTCATATTAATCAGAACATCAAAAAATGAAAAAGTTGTTGCTTTACAAAGAATTGTAGAACCTATATAAAAATATTTTAATAAAAAATATTTATACTAAAAAAGTAATTATACTAGATTTCAAAAACAATATTTATAATATATTTTTTAAAATAGGTTAATTTAATATGGAAAATAGCTTGTTTGTTACAAAACGAAATGGAAAAAGAGAAAAAATAAATTTAGATAAAATTCATAAAGTTTTGAATTGGGCAGCAAAAGGATTAGAAAATATATCTGTTTCTCAAGTTGAATTACGTTCACGTATTCAATTTTATAACAATATAAAAACTGTGAATATACATGAGACAATTATTAAAGCTGCAGCAGATTTAATTTCTGAAGATACACCTGATTATCAATATATGGCAGCAAGACTTGCTATTTTTCATCTTAGGAAAAAAGCTTACGGTCAATTTGAACCACCTATTCTGTATCATCATGTAAAAAAAATGGTCAATTTAGGAAAATATGACGAAAAATTATTACAAAATTATTCTTTTAAAGAATATGTAGAAATGAATTCATTTATCGATCATTGGCGTGACATGAATTTTTCTTATGCAGCAGTAAAACAATTAGAAGGAAAGTATTTATTACAAAATCGTGTTACTGGAGAAATATATGAAAGTGCACAATTTTTATATATTTTAATATCTGCATGCTTATTTTCTAAATACGAAAAAAATATTCGTATGAATTATATTCAGCGCTTTTATAATGCAATTTCCACTTTTAAAATATCTCTACCCACACCGATTATGTCAGGAGTAAGAACACCAACTCGTCAATTTAGTTCTTGTGTGTTAATTGAATGTGCAGATAATTTAAACTCTATTAATGCTACAACTAGTGCAATTGTAAAATATGTTTCTCAACGAGCAGGAATAGGCATTAACGCTGGTCAAATTCGAGCTTTAGGAAGTCCTATCAGAAATGGAGAAGCATTTCATACCGGATGTATTCCTTTTTATAAACACTTCCAAAGCGCAGTAAAATCTTGTTCTCAAGGTGGAGTTAGAGGAGGGGCCGCAACTGTTTTTTACCCAATATGGCATCTAGAAATTGAAAATTTATTAGTTTTAAAAAATAATAGAGGAATTGAAGAAAATAGAGTACGTCATCTTGATTATGCTGTACAAATTAATAAATTAATGTATCAAAGAATGCTACTAGGAAAAAAAATTACATTATTTAGTCCTTCTGACGTTCCTAACTTATATAAATTTTTTTTCTCCGATCAAAAAAAATTTAAGGAAATTTATATTAAATATGAAAAAAATAGCAATATAAGAAAAAAAAGTATTAATGCAATTGATTTGTTCTGTTTAATTATGCGAGAAAGAGCATCAACTGGACGTATCTATATACAAAATGTAGATCATTGTAATTCACATAGTCCATTTAATTCTAAATTGGCAACAATAAGACAATCTAACTTGTGTTTAGAAATTACATTGCCTACAAAACCACTAAATAATATTGATGATAAAAATGGAGAAATTGCACTTTGTACTCTATCAGCTCTCAATCTAGGTTTAATTAATAATTTAAATGATCTCAAGGAATTATCTATACTATCTGTACGCGCTTTAGATGAAATATTAGAATATCAAAACTATCCAGTATTATGTGCAAAAAAATCTGCTGTTTCAAGACGTTCTTTAGGAATTGGTGTAATTAATTTTGCATATTATTTAGCTAAAAACAAAGTACGCTATTCAGATGGCAGTGCAAAAAATTTAACGCATAAAACTTTTGAAGCAATACAGTATTATTTACTAAAAGCTTCCTGTGAATTAGCCAAAGAAAAAGGATCTTGTTTATTATTTAATCAAACTAATTATTATTTAGGTAAGCTTCCAATTGATACATATAAAAAAGATGTAGATTCGATATGTAATGAACCATTACATTTAAATTGGAATTCATTACGAAAAAAAATTAAAAAATATGGATTAAGAAATTCCACTTTATCTGCTTTAATGCCTTCAGAAACTTCTTCTCAAATATCTAATGCTACTAATGGTATTGAACCTCCAAGAGGTTTTGTCAGTATAAAAGCTTCTAAAGATGGAATGCTGCGACAAGTGGTTCCAGAATATAAAAAATTGAAATATGAATATGAATTACTTTGGGATATACCAAATAATACAGGATACTTAGAACTTGTGGCAATTATGCAGAAGTTTATTGATCAATCTATTTCAGTTAACACTAATTATGATCCAAAACGATTTTTAAATGAAAAAATACCTATAAAACAACTTATATATGATTTACTTACAGCATATAAACTTGGAATAAAAACTCTTTATTATCAAAATACTCGTGATGGTGCTGAAGATAATCAAAATGTTAACAAATCTACTGAAAACATAAGAGAAGATAATTGTACAAGTGGTGCTTGTACGATATAATAATTGAATAAATTTAATTAAAAAATAAAAAATTTTCAGGTGTAATATAAGTGTCTTATACAACTTTTTCAAAAAAGAAAAATAATCAACTTAAAGAACCTATGTTTTTTGGACAATCTGTAAATATAGCTCGATATGATCAACAAAAATATAATATTTTTGAAAAACTAATTGAAAAACAACTTTCATTTTTTTGGAGACCAGAAGAAATAGATTTATCTAAAGATAGAATAGATTTTCAAAATTTACCTTCTAACGAAAAACATATTTTTATAAGTAATTTAAAATATCAAACTTTACTTGATTCTATTCAAGGAAGAAGTCCTAACATCGCTTTTTTACCTATAGTTTCTATTCCCGAATTAGAAACATGGATTGAAACATGGTCTTTTTCAGAGACAATTCATTCACGTTCATATACACATATAATTAGAAATATTATTAATCATCCATCTGTCGTATTTGATGATATTATTTCTAATAAAAACATTAATGATCGTGCAGAAGATATTTCTATTTATTATGATAAATTAATTAAAATAACAGCTTATTGGCATTTACTTGGAGAAGGACATCATAAAATTAATGGGAAAAAAATTGAAATCAATTTAAACTTATTAAAAAAAAGACTATATCTTTGTTTAATTAGTGTAAACGTACTAGAAGCCATTAGATTTTACGTTAGTTTTGCTTGTTCATTCGCATTTGCTGAAAGAGAAATAATGGAAGGAAATGCTAAAATTATCCGATTAATAGCACGAGATGAAGCATTACACTTGACTGGAACTCAACATATTTTAAATATTTTAAATAACGAAAAAAATAACGAAAATATGAAAAATACTATTTTAGAATGCAGAGAAGAGGCAATTAAAATATTTATATCTGCTTCAGAACAAGAAAAAAAATGGGCTAAATATTTGTTTCAAGATGGTTCGATGTTGGGATTAAATCAAGATATATTATGTCAATATATAGAATATATTACTAATGTTCGTATGCATGCAATAGGTTTTAAAATGCCTTTTGAAAAAAAATCAAACCCAATTCCTTGGATCAATTCTTGGTTAAATTCTGATTATATACAAACGGCCCCTCAAGAAACAGAAATCAGTTCATATTTAGTGGGCCAAATTGAATCAGAAGTATCTAATCAAGAATTCAAAAAATTTAAACTATAAAATGAATAATTTTACTATTAAAATACTAAATAAAAAAACAATAATTTATAAAAAAAAACTTCTTTATTATCAATTTTAGAAAAAAATAATGTAAATATTGAATATCAATGCAAATCTGGTTATTGTGGATCATGTCGTATTCAGATATTAAAAGGTAGTGTATCTTATTCAATAAAACAGCCCATGGCCGCTCTATTTAAAAAAAGAGAGATTTTTCCATGCTGTTGCGAACCCAACGGAAATATTATAATAAAAATATAAAAATAAAGTTTATAAAGATTGAATTGATGTCAATGCAATTGTATAAACAATGTCTTCAACTGATGCACCTCTTGATAAGTCATTTACTGGTTTTTTTAATCCTTGTAGCATTGGTCCAATGCAAATAAGATCTGTTGAACGTTGAACTGCCTTATAAGTTATATTACCAGAATTTAAATCCGGAAAAATAAAAACATTAGCTGATCCTAAAATAGATGAATAAGGAGTTTTTAACTTAGCAACTTCCTTTGAAATCGCTGCATCATACTGAATTGGACCATCAATAATTAAATCAGGTCTTTTTCTTTTTACGATAGAAGTTGCATCCCTAACTTTTTCTACTTGCCATCCAGATCCAGAAAAACCAGTAGAATAAGATAACATTGCTATACGTGGTTCTATACCAAATATTTTTGCTGAATCGGCAGATTGAATTGCAATTTCAGCTAATTCTTCTGCATTTGGTTCTATATTAATCGCACAATCGCCATAAATCAAAACTTCATTTGGTAACAACATAAAAAATATAGATGAAACTAAAGAATAAATAGAATTAGTTTTGATAATTTGCAATGCTGGACGTATAGTATTAGCAGTTGTATGAACTGTTCCAGAAACTAATCCGTCAACTTCACCAGATTCTAATATCAACGTTGCTAAAACAACGTTATCTTTTAATTGTTTTTTTGCAAAAACTTCATCTATGTTTTTATTTTTACGAATTTCTAATAAACGTGAAATATATTTATCTCTTATTAAAAAAGGATTTATTATTTCAATGTTTTTATTCAAAAAAATTCCATTTTGATTTGCAATATTATAAATTTTTTTTGGATCACCTAACAATATACATTCTGCTATACCTAAACGATGACATATCTCAGCTGATTTTAATATACGTATTTCATATGATTCAGGAAGTATAATACGTTTAGATTTTCTTTTAGATAATTTTTTTAATCGATAACAAAAATTTTTAGGTGAGTACGTTTTTTTATAATCAATAGTAGTTTTATTCTTTTCGCTGATTAAAGAGTTTTTATTAAAAAAACTAGAAATATATTCTAATAAATTTTTAATAAAAACTTTGTTTTGAATATTAATATTAAAATTAAACTTTTGTAATTGAGATAATATTTCTATTGTGTTTTGTTTCGTAAAAAATATAGGAATACCTTGATTTATTAAAAATTTTAATAATTCAATAGAATTCTTATTTATTTTCAATACTCCTGTTAGTAAAATTGCACCTATTTCTTTTGGTTTTAATAATAAACGCAATGTTTTAAAAAATATTTCCATTCGACTCAAAGCAACTAATACCAATGTATTAGTATAATTTTTTTTCAAAATTATTGAACAATCTTCATCAAATATTGTTATATTTTTTATAAAAGTGTTTTTTATACTTATTGTATTTATAAGATTTGCATTTAAAAATTTAAAAATATTGATTACAGATGATTGAAGTAAATTTTTATTCCAAGGAATAAAAGCTATAACAGTAAAAAAACTATTAAAAGAAAATTTTTTTTTAATTTCGTCAATGCATGTACTTTGTTTTATATTTTTTAAAATTGTTAATTTATCAATGAAATTATATTTCATTTTAATAAAAGGAGAATTAATTTCATTAAAAATAACACCTAAAAAATTTTTATATTTTTTTTGCTGTAAAAAAAAATGGATTTTTTCTTCCTTTTTTCGAAAATATTCTAAGGACAATTCTTTTAAATTTTCTATTAATATCACTTCTGCATCTATATTTTGTGCAATATCAAAATTGATTTGATCTGCATCACAATGCTCTTCTTTATTAATCCCCTTGATTAAAATCAATTCATTCATCTTCTCTCTATTAAAACATTCTTTAATAATCTTATTTACAAGAGAAGAATATTTGTAAGAATTAAAAATTTTTTTAGAAAAATTTATATCATCTAGTATATTTATTTTTTTTGAAAAACATTTTCTGATAAAGTTTATATTATCTGATTTTATAAGAGGAAAATAAGAAAAAGATTTAAAATAATTTTTTTGTTCTTCTTTATTAAAGAAATAAAGTAAACTTAAACTAATTGTAGTTAAACTAACGTTTTCATCTAAAGGTACTAACATTATAATACGCGACATAATTTCTTTTTTATTTTAATTTAATATAGAAAATACTATAAAATAATTATGATTTTAACTAATTATCTTTATAGTCTCCTGAGCTATTGCCAATTCTTCATCTGTTGGAATAACAAATGCTGGACGCGATGTATCTGTAGTAATTAATCCGTGCTTTCCATTTTTAATAGTAAAATTACGTTTTATATCAACTTTAAAACCTATTAAAAATAATTTTGATAAAGTAATTTCTCTAATTAATGGAACATTTTCACCAATGCCTCCAGTAAATACTATAGCATCTAAACGATTTTCCATTAAGGCCATATAAGAAGCAATATATTTAGACAAACGATGACAGAATATATCTACAGATAATTTTGCATTTTTTTCGAAATAGTAATTTTTTTCAAAATAACGAAAATCACTACTTATTCCACTTAAACCTAATAAACCAGACTTTTTTGTGAGTATTGTATGAATTTCATCAATACTCATACCAAGTTTTTGGTGCATAAAAAAAATAATTGAAGGATCTATATCACCACTACGAGTACCCATTACTAATCCTTCTAAAGGCGTTAATCCCATAGAAGTATCTACACATATTCCATTACAAACTGCAGAAACAGAAGCCCCATTACCTAAATGACATGTAATAATATTAAGTGAATTAAAACTTTTATTCAAAATAACAGCAGCTTCAGAAGCAACATAGTGATGGCTTGTACCATGAGCTCCATATCGTCGAATACGGTATTTTTTATAAAAAAAATAGGGGATAGCATACAAAAAAGAAGTTTCTGGCATATTTTGATAAAAAGATGTATCGAAAACAGCTACATTTTTTTTTGAAAAAGCAGGAAATTTTTCTATAGCTATTTTGATACCTATTAAATTTACTGGATTATGTAATGGAGCGAATGGAATAGCATTTTGAATCAATTGAATAATATCATCATCTACTAAAACAGATGATTTTATTTTGTTTCCTCCATGAACTACTCTATGTCCTATACCTATAATATTATTAAATATATCTTTTTTTTCTAAAAGAAACTCATCAAAAATAAAGTTCAAAGCATCTTTATGAGATAAATTAGATCCTATACATGTTTTGTGTTCTATTCCTAAATATTTCCATTTAATATATGTTTTTGATAAAAATAAACACTCTACTAAACCAGATAAATATTTTTTTTTATTATTAGGATTTAATATTGCAAACTTTACAGAAGAACTACCACAATTCAATACAAAAATTAAATTATTCAATATTTTTTACCGTTTTTTATTTATTAAAATAATTATATTTTAATGTAAACTTTCGAAATTATTATTTTTAATATATAATAATTAGCTTTATTAACAAAGTTAATATTTAAAATGAAACGATAATAAAAAGAAAAAAATGACATTACAAAAAAAAATTATCAGATTATTAGGGGTTAAACCGCTAATTATACCAAAGAAAGAAATAGAAAATCGTATTCAAATATTAAAGACGTATTTAATTAAAAATACTCATTTAAAATCGTTAATAGTAGCTATTAGCGGAGGACAAGATTCAACCTTAACTGGAAAATTATGTCAATTATCAATTCAAGAATTGAGAAAAGAAAAAAAAGAAAAATCTTATCAATTTATTGCATTACGTTTGCCGTATGGTATACAATTAGACGAAAAAGATTGCAGAGATGCAATTAATTTTATAAATCCAGATCAAATTTTTACAATTAACATAAAAAATGCAGTGTTAAATAGTGAAATATCGTTAAAAAATCAGGGAATAAAAATCTCAGACTATATTAAAGGAAATGAAAAAGCAAGAGAAAGAATGAAAGTACAGTATAGTATTGCAGCTATAAAAAATGGACTGGTTGTTGGAACAGGAAACGCAGCAGAAACTATTACTGGATTCTTTACAAAACATGGAGATAATGGAACAGATATTAACTTAATTTCTAAATTAAATAAAAGACAGGGTAGATTGTTGTTAAAAGAATTAAATTGTCCTGATCATTTATATTTAAAAAAACCAACTGCTGATCTTGAAGATGAAAACCCACAAAAAGAAGACGAACTAGCGTTAGGTATAACATATAATGAAATTGATGATTATTTAGAAGGAAAAAAAATAAATACTTTAAATAAAAAAATAATTGAAAAATTATATTTAGCAACAGAACATAAACGTAAAATAATTAACTTAGGATGAAATATTTAAACAATCTCCTAATATACCTAATGTAATATCATCTTTTTCTGCTCAATAGCATGAATTTGTACTTTAATTATTTCACTAATAGGATCTTCAGGACAATTTTCAACAAAATAAATTAAATCTGTCAAAGCAACATGATTACATTCTAAGTTTGCATATATTAATCCTCTATCACGGATTTCATATGGATCATTCGGACTAATTTGTAATAATAAATTGCTTACATTTAATGCTAATTCCATTTTTTTTTCTTCCATCAATGCGGATTTTAATGTGTCTAACATTTTACGAACAACAGTAATAGATTCAGATTTGTACAAATCATTTTCATATAGTTCTGCAGTAGGACTAATGTTGCCTTTTAACCATACTTCTAAGGTATGCCGATCTAAAATTTCTCCATTAAAAGGATTAATTAACCATTTTTTTTTATTTGTCCACTCTGCCCTTAAAATTAGTTGTGTAGGAAAGACTACAGGATATAACGGTAATTTTAATTCTTGTGCAATATGTAAAAAAAGAACACCTAGAGAAACAGCGGTACCTTGACGAGTCTTTAAAACATTATCAATCCATAGCATATCTGAAAGTTTATATATCCCGCTTGCAGCACCAAAATTCCAATTTTTATAAAAAAGTGTCAGCAATTTTTTTAATTTTAAATTCGGTTCAATTTCAGATGAAATATAAGATTTTGCTTCTTTTACCTTATTATATAAATCAGAAACTACAGATTTTGTAGGAAAATCTTCTCTAATAACTTGAGAAGTTGCAATAATAGAATCGAAAAGCGATAATTTAGAAAAATCAATATTGGGAAAAGATTTCATATTATTAGTTATAGCAACATTTTTTAGATAATAAAAAATTTAAAATTTATAGGTAGATATATATTAATATATATTTTATGATAATGTAAAATTATATTTTCGATTTTTTTCACATATAAAAAATACTAAATCATTTTATTAAAAATATTATTTTAATAAATTTATTGTTTTTTTTGACCAAGAGTAATTCGATCATTACCTCCATAATCTTTAAAAGATTCTATGTAAAAAAAATTATTTTTTTTAAATAAATACTGTACCTTCAATTTTTGTTTCCATCCATGTTCGATCAACAACCAACCTTTATCTAGTAGATATTGACTAGATTTTTTTATAATCAATTCAATATCTAATAATCCATCTTTTTTTGATATTAATGCATTAAATGGTTCATAAAAAAGATCTTTTTTAAGTAACTTTATTTCTTTTATGCCAATATATGGAGGATTGCTTACAATAATATGAAATTTTTTATTTATATGAGAAAACCAGTCACTATAAAAAAATTTTACATTTTTCAAATTAAATTTTAATGCATTCATCTTAGCTATTTTAAGGGCTGCATTTGAATTATCAACACCAGTAACGTCCCAATTAGAACAAATACTAGCTAAAGCTAAAGCAATTGCTCCAGAGCCTGTACCTAAATCAAGGATATATTTTAAACTTTTATTAGTTTTAGATAATATTTTTTCTACTAAAATTTCAGTGTCTGGTCTAGGAATAAGCGTTGTATATGAAACACACAAAGATAAAGACCAAAATTCTTTTTTTCCTATTATATAAGCTATAGGTTCACCTAGCGACCTTCGATAAACAAAATTATTTAATTTTTTATATTGTTCTTTACTTAATGTAATTGTATCATCAATTATAATTGAAATACGTGTACGTTTTAAAACATGACTTAATAAAATCTCAGCTTCGTATCGAGGATTGTCAAAATGAGATAGTACTTTAATTGCTTTTTTTAACCAGTAGTGTATATTCATAATTTAAATTGAGATAAAGAAGCAAGCATGTCTGCTTGATACTCTCGCATTATTGGATTGATAAGTAAATCTAATTTTCCTTGCAAAACTTCATCTAGTTTATATATAGTAAGATTAATTCTATGATCCGTAATTCTATTCTGAGCAAAATTATATGTTCTATTTCTATCTGATCTTTCACCAGTTCCCAATAAAATTCGTCTCATAGATGAATTTTCTTTTTGATTTTTTTCTAATTTATCAGCGTACACACGAGCAGATAAAATAGATAAAGCTTTAGCTTTGTTTTTATGTTGTGATCTTTCATCTTGGCATTCTACTACATGTCCAGTAGGAATGTGGGTGATTCGAATGGCAGAATCAGTAGTATTCACATGTTGACCACCAGCTCCAGAAGAACGAAAAGTATCAATTTTTAAATCAGAAGATTTAATTTCTTCTTTTTCAGTCTTAGGCCTAACAGGCATAATTGCTACAGTACAAGTTGATGTATGAATTCTTCCTTGAGATTCTGTTTCAGGAACTCTTTGAACACGATGTCCTCCAGATTCAAATTTTAAACGACCACATGCACCTTTTCCTGTAATTTTAGCTATTATTTCTTTAAATCCTCCTCTCTCGTTCTCACTTGAGCTCATTATTTCTGTTTTCCACATACAATTTTCAGCATAACGTGTATACATTCTAAATAATTCTCCAGCAAAAATTGAAGACTCATCTCCTCCTGTTGCGGCTCTAATTTCAATAAAACAACTATGCTGATCATTAGGATCTGTAGGTAATAACAATATTTTGATATTATCTTCTAATTTTTTTTTTTGTTTTTTAACTATAAAAAGTTCTTCTTCAGCTACATCGTGCATTTCTATATCATTGCATAATGAATTAATGTTTTTAATATCACTTTCTAATTTTTCCCATTTAATAAAATTTTTAACAATTTCAGAAATTTTCAAGTATTCTTTAGATAAATTCTTAAAATTTTCTTGATTTGATATAGTATCTTTCTGAGAAAGCATAATTTCAATTTCTTCGTAACGATTTCTTAAAGATTTTAATTTATTAAAAATAGATGAATTCATAAAATATTATCCTGTTTATAATCTATCTTATAAATAATTTTATTTATTGAAAACAAAAAAATAAGAAATATTAATTTTACATATTAAAAATAGAAGCATTATGTATGTTTAATATAATTTTTAACAAATAACTATTTTTTTTAAAAAAATATATCAGAATAATTTTAAATTAAATGTCTTAGTAAAAAAGAGATATTTTTAATATAATTTCAAGAAAAACAAAAATAAAACGTTTTCAACTAAAATGATTATATCATTTTTAACATTTTTCAGTATAATTTTAACCAACATCAATATAAAAATAATTATTTTAAGATATAAATATTAAAATGATACATACATGGCCATCTCCTGCAAAAATTAATTTATTTCTTTATGTAACTGGTGTTCGTTCAGATGGATATCATTATATACAAAGTTTATTTCAATTTCTTAATTATGGTGATACGTTAAAAATTATACCAAATAAAAAAGGTACTATTGAATTATTTACTGGAAATAATTCTCTTTTAAATATAAAAAATAGCATAATTACTGCAGCTGAATTATTAAAAGAAAAAGCGTTATATTATGGAAGAAAAAAAACTTCTAATTTTGGAGCAAAAATTTTTTTAAATAAAAAAATACCCATTGGAAGTGGATTAGGAGGTGGTTCGTCTAATGCTGCAACCACATTAATTGTACTAAATAGTTTATGGAAAATAAAATTTACCTTAAAAGAACTAGCTACATTAAGTTTAAAAATAGGTTCAGATATACCGGCTTTTATCATGGGAAATACAACAATTGTTGAAGGAATAGGAGAAATTTTACATCCTATTAATAGACAAGAGAAATGGTACTTAATTGTTTATCCTAATCTCCCAATATTAACAAAAGATATATTTTCTAGCTATTCTATTAAAAAAAACACAACAAAAAAATCAATTGATTTTTTATTATCATCACAGTTCTACAACGATTTTGAGAACACAGTTAAAAAAAAAAATAAGAAAATAAAAAAATTAATTTCTATGTTATCACTTTATGCACCTTCACGTATTACTGGAACAGGATCTTGTGTTTTTGCTGAATTTAACGACGAAAAATCTGCACAAAAAATATATTCTCTACTTCCTTATAACGTTCAAGGATTTATTACAAAAAGTGTTAATATTTCACCATTGCATCGTGCTTTTTATAAAAAAAATATGCAGTTTTTTTAAAAAAGACTAGATTATCTTAATGTTTAAATAATTCAAAAAATAAACTTTTAAATAAAAAAAACAAGGTTTTTTTATGCCAGATATGAAATTATTTGCTGGAAACTCCATTCCAAAATTAGCAAAATTTATTGCACATCGACTTTATATGAATTTAGGAAACGCAGCTGTAGGTAGATTTAGCGATGGTGAAATTAGTGTTCAAATAAATGAAAATGTTAGAGGTAGTGATGTTTTTATAATTCAATCTACTTGCTCACCTACTAATGATAATATTATGGAATTAGTTGTGATGGTAGATGCATTAAGAAGAGCATCAGCTGGTAGAATTACAGCCGTTATTCCTTATTTTGGATATTCTCGTCAAGATCGTCGTGTAAGATCAGCACGTGTTCCAATTACAGCCAAAGTAGTAGCTGATTTTTTATCTAGTATTGGAGTTGATCGAGTATTAACAGTAGATCTTCATGCAGAACAAATACAAGGTTTTTTCGATGTACCTGTAGACAATGTTTTTGGTAGTTTGATTCTTTTAGAAGATATGTTGCAAAGAGAACTAAAAAATCCAATTGTTGTTTCACCAGATATCGGTGGAGTAGTAAGAGCTCGAGCTATTGCTAAACTTCTTTATGATACCGATATGGCCATTATAGATAAAAGAAGACCTCGTCCTAATATTTCTCAAATCATGCATATCATAGGCGATGTAGCAAATAGAGATTGTATTTTAGTTGATGATATGATTGATACAGGAGGAACACTTTGTAAAGCAGCTGAAGCACTTAAAGAAAGAGGAGCTAAAAGAGTGTTTGCATATGCGACACATCCTATTTTTTCTGGACAAGCTTCAGAAAATTTAAAAAAATCTGTTATTGATGAAGTGGTTGTATGTGATACTATTCCTTTACAAGAAAAAATTAGATTATTACCAAATGTAAGAACTTTAACGTTAGCAGGTATGCTAGCAGAAGCTATAAGACGAATTAGTAATGAAGAATCTATTTCTGCTATGTTTGAACATTAAAAATTTTTTAAAACTAACTCTAATAATTCTAAGCACACTATATTTTTTATTAATGTGCTTAGTATTTTAAAAAATTATAAAAATTACCAGAAATTCAAGGAAAAATAATCTTTTACATGCAATAAAAATTTGATTAATAAAGAATGATTTAAATAATCCAAACAAAGTAAGTTGTTAAAATAAAAAACAAAAAAAAGAAGAAAAAAAACTAATATAATTCCACGAAATAAACCAAATACACCTCCTAAAGCAATATTTAAATATGATAATCCAATTTTTACAAATACTTTTTTTAAAAAAAAATTTAAAATAATATTTAAAATATAAAATATAAAAAAAATTATAATAATAAAAAAAAATCGTTTTTAACAAAAAATTTTGATTTTTTTAAATAAAAAGAACTAAAATAATAATAATTACTAAAAAAATAAATACTAAAAAATAAAAGAAAGAAAGAAATTAATTCTTGAACAAAACCACGAAATAATCCAAAAAAAACAGAAATAAAAATAATAAAAAGAACAACATAGTCTATAAAAGTCATAATTTTTTTTCCAAAATTATATTTTTAATATAATATTAATCTTTTTATCTTTTTATAGACATAAATTCAGAAACAGTAAAAAAAGAACCAAAAACTAAAACAATATCTTTTTTAGTTATGACGTCTTTGAGAGCCAACCAAGCATCATCAATATTTTTAAAAAAAAACGCATTGTGAAAAGGTATTTTTTTTTTTAAATAATTGATACTAGCACTACGATTTGTTTTTAAACTTAAAGCATACCAATAGTCAATTTTTTTTTGTAAAACTTGAATAATTCCTGTAACATCTTTATCTTTTAAAATTCCAAAAATAGCATATATTTTCCCTTTTATATCTATTTCATCAATTTTTTCTGAAAGATATAAAGCAGCATTAACATTATGAGCAACATCAAGAATAATTCGGGGGGAATTGGAAATCGTTTGAAATCTACCAGATAATTGAACTTTAGAAATAGTAGCTCTTAAGATATTTAAATTAATTTTCAATCCAGAATAAAATAAAGATGATAGAGCAATAGCTGTATTAGGTAATGGTATTTGAGAAATAGGAAGATCATACAATTGAATATTTGAATGAATAAATTCCCATGAATCAATATTTTTTTTTCTCCAAAACCAGTCTACATCAATTTTTTTTAAAATTGTTTTTTTTTCTCTAGCTATTTCATTAACAGAACTTGGAATATTTTTTTCTCCAATAACTGCGATTTTTCCTTCTCTAAAAATACCAGATTTTTCACGACCAATACTCAAACGATCTGTTCCTAATAAAGAAGTATGATCAATTCCTATATTAGTGATAATAGATAAGTCCGAATCTATAATATTAGTAGCGTCTAAACGCCCTCCTAAACCTACTTCCAATATTATAATATCTAAAGAATATTGACTAAATAAAAATAAAGCTGAAAGAGTAATAAATTCAAAATAAGTTAAAGAAATATTGCCTTTTTTAGAATCTATAATTAAAAAAGAAAAAATATGATCTTTTTCACTGAGATATGATCCATTAACTCTAATTCTCTCAGAATAATTTATAAGATGTGGAGAAGTATATAACCCTACTTTATAACCTGAATTTAAAAGTAATCTTTCTAACATTGCGCAGGTTGTTCCTTTTCCGTTAGTTCCACCAACAGTAAAAAAAAAAGATTTTAAATTTAATAAACCTAATTTTTTTGCAATCAATCTTAATTCAAAAAGATTGTTTCTATTTTTTTTATCAAATTTTTCTAAATATTCAATCCACATAGAAAAAGTATATTTTTTTTTATACATTTTTTTTACTTATTAAAAAAAATTATATTTTTAACTACTATAAAAAATAAATAAAATTTTGGGGTTTTTTAAAAAATCATCAATATTTTTTAAAATTAAAAATTAGATTTATTAAAAATGTAATAATAAATATTACCAGTATAGTAGCTAGGGTTAAAAAAATTGAAATAGGAAAAAATTTTTCAATCAATATTTTAAATCCGATAAACATTAAAACGAGTGACAAAGCATATTTCATTATAGGAAAAACTTTTAAAAAATTTGTTGTAAATAAATACATAGATCTTAATCCTAAAACAGCAAAAAAATTTGAAGAAAAAACAATAAATAAATCGTTAGTAAGAGAAAAGGAAGCAGGAATACTATCTATTGAAAATACAATATCACTCAATTCTATAAGAATAAGAGATATGAATAACGGTGTAATATATATTTTCTTTTGCACCTTTAAAAAAAACTTTTCGCTACTAATATTTTCAGCAACTCTGAAAATTTTATAAATCCATAATTTTTTTGTTTTTTTTTCTTTGTTATCAGATTCTATATTAGAAAAAAAAATAAATTTAAAACTAGTTAATATAAATAATATTCCAAATAAATATAAAATCCAATTACATTTAGAAAACAAAAAACTTCCAGAAAAAATGAAAATAGAACGTAAAATTAAAGCACCTAAAAAACCATATAACAAAACTTTTTTTTGATAAATTAGTGGTATTTTAAAAGATTTAAAGATAAGAAACCATGCAAAAACATTATCAACTGAAAGTAAAATTTCTAAAAAATAACTGGTTAAAAAACAAATAATTTTTTCATTAGCTACTTTGATCCCTTTATCACTATAAAGTACAAACCAAAATGTAAAAACAAATAATAAAAATAGAAAAAAATAAGAAAAAAAGCAATTTTTTAAAAAAAAACTTATTTTTTTTATATTTTTAAAAATATGTTTACTGAACATTAATATGATTAAAATCAAGAAAAAAAATGACAAGATAAAAAAGAAAATCATTAAAAATATTCTTATTATATTTTTTAATAAAAATTGTTAGTTTCATATAAAAAAATTAAATTTTTAAATTATTGGGCTAAATTTATCAAATTGATTAATGGATTAGGATATATTCCTAATATCAATAACATTATTCCAGAGATGAATATTAAAACCCCGGAAGGAGTAAATAACCAAAAACGAGATACTTTTATATTATTAAAAAATAATTCTTCTGATGGATTTAAATACATATTAACAATTAATCTTAAATAACCGTATAAACCTAATATTGTGCCAATTAAGAATGAAAAACCAAGAGCCCAAAAATGATTTTTTATAATAATAGAAAAAACACAAAATTTACCAAAAAATCCTAAAGTTATAGGAATTCCTCCTAAAGAAAACAATACAATTGTAACTATAGTAGCTAAAAGAGGCTGTGACCAAAATAAACCTTTGTATAAATGAATTGAATCTATATCATGGTCATAGGTACTGGAAAATAAGTTAATAACACCAAAATATGCTATGTTAATAAACAAATAATTAAATAAAAAAATTCCACTTGTTTGTAAAGAAAAAAAATACTCATTTTTTGATACAAGTAATGTTATTAATAAATAACCTAATTGTGATATAGATGAATAACCAAAGAATCTTTTAATATTATTTTGAAATATAGCCATTAAATTACCAAATAATATCGAAAAAAAACTAATCAATGAAAATATTAAAAATATTATTTTGTGATCAAAAATTGAAAAATATGAAAAAAAATAAAGTAAAACACTAAAAATTGCAATTTTTCCAGAAACAGAAAAAAAAGATAAAACAGATGCAGGAGTTCCTTGATAAATATCAGCTATCCATAAATGAAAAGGAACTAGAGATAACTTAAAGAAAAAAGACATTAATATCATTATGATACCAAATAAAACTATCATTTTTTCGCTATTTGATAAATCAGAAAAAATTTGATTTATACATAAAAGACTAAGATCTCCAGAGATAGCATATACCCATGAAATACCTAGTAATAAAAAAGAGGAAGAAACACCAGATAAAATAAGATATTTTAAAGATGCTTCTAAAGAATACTTTTGAAAATTAGAATAAGCAATTAAACCAAAGATTGGTAAAGACATTAATTCAATATTAATAAATACAGATGACATATGATTAGAAACAGTTAAAAAAATTGCACCTAATGTTGAAAGCAGAGTTAACAAATAAAATTCTTCTTTATTGAAAGCATATTTTAATAACCAAGGATAGGCAAAAACACATGTAGCAATACTAGAAATTATAATCATACTTATATATAAAATAGAACGTCTCGTAATATGAAATAAACTAGTTATATTAATAGGTACTATGGAAATTAAAAAATATAATGAAAACAGACTTATTATTAAACTAAATACACTTAAAAAGGCAACAAAAAAATGATTTCGATTATAAGAAATAGATATAATAACTATTACTACAGCTAGTAGTAAAACTAAAAACGGTAAAAGTGCTATTAATTCTTGTAGATTAATTATCATTATTAATCATAACCTTATCTTTAAAATAGAATTAGTACATTCTTTTTGAAAAATTATATATAAAATGTATAGATTCAAATGAAATATTTAATATTTTTTGAGGAATTAAACCTAGAAAAATTAATGCAAAAATTAATATTATTGATATCCAAAATTCTTTTATATTCAAAAAAAACTTTGGAAAATTTTTTTTAGACACACCATAATAAATTTTTCGAATCATATTTAAAGAATAAATAGATGAAAAAACAATACCTATCGTCGCAACTATAGATATCAATGGATACTCTTCAAATATGCCAAATAATATCAAAAATTCACCAATAAAATTCCCTGTTCCTGGAAGACCTAAATTTGATAACGCAAAAAACAAAGAAAAACCTGGAATCCAATAAACATTTGTCCATAATCCTCCCATTTTACTTATATCTTGTGTTTTTAGATATTTATAAATTTGACCTGATAAAATAAATAAAGCAGAAGTAGATATGCTATTAGATAACATTTGAATAATTAAACCTTGAAAAGATATTTCGTTACCACCATAAATAGCAATTAACATTAATCCCATATGAGAAATAGACGAGTAAGCAACTAAACGCTTAATATTAACTTGAGAAAAAGCAATCCAAGCTCCATAAAACAGACTAAAAAGACCTAAAAAAATTGCTATAGGTGCAAATTGTTCTGTTGCATGAGGAAAGAGCACTTTATTGTAACGCAAAAGACCATATGGAGCAGTTTTTAATAAAGTACCAATTATATCTATAGCACCGCAATACGGAGATTTTTCATGAAAATCCATCAACCATCCATGAAAAGGAACAATTGGCATCTTGATCATAAACGCCAAAAAAAATCCTAACATAATAATATATTCTATATTCTGATCAACTGGTTTAAGAAGTAACAAATCATAATTAAAAGTTAAAATATTATTGTTTTTATAATAAGTTAGTACTAATAATAAAATTGATGCTAACATTATTAAACCTGATGTTTGAGCATATATAAAAAACTTATTAGCAATATTTATACAAGTTTTTTTATCTTCTTTTTCTTGACCCCACAATGAAATTAAAAAATACATTGGAATAAGTATGATTTCCCAAAAAAAGAAAAATAAAAATAAATCAAAAGCAATAAAAACACCGATTGTGCCAGTTAAAACAAGCATAATGTTTAAATAAAAAAATCCTTCATTTTTTTTAATTTCATTCCATGAACACAAAATGGATATTATCCCTAAAAATGAAGTTAAAAAAAGCATAATAATCGAAAAACCATCAACAGAGATATGAAATTCAATTCCAAGACTTGAGATCCAAGGAAATATTAATTGATAGCTTGAATGAGGATAACTTTGTACCTGATAAGTACAAAAATCTTCAAAAAACCATATTTTAAAAATAGTTAATAACGTTAATCCCATTCCTATTAACGCAATCCAACGAGGAATATTTTTCTGAAATCTAAAAGAAAAAAATGAAAAAATACCACTAAAAAATGGAATTATAACTAATAGAGAAAGCAACATCAGACGTAGATTCCTATTATTTACTATATTTATATAATCAAAAAAAGGGGATTTTAAAATTTATAAAAAAATAATTAAAAAATATTTCATGATAAAAACGAACACAAAACTAAGATAAAAAATAAGTTAATACCAATTAACATTGTTGATATATAATGTTTCACGTTACCATTAACACTTTTTAATAAAACTAAATTAGTTTTTTTAATAAACTTAACAAAAAATATAGGAAAAAAATTAAATGATTCATAAGATAAAATTTTAGATATAAATAAATAAGAATTAATAAATAAAATTTTATAGAAAAAATCAAAACACCATCCGTTTAGCAAAAAATTGTGAATTAATCTAATCGCTTTCAATTGCAAAAATTGAAAAATCCAATTTGGGTTTTTAATCCAAATATAATAAGCTATAAATATACCGAAAAATGACATAAAACTAGATATGATTTCATATAAAAATTTACCATTTTCTGAATTTTGAGAAACAGGAAAAATATAAAATAAAGGTAGTTTTATTATAAAATAACCAAAAAAAGTAGAAAAAAACAATAAAATTAATAATGGTAAATTATGTGCTAATCTTTTATTAGAAAAAACAAAAGAAATACTACTTCTATGAAAAACAACAAAAATCATTCTAAATGTATAAATAGATGTTAATAAAGAACAAAACAAACCAACCAAAAAGAAATTAACATAACCATTTTGTAAAACACTAAATAAAACATTTCCCTTACTGTAAAAACCTGCTGTAATTAAAGGGAAAGAAATCAAAGATGCACCTCCAACTAAAAAAGACGCGTATAAAAGAGGACATTTTGAACTCAAATTGCTCATCTTAAATATATTTTTTTCATTATTACAAGATAAAATTAAAGAACCTGAAGATAAGAATAATAATGCTTTAAAAATAGCATGAATAATTAAATGTAAAATTGCCGCAGTCCATGCTTGTACACCTAAAGCCAAAAACATATAACCTATTTGACTCATGGTAGAATATGCAAGAATACGTTTTATATCTGTCTGAACTAAAGCAGAAAAACTAGAAATAAATATTGTTATTATACCAATAAAACTTATAAGATATAATATTTTAGGAGTTAACAAAAATAAAAAATGCGTTCTTGCTATTAAATAAACACCTGCTGTTACCATAGTAGCTGCGTGTATTAAGGCAGAAACAGGAGTAGGACCGACCATAGCATCAGATAACCAAGTATGCAATGGTAACTGCGCAGATTTTCCAATCACTCCTATTAATAAACATAGTGTAAGAAAATTTAAATCAGAACAATCTTGTATATTTAAAAATTTTGATAAAAATTTGATTTCTTGAAAATTAAAGGTACCATATTTTTTATATATTAAAAAAATTGAAACTATTAAAAATACATCTGAAATTCTAGTTAAAATGAATGCTTTAAGAGCACAGGAATTATTGTTAGAAGTTTTATAATAAAAACCAATTAATAAATAAGAACATACACTTACAATTTCCCATCCTAAATACATGAATACAAAATTATCTGCTAAAACTAATAAAGACATACTTGCTATAAATAAATTAGTATATGCAAAAAATCGTGAATAACCTTCCTTGCCTTCCATGTACCAACTGGAAAAAATATGTATTAATAATCCTATTCCTATAATCATCGACAACATGCTTAAGGATAATCCATCTAAAATTAAACTAAAATCTATATTTAATTCATTAACAGAAATCCAACTACATAATTTTTGAGTAAAAATTTGAGATGAATGGTTTACAAAACTTGTCATATAAAAACAAGTAATAATAAATGCAATAAATATTGAAGATATACCTATAATAGCTGCATTTCTTTCAGAAATAGTTCCTTGTATAAGTGACAAAAATAAAAAACTTATTAATGGAAATAAAATTATCAAAAAAATAATATTCATCCACTCATCTCACTTAAAACATTAATGTTTAATGTTTTTTGACGTCTATAAAGTTGTAGTAATAGAGCTAATCCTACACTAGCTTCAGATGCGGCTAATGTAATAGCAAGTATATACATTATTTGACCATCAGACTGTTTCCAATAACTTCCCACTACTACTAATGCTAATGCAGCAGCGTTCATCATTATTTCTAAACTAATTAACATAAACAGTACATTGCGACGAACTATAAGAGATGTCAAACCTAAAGTAAATAATATTAATGATAAAAACAAACCATGAAATAAAGAAATCATAAAACATTACCTTTTTAATAATTAAAATGATTGTTTTTAATTCATTTTTTTTCTGTTCCAATATGAAAAACGACAACTAAAGCAGATAATAAAAGTAAAGAAGAAAGTTCTACTAACAATAAATATGGACCAAATAAATTAATACCTACATCTTTTGCATCAATTAAAGTAAAATATATTTGTTTGTTTTTAAGGAAAAAAATAACATATATCATTGTTAAAAATAATATTAATGATAAGAAACTTGGACCAATCCAAAAAATAGGATTTAAATATTTTTTCTCTTGAAGATTATATTTTTTACCAAGATTGAGCATCATAATTACAAAAACAAACAGAACAATAATTGCTCCAGCGTAAACAATAACCTCTAAAGCACCAGCAAAAAAAGCTCCGAATATAAAAAAAATACCAGATATTGATAAAAGTGAAATTATTAAATATAATAAAGAATACACTGCGTTTTTTTGAATAATAACCAATAGAGTAGAAATAACTGCTATCGAAGAACATGTGTAAAAAACAAATTCCATTGAACTACTCCTCCTTATGGTAATAAATCTTTCACATTAACAGGTTTTAATTCACTTGACAATTCACCTACTTTTTTATCTTTAATAACTACGCCAGAAAAATTATAAAAGTCATAATCTGGATATTTTCCTGGTCCTGAAATCAATAAGTCTTCTTTTTCATACACTAAATTTTGTCTTTTAAAATCTGATAATTCAAAATCAGGCATTAATTGAATAGCAGCTGTAGGACATGCTTCTTCGCATAAACCACAAAAAATACAACGAGAAAAATTAATTCTAAAAAATTTTGGATACCAACGACCATCTTTTTTTTCAGATTTTTGAAGAGAAATACAATCAACGGGACAAGCTACAGCACATAAATTACAAGCTACGCAACGCTCTTCTCCATTTATATTACGTGTTAAAATAACTCGACCTCGATATCGAGGAGATAAATATAATTTTTCTTCTGGATACATTTTAGTTTCAGATTTAGAAAATATATTTTTAAAGACCATCCAAATACTTCTTATTTGCACTAAAAATCCAATAACAATTTCTTTTAAAATCATACAATTTATCTCTTAAGACAACTTATATTAATACGAAAAAAGCTGTCGTAATTAAATTTAATAACGTTAATGGTAAACAAATTTTCCATCCAAAAGACATTATTTGATCATATCTAGGTCTTGGTAAAGAAGCTCGAATTAAAATAAAGACTAAAATAAAAAAAACTGTTTTTAAAAACAACCAAATAAAACTCGACCCCCAAAAACCAAAATATCCTCCAAAGAATATTGTCGATATTAATGCTGAAATTGTAATAATAGAAATATATTCACCAATAAAAAACAAACCAAATTTCATACCAGAATATTCGATGTGATAACCATCAGCCAACTCTTGTTCAGATTCGGGTAGATCAAAAGGATGTCTATGACAAATAGCTATACCAGCTATAAAAAAACACAAAAAACCAAAAAATTGAGGTATAAAATTCCAAATTTCTTTTTGACTGTTAATAATATCTATTATTTTAAAAGATCCTGATCGAGCTACTACACCCATCAATGATAAACCTAAAAAAACTTCATAACTTAAAGTTTGAGCAGAAGCACGAACAGCACCTAATAAAGCATATTTATTATTGCTTGACCAACCAGCAAATAATACTGCATAAACTGATAAAGCTGCCATCATTAAAAAAAATAAAATTCCAATATTTAAATTAATTATCAAAAAATTAGGTGTAAGTGGAATTATAGGAATAACTATTAACAAAGAAATAAAAGCTATGATTGGAGATAAAATAAAAATTGATTTTTCACTAAACAGTGGTACCCAATCTTCTTTAAATAAAATTTTAATCATATCTGCACATAATTGTAGGCTTCCAAACCAACCAACTCGATTAGGACCATGTCTATTTTGAAAAAATGCTAAAAATCTACGTTCAACAATACTTAAAGTTGCTGAAAAAAATATAATAAAAATTAAAATTAATGTTATTTGTAAAATTTTAAATAATATTTCATAAAAATTTATTCCTAAACAGTTCATCTAATAAATTCCCGTAAACATTTAATTTTTTCACCAATAAGAGAGATAGGAAATCCTTTTCTTCCTATAGGCAAACCTATTTGTTTTTGAGTTAAATATTTTGATAATCGTATTGTTAAACGAAAATCTTGATTTAAACAATTAAATTCCACTATGGAGTTTTTTTTAAAACCTAATTCCAATCCATCTATCTCACTTATTAATACATATTCTAAAGGTATATTTTTTTTTATAATAGATGAATATTGAGTTAACTCTTCATTTCCAAAAATATGATAATATGGAATGATATACCAGTATTTTTCTTTAATAAAATTTTTAGGAGGAAAATTAAAATAAATATCTAAAACTTTTTTATTATCTTTAAATAAATGAATACCAGAATCACCTGATATCAATTTTCTTCCTATTTCTTTTTGAAATTTATTCCATGCCTGTGGTGAATTCCATCCAGGAAACCAAGCAAATGGAATATGTGATATAGATTCATTTGGCTGATTATAACCTTCCATAGAAAATGAAAACATTGTATCAATATCTTTTGGCTGAGAAGGTTCGTGTACATTAATATTTGCTCGTAAAGCTGTTCTACCACTTGACCGATGTGGAGAACGAGCAATCTTTTGACCATTAATACGAAAGGAAGAACTAGGGCCTACTGTTTTTATTTTTCTAAAAATTGGATATTTATTTGAATATTCAGAAATAACGTCATCTAAGTTTAACCAAGATATTTCTTTTTTGTCAATTTTACTTTTAATAAAATGCAACCATTTCCAGCTCACATAAAGACAATTTTTTTTATCGTAAAACATAGGATCATATACTTGAAAAAAACGCTGTGCTCTACCTTCAAAATTTACTATCGTACCTGAACTTTCCGTAAAATTTAAAGAAGGCAAACTGAATCCAGAATTTTTATATGTTTTAGTATATTGATGATCTATAGCAATAATATTGTTATTTTCTTTAAAAAAAGAATCACAATCATATTTAGATATATAACGATATAAATCGTATTCCATAAATATTATGGCATCTGCTTCTTTTTGCTTTAGTTTTTTTAATGCAGTTTCTATAGAAAAACCACCAATCAATGCCAATCCTAAAGTGTTTGAAGAAGAAGTTAAAAAAGTTAATCCAACATGATTGATGTTTTTTCGATTAATTGATATAGCTATATTTATAGAAGCTTTAATAATAGACTCACTAAAAGAATGTGAACCGGAAATAATTAATACCTTCTTTGAAAACATTATTTTTTTTGCAATTACAGATGCTTTTTCAATCAAATTAGAGTCTAAACATGAAATATGAGGTAAATTTTTATCTAATTCATGAGCAATAGCAGATGCAAAATTTACTTGTTGATCAATGGAGGAAAAATAACACCAATCAGCAATATCATCTAATTTAGTTTCATGGGTATTAATAATATAAAGAGAGTTTTTATGATTTTCTGCTATTTGAGATAGAGCAGAAGCATTCCATTGTGGAATTCCATACGATTTAGCTAAATCTTTAGCTTTATTCTTCATAGCTTGACGTACTGCTAATGCAATACGAGGAGATGTTTGTGTTAAATCTTCGCCTAAAACTAAAATAGTATCGTAACTTTCAATTTCTTTTAAAGAAGGTATATATATTTGATTATTCTTCAAAGTATTCAAAATCAATTTAACACAAGACTCTTCTTTATCTGACATTCCATTAGAGAAATTTTCTTTACCAACTAATTCTTGTAAAGCAAAATTATTTTCTATACTAGAACGAACAGAACCAACTCCAATTACATTTTTATAACGTTGAAAAAAATTCATTCCAAATTCTATTGATTGATTAAAACTTAATATATTTAGATTATTTTTTATCATAGATAAAACAGGTTGTTTAGGTCTATTTCTCAAATTAGTATGAGAATATCCAAAACGTCCAAGATCACAAATTAAATAATGGTTTATATTTTCATGATATCTATTTTCTATACGACGTATTTCACCGTAACGCTCTCCAATACTAATATTACAACCGACACTACAATTTTGACAGATTCCCGGAGCATACTGCATATCCCATTTACGATTATATTTTTTAGAATGTGTTTTATCTGTAAAAACTCCAGTAGGACATATTTCTATCAAATTACCTGAATGTTCATTTTCTAATACACCATCTTCTATACGACCAAAATAAATATTATTATTAGAACCATAGACATCTAAATCAGTACCATCTGCATAATCTTTATAGTATCTAACACAACGATAACATCCAATACATCGATTCATTTCATGTTTAATGAATGATCCTAAATATTGATTTTTATGTGTTCTTTTAGAAAATCTATAATTTCTAAAATTATGACCAGTCATTACAGTCATATCTTGTAAATGACAATTACCTCCTTCTTCACATACTGGACAATCATGAGGATGATTTGTTAATAAAAGTTCTATAATACTTCTTCTAAATTGTTTTGATGTATCATCGTTAATAGAAATAATAGTTCCATCTACTACAGGTGTCATACAGGACATAATTAACCTTCCTTGATTATCTGAGGGACTATTATATTGTGTAACAGCACATTGTCGACATGCCCCCAAACTTCCTAATATAGGATGCCAACAAAAATAAGGAATATTTAAACCAAATGATAAACATGCTTGTAATAAGTTATCTGATTCACTCATACAATATGCTTTTCCATCTACATAAATTCTAGCCATAATAGAAAATTTCCAAAAAAAATCTTTATTTTTATAAATAAATATCTTTATATTATAGAAATTATTTATATCAAAAATTAAATTTTTGAAGTAAAATTATTTGATTGAATTCCAACAATATTTAAATTTAATTTTAATTTTTTTACGCTAATACCAGCTTCAAACTCTGAACGAAAATATTTTATAGCACTTTGCAAAGGTTCTATTGCACCTGGTGCATGAGCACAAAATGTTTTTCCTGGACTTAAATGTACACACAACCTTTCTAAGGTTTCTATATCATTTTTCTGACCTTCTTTTTTCTCTAAACTTTCTAATATTTTTACAATCCAAGGTAATCCTTCTCTACATGGTGTACATAAACCACACGATTCACGAGAAAAAAATTTTTCTATATTACAAACTAGAGAAACCATATTAGTTTTATTGTCTACAGCCATAGCAATAGCTGTTCCTAAACGACTGCCTGCTTTTGAAATACTGGTAAAATCCATTGGTAAATCTAAATGTTTTTCAATCAGAAAATCAGTTCCTGCTCCACCAGGTTGCCAGGATTTTAAAGATAAATCTGATTTCATTCCACATGCATAATCTTCTAAAATTTCACGCGCAGTAATTCCAAAAGGTAGTTCCCAAAGACCAGGATTATTTACTTTTCCTGAAAATCCCATTAACTTAGTACCAGGAGTATCGATACTTTTAGACAATTTTTTATACCAATTAACACCGTTTAATATAATAGACGGAACATTAGATAATGTTTCAACATTGTTGATACAAGTGGGTTTTCCCCATAATCCAAATACTGCAGGAAACGGTGGTTTAGCTCTTGGATTAGCTCTTCTCCCTTCTAATGAATTAATTAAAGCAGTTTCTTCACCACAAATATAACGACCAGCACCAGTATGTAAAAAAAGTTCAAAACTAAAACCACTATTTAAAATATTAGAACCAATGAAACCAAAATTAATTGCTTCTTGTATAGATTTTTTTAAAACATGCTCAGCTTTAAGATATTCGCCTCGTAAAAAAATATAACCACGAGAAACATTTAAAGCAAATGCAGACAACAATATCCCTTCAATTAATTGATGAGGTATATTTTCCATTAAAAACCTATCTTTATAGGTTCCAGGTTCCATTTCATCAGCATTACAAAGTAAATAACGCATTTTAGAACTTTTATTTTGAGACATTAAACTCCATTTTAAACCTGTAGAAAAACCAGCTCCACCTCTTCCTTTTAAACCAGATTCTTTAATCAAATGTACAATATCTTCTGGAGACATAGTCTTTAATGCTTTTTTTAAACTAAAATAACCATTTTTCTTACAATATTCTTTAATCCAAACAGTTTTTTGATCATTTCTCAGTCTCCATGTTAATGGATGTGTCTCCTCAGTGCGTATAATATTGTTCATTTATATAATTCCAGCAAGTTTGATATTAAATCTGGATTTAGGTAAGAATGTAAATCTTCGTTAATCATTATGGTAGGACCTTTATCACAATTTCCTAAACAACAAACTGGTAGTAGAGTAAATCTACCATCTAAAGTAGTATTACCTACTTCAATTAGTAAATATTCTTCTAAAGCTTTTTTTATTTTTTCATAACCAGTTAAATAACAAACTACACTATCACAATATCGGATAATATGACGTCCTACAGGTTGACGATAAATTTGACTATAAAAAGTAGCTACACTTTCTATTTCACTTGGATTAAGATTAAGTATTTTTGCAATTTCTATAATTGCTGGATCAGAAACCCACCCTCGTTTTTTTTGAACAATTTTCAATGCTTCTATTGAAACTGATCTTGAATTTTCATAATATTTTTTTTGCTTTTCTATTTCATTAATTTCAAAAGAAGTCAAAGTAAATGTTGTAGAAATTTTTTTTAATTTTCTTTTTTTTTATGCATAATTATCTGTCCACGTCTGACATGACGAAATCTATACTGCCCAAATATACAATTAAATCTGATATTAAACTTCCACGAATCACTGAAGGTATTTGCTGTAAATGTGGAAAACTAGGTGTTCGTATTCTTGTTCGATAACTCATCGTACCACCATCACTTATTAAATAATAACTATTAATACCTTTAGTCGCTTCAATCATTTGAAAGCTTTCATTTGCTGAAATGACAGGACCCCAAGAAACTTGTAAAAAATGAGTAATCATTGTATCTATATCTTTTAGAACACGTTCTTTAGGAGGAGGAGTAGTTAACGGATGATCTGATTTAAAAGGACCCTCTGGCATATTTTTCAAGCATTGTTTTAAAATAACTAAACTTTGATATATTTCTTCTACTTTAATCATCACTCTTGAATAACAATCGCTTATACCTGAACCTATAGGAATTTCAAAAGTATAATTTTGATATCCAGAATAAGGACGCCATTTTCTTATATCTAAATCTAATCCTGTAGAACGTAAACCTGCTCCTGTCACACCCCATTGTAATGCTTCTTTCTGATTATACTCAGCAATTCCTTTGGAACGATTTATTAAAATAGGGTTTTTTAAAGCTAATTGTACGTAATATTTTAATCTTTTTGGCATCCATTCGAGAAATTCTTTTAATAAAGTGTTCCATCCCTTAGGAAGATCATGAGCTACTCCACCAATCCGAAACCAAGCGGGATGCATACGAGCACCGGTAATTGCTTCAATTAAATCATAAATTTTTTGACGATCAGTGAAAGCAAAAAAAACAGGCGTCATACATCCTACGTCCTGAATAAAAGTAGAAATATACAAAAGATGACTATTTATTCGAAATAACTCAGATAACATTACTCGGATTACTTCTACTTTTTCTGGAACAGAAATATTAGCTAATTTTTCTACTGCTAAAACATAAGGCATTTCATTAACACAACCACCAAGATATTCAATACGATCAGTATATGGAATATAACTATGCCATGATTGTCTTTCTGCCATTTTTTCTGCACCACGATGATGATAACCAATATCAGGAACACAATCTACAATATTTTCACCATCTAATTGTAAAATAATTCTAAACGCACCATGAGCAGAAGGATGATTAGGTCCTAAATTTAAGAACATAAAATCTACATTCTCATTTTTTCTTTTCATACCCCACAACTCAGGTTTGAATCTTAGATTTTCCATTGCCAAATCTTCTTTCTGTTCATCTAAAAAAAAAGACTCATGCTCAGTTGCTCTAGCTGGATAATCTTTTCTTAAAGGAAATCCTTTCCATTCATTCGGCATAATAAGATGAGTTAAATTAGGATGTTGATCAAAAACAATACCAAACATTTCCCATGTTTCACGTTCATACCAATTGGCGTTAGGAAATAAACTAGTAAAAGTGGATACACTTAAATCGTCTTTTAATAACGGAACCTTAATCAGAATATCACTATTTCGTTCAATAGATATTAGATGATAAAAAACTGAAAAATCTGCTTCAGGTAAATTTACTCGATTTGATCGAAAACGTTCATCTACTCCATGCAAATCAAAAAGCATATTGTAAGGCTTAGGTGAATTATATAAAAACTCACCAACTTTCAATAATAAAGATTTGTTTATCCATATTATTGGAAAATCTATACTGGTAATCTGGAAAACACAAAAATCTTTGCCAAAAAAATGAAATAAGTCTTCAATAATCGATTTTTTTTCATAGTTATTATTAGTTAAAACAGTATTTTTTTTTTTCTTTTCATCTATCATAGATTTCTCATTTTTTTCACTAACCTAAAAAATTTTAATATTAATAATATATTCAAAAAAATATTGATCTAGTAGTATGAAAAATTTATACTTTTTAAGTAAAAATTAGATCTCTTCTGAAGTTGGAAGATTGACAACGGAAATCCTTCTTTTTCTGTTTTTAACTTTTTCTGATAACATTTTTTTACGATATATACCTTGTTCTCCAATTGTCCAAGATAAAGGTCTTCTTTCTTCATTAATCATTTTTTGAAGTAATGTTAAAGCATGTATGTATGCTTCTGGTCTAGGTGGACAACCGGGAATATAAATATCTACTGGTAAAAATTTATCTACTCCTTGTACAACAGAATAAATATCGTACATACCACCAGAATTAGCGCATGCACCCATAGAAATAACCCATTTAGGTTCTAGCATTTGATCATATAATCTTTGAATAATAGGAGCCATTTTAATAAATGGTGTACCTGCAATTACCATAACATCTGCCTGTCTTGGAGATGCTCTTAATACTTCAGAACCAAAACGAGCAATATCATGGACAGAAGTAAATGCTGTTACCATTTCTACATAACAACAAGATAAACCAAAATTATAAGGCCAAAGAGAATTTTTTCGACCCCAATTCACTACTTTATGCAGTAATTCACTAATCTTACCCATAAAAACATTTTTTTTTAAATATCCTTCTATCGGATCTATAACAGATTGAATTGTTTGATTTGGATAACGTCTCTGATTTTTTCCATCTGCTCTAGTTAAAGTATAATTCATTTTTTCTTTCATCTAATTACATCCTAAATATAATCAATGTCAATATTTTTGATATTATCATGATGAAATCCAATTTAAAGCTTTAATTCGGATTAAATAAAATAATGACAAAAGAAGAAATAATATAAATACAGTTGCTTCAAAAAATCCTGTCCATCCTGATTCAACTATACTAACAGACCATGCATATAGATAAAGTGCCTCAACATCAAAAATCACAAAAAACATTGCAATTAAATAAAATTTTACAGAAAAATGAAGATATGTATTACCTACTGGAACAATCCCTGATTCAAAAGGAGTATTTTTATATCTTGATAATGATCTTCCTCCCAGAAACCAACTTGCAAATAGCATAAAAAAACAAAAAAGTAGAGAAAAAAAAATAAAGTAAAAAAAAGATAAATATTCAGTAATTTCTAATGTATTTTGTAGCATTTTATATTCCTATAAAATATCAAAATATTTTTACAATGATTACATTTCAACAGTGTATTGTATATTGATAAAAAAATATAATTTATTTTATGATTAAAACAATTGATAAAAAAATAAAATATACATTAAAAATATAAAATAATAAATTGTGTTTGTTAAAAGAATAAAAAATTTTTAATTTAAAAAATTCATTTTTTTTATACTTAGACCTTGATGACTAGAAAAAAGACCCCATCTAATAATCATTCAACAATATATATAAAAAAGAAAAATACAATCCTATGTAGCTAATTAAAAAGCCAAAAAAATGGCCGCATAAAGGTTGAACACCCAATTTATCAAGAGATTATAAAATAGGAGAATTTCAATGGGCAAAATTATTGGTATTGACTTGGGAACAACCAACTCTTGTGTTGCCATTATGGATGGCAACAAACCACGTGTTTTAGAAAATTCAGAAGGTGATCGTACAACACCTTCAATTATTGCGTATACCCAAAAAGGAGAAGTTTTAGTAGGACAACCTGCTAAACGTCAAGCAATAACTAATCCCAAGAATACATTATTTGCTATAAAAAGACTAATTGGTAGAAAGTTTAAAGATGATGAAGTTCAGCGTGATATAAAAATTATGCCATATTCTATTATCAATTCTGAAAATGGAGACGCATGGATTGATATTAAGAAACAAAAAATGGCACCTCCTCAAATTTCTGCAGAAGTGTTAAAAAAAATGAAAAAAACTGCAGAAGACTACTTAGGAGAATCAGTGAAAGAAGCAGTTATTACAGTTCCTGCCTATTTTAATGATGCTCAGAGACAAGCAACTAAGGATGCTGGTAGAATTGCAGGATTAGAAGTCAAAAGAATTATTAACGAACCTACAGCTGCAGCGCTTGCTTATGGTTTAGATAAAGGGGAAGGAAATAGAACTATAGCAGTATACGATTTAGGTGGAGGTACTTTTGATATATCTATTATTGAAATCGATGATGTTGACAAAGAAAAAACATTTGAAGTTCTTGCTACTAATGGAGACACCCATCTTGGTGGAGAAGATTTCGATAGCAGGCTGATTAATTATTTAGTACAAGAATTTAAAAAAGAACAAGGTATTGATTTAAGAAATGATTCATTGGCCATGCAACGCTTAAAAGAATCTGCAGAAAAAGCAAAAATAGAATTATCATCAGCACAACAAACTGATGTAAATCTACCGTATATTACAGCTGATTCTAATGGACCTAAACATTTAAATATTAAAGTTACTCGTTCAAAATTAGAATCTTTAGTAGAAGATCTGGTACTACGTTCTATTGAACCACTTAAAGTAGCGTTAAAAGATGCAGGACTATCTATTTCAGATATCAATGATGTAATATTAGTAGGCGGTCAAACAAGAATGCCTATGGTACAATCTAAAGTAGCAGATTTCTTTGGTAAAGAACCTAGAAAAGATGTTAATCCAGATGAAGCGGTTGCAGTTGGTGCTGCAGTTCAAGGAGGTGTACTTTCAGGCGATGTTAAAGATGTTTTATTGCTTGATGTAACTCCATTGTCATTAGGAATTGAGACTATGGGGGGTATAATGACTTCACTGATAAATAAAAACACAACTATTCCTACTAAACATAGTCAAGTTTTTTCAACAGCAGAAGATAATCAATCCGCTGTAACAATACATATTCTTCAAGGTGAAAGAAAAAGAGCACTAGATAACAAATCTCTAGGTCAATTTAATCTAGACGGAATTGAGCCAGCACCAAGAGGAACGGCACAAATTGAAGTTACATTTGATATTGATTCCGATGGTATATTACATGTATCTGCAAAAGATAAAAAAACTGGAAAGGAACAAAAAATTACTATTAAAGCTTCTTCTGGTCTAAATGAAGACGAAATAAAAAAAATGATTAATGATGCTGAGGCTAATTCCGAAGCAGATCGAAAATTTGAAGAATTAATTCAAATCAGAAATCAAGGTGATCAATTAATACATAGTATTAAAAAACAATATAGTATGAAAAAAAAATAAAATAGAAAATACAGAACTAGAAAAAATTAAATCAGTTTTAGATGAATTAGAAAAATCATTGAAGGGAGAAGATAAAACTGAAATTGAAAAAAATATTCAAAATCTCTTAAAAATTTCATCTAAACTAACAGAAATAAATCAAAAAAAATCAGAAGAAAATTTAAAAAAAGAAAATAAATCATCTGAATCACAAAAAGACGAAAACGTTGTAGACGCAGAATTTGAAGAAATAAAAGATCCTAAAAAATAATAAACATTAATCTAAAAAAGCAGAAAAAGTTATAACAGTATTTAAACTAGCACGGGCGTAGAAAAAAATCTACGCCCGTGCACTTATTTTAAAAGCAGGAAGAACAGTAATATGGCAAAAAAAGATTACTATCAAATTTTAGGAATTCCAAAATCAGCTGAAGAACGAGAAATTAAAAAAGCTTATAAACGATTAGCAATGAAATACCATCCCGATCGCAATCAAGGAGATAAAAGTGCTGAAAACAAGTTTAAGGAAATAAAAGAAGCATATGAAATTTTAATCAATGAAGAAAAAAGAAGCGCATATGATCAATATGGACACGCTGCTTTTGAAAATGGTCACAATCAAAACAATACTTATAATACTTTTACTAGCTCTACAGATTTTGGAGATATCTTTGGCGATGTTTTTGGTGATATTTTCGGAGGCAGTAGAAATCAAAGAGTGAAAAAAGGAGCTGATTTATGCTACAATATGGAGATTTCTTTAGAAGAAGCAGTAAAGGGAGTAATAAAAGAAATTCGTATTCCAACTTTTCAAAAATGTAAAACTTGTTATGGTACAGGGGCAAGTGCTGGTACCAAGCCGAATGGATGCTCAACATGTCATGGAAAAGGTCAAATTCATATTAGAAAAGGATTTTTCACTGTTCAACAATCATGTCCTAAATGTAATGGAAGAGGTACAGTAATTAAAAATCCATGCCATATATGTCGAGGACAGGGAAGAATAAAAACAAACAAAATATTGTCGGTAAAGATTCCATCTGGTATCGATACTAATGATAAGATTCGATTAAGTCATGAAGGTGAAGCCGGAATAAATGGCGCACCATCAGGTGATCTTTATGTACAAATGACAGTTAACAAACATCCTATTTTTGAAAGAGAAGATAATAACCTTTACTGTGAAGTACCAATCAATTTTACTATGGCTGCATTAGGTGGAGAAATAGAAGTACCTACTTTAGATGGTAGAGTTAAGTTGAAGATACCGTCTGAAACTCAATCAGGAAAACTTTTCCGTATTCGAGGAAAAGGCGTAAAATCAGTACAAAGTAGAAGCAAAGGCGATTTATTATGTCGTGTCGTAGTAGAAACTCCAGTCAATCTCAATGAACAACAAAAATATCTTTTAAATGAGCTAGGGAATAGTTTTAATGGATTTCGAGGAGATAAAAATAGTCCACGTTCAAAAAGGTTTTTTGATGGTGTAAAAAGATTTTTTGATGATTTAACAAAATAAAAAACTTATAAAGTATTGCTTCTTAAAAAATTAGAGGCAATACTTTTTTAAAAAATTAATTTTTATGCAATTTTGCAATCTTTAACGATAAAATAGATTTATATCTTGCAGCTTTGTTTTTATGTATTAAACCCTTAGTTGCATATTTATCAATAATAGGTTGCATGTTCTTAAAAGCATCATATGATTTTTCTTTATTTCCAGAAATAACAGCCAAACGAACTTTTTTTATAAAAGTACGAATTTTTGAACGTTGACTAGCATTTTTTTTACGACGTTCTTCTGATGTTATAGAATCTTTTTTAGCAGATTTAATATTTGCCAATTTTAACTCCCAAATGTAAAAAATAAATTTTAAATAATTTTTTAAAAAATGAAAAATTCGTATATAAATAAAAATAATATTATATATTATGAAGAATAATACATCAAAATTATTTGTAAAATAAACAATATTTTTTAATATAAAATCATTTTATTTCATTAGGTTAATTTAACAATGAAGCTCATACGAGGCATTTGTAATCTAAAAAAAATAAATTCTAATTCAGCTGTTAGTATTGGAAATTTTGATGGAATACATTTGGGACATCAAAAATTGCTTTCTAATTTATACGAAATAGGAAAAAAAAATAACATACCAACTATAGTTATTTTATTTGAACCACAACCATTAGAATTTTTAAATACTCAAAATCCTCCAAAAAGAATTACAACGTTACAAAATAAAATTAAGTATATTCAATTATGGAAAATCGATATTATTTTATGTATTAAATTTAATGAATATTTTTCATCTTTAAGTGCAGAAAAATTTATAAAAAACGTTTTAATAAAAAAATTAAATATAAAATTCATAATAATTGGAGATGATTTTAGATTTGGATCAAAAAGAAATGGAAATATATCTCTCTTAAAGAAAATTGGATATCAATACAATTTTAAAGTAATAGAAATTAGTGCCTTATTATATAAAAACATAATTAAAATAAGCAGTACTAATATAAGAAAATGTTTATTAGAAAATAAAATTGAACTAGTAAGAAAATTACTTGGTCGCCCATTTAGTATTTTAGGTCGTGTAATTCATGGAAACAAAATAGGACGAAAATTAGGATATCCAACAGCAAATATATTATTACATAAAAATATACCCATAAATAATGGAGTATACGCTGTAAAGGTTTCATGTTTCTTGAACAAAGATTTTATAGGAATATGCAATATTGGAATTAAACCAAGTTATTTTCATTCGAAAAAAAATAGACTTCTTGAAGTCTATTTATTCAATTTTAATATTGATTTATATGAAAAGAAAATAGAAGTTTTTTTATACAAAAAAATAAGAGATGAATGTTTCTTTTCTTCTATAGAAAAGTTAAAAGAACAAATTTCTAAAGATGTTAAAATTGTTAAAAAATATTTTAACATTAATTATAATTAATATACAAATTAAAGAGAAAATTATGAATGATTATAAAAATACTTTAAATTTACCTAAAACACAGTTTTCTATGCGTGCGAATCTGTCTCAAAAAGAACCAGAAATATTAAAAAATTGGTATGAAAATAATCTTTATAAATTAATAAGACAAAAAAAAGAAGGTAAAAAAATTTTTTTTCTTCATGATGGACCTCCATATGCTAATGGAAACATTCATATTGGACATGCAGTGAACAAAATTTTAAAAGATATAATTATAAAATCAAAAAATATGTCAGGTTTCGATGCTCCCTATATACCGTCTTGGGATTGTCATGGATTACCTATTGAACAAAAAGTTGAAGAACAGATAGGTTTAAAAAGCAAAAATGTAATTACTTCAATATTTCAAAAAAAATGCAGACAATATGCAGAAAAACAAATAAAAAAGCAAAAAAAAGATTTTATTAGATTAGGTGTAATTGGAGATTGGGAAAAACCATATCTTACAATGAATTTTAAAAATGAAGCTAATATAATTAAAACACTGTCTAAAATTATTGAAGAAAAATACTTATATAAAGAATCTAAACCTATACATTGGTGTTTAAAATGCCATTCATCTTTATCTGATGCAGAGATCGAACATTTTTATAAAGAATCCGATTCAATCTTTGTTGCCATGAAAAGTAAAAATAATAAAATTTTTAAAGAAGTACTAAATCTTAGTATATCAAGTGAAAAAGACATATATCTACCCATTTGGACAACTACACCATGGACTCTTCCATCAAGTCAAGCTATTGCAGTAAATCCAACTTTTGAGTATCAACTAATAGAAACTAAAAAATACAATTTAATTTTAGCAAAAAAATTAGTTGAAAACGTAATGAAAATTTTAGAAATAAAAAATTGGAACATTTTAATTTCTTTTCAAGGTAAAAATTTAGAAGGAACAAAATTTTTACATCCATTTTTAAAAAACATTTCTTTACCTGTAATATTGGGAAAACATATTACTCTTGATTCAGGTACAGGAGCTGTTCATACAGCACCTGATCATGGACCAGATGATTATATCGTTAGTCAAAAATACAAAATAAAAACAATTAATTTAGTAGATTTTAAAGGTAATTATATAAATAACGTACATCCCAAATTAGATGGGATAAATATTTTTAAAGCTAATAAAATAATTATAAATTTATTAATCAAAGAAAATTGTTTATTGCATCATGAGATTTTAAAACATAGTTATCCACATTGTTGGAGACATAAAACTCCTGTTATATTTAGAGCAACTGAACAATGGTTTATAAAAATTGATAAGAACAAACTGCGTTATAAAACTATTGAAGAAATCAAAAAAGTATCATGGATACCTAAATGGGGAGAATCTAGAATAAAACAAATGATAAAAAAAAGACCTGATTGGTGTATTTCAAGACAAAGAAAATGGGGTGTACCAATGTGTCTTTTTATACATAAAAAAACAGGAAATATTCATCCCGAAAATACTTTCTTAATGGAAAAAATAATAAAAAAAGTAGAATTAGAAGGAATAGAAGCATGGTGGAAAATTGATTTAAAAGAAATATTAGGTGAAACATATAACATGTATGATCAAATATTTGATATATTAGACGTATGGTTTGAATCAGGAAATACTCATACTTTAATAAAATATAAAAATAAAAAATACAGTAAAAATTACGCAGATATGTTTTTAGAAGGTTCTGATCAACATAGAGGATGGTTTATGTCATCATTAATTATTTCTATGTTAACAAAAAATAAATCACCATATTCTGAAGTTTTAACTCATGGTTTTGTAGTTGATAAAAATGGTCAAAAAATGTCTAAATCTATAGGAAATACCATTAGTCCTAATGAAATAGTAAAAACATTAGGGGGAGATATTTTAAGACTATGGGTGGCTTCTTCTAATTATTCTAATGACATTTCTATTTCTAATGAAATTCTAAAACGCTCTTCAGACATTTATCGAAGAATAAGAAATACAGCACGTTTTATGTTAGCAAACATAAATGATTTCAATCCTAAAAAAAATACTGTTTTAAAAGAAAACATGGTTCTTTTAGATCGTTGGGCTATAAGTCAAGCAAAAAAAGTACAAGAAGAAATTATTGAGTTTTATGAAAAGTACAACTTTCATGCAGTAATAAAACGTTTAATGTATTTTTGCTCTATCGAAATGGGTTCTTTCTATCTTGATATTATAAAAGATAGACAATATACTCTAAAAAAAAACAGTCAAGAACGAAGAAGTTGTCAAACAGCTATATACTATATAATTAACGCTCTTGTTCGTTGGATAGCACCAATATTATCATTTACTGCCGATGAAATTTGGAATCACTTACCTGGAGAACATAATAAATATGTATTCACGGAAGAATGGTTTGATAAATTATTTGATTTAGATGAAAATGATGTATTTAACTATGATTATTGGAATAATCTAATAGAAATGAAAAATGAAATAAATAAATTTCTAGAAGAAGAAATAAAAAATAAAAACATAAAAAGTTCACTAGAAGCCTCTTTAATATTATACGTAACCCCAGAAATAAAACAAAAATTAAATATTTTAGGAGAAGAATTAAAATTTATATTTTTAACATCTAAAGTACAAATAAAATTATATGACACAGCACCAAAAAATTCAAAAAAAAGTGAAAAAATTTCTGATTTTAAAGTGCTTTTAAAAAAAATAAAAGAAAAAAAATGTCCAAGATGTTGGCACTATAACATTTTTATTAAAAAAAATAATGATGAAATTTGTACACGTTGTCTTCTAAATACGAAAGGAAATGGTGAAAAGCGTATTTTTATATGAAGAAAAAACACTATTTTAAAAAATTCTATTGGATTTATATCACTATAATAGTTTTTATTGTAACAATAGATTTTTATAGTAAAAAATGGATTTTAAATAATTTGAATATATATGAAAAACAAAAAATATTTTTAATATTAAATTTATTTCATGTACACAATTTTGGAGCAGCATTTAGTCTACTATCAGATCAAAACGGATGGCAAAAATATTTTTTATTAATATTTAGTATAGTTGTTATATTAGTGCTAATAAAAATGATTATAAAGTTTAAAAAAAAAGATAAAAATAAAATTCTTTCTTATTCTCTAATTCTCGCAGGAGCAATAGGAAATTTAATAGATCGTATTAATTATGGATTTGTAATAGATTTTATTGATTTACATATTAAAAATTGGCATTTTGCAACATTCAATATAGCTGATTTCAGTATATTTATTGGGATGATTATAATTATGAAAAATAATTATTATAATTCATAATTAATCCCTAATTCATTTTTAATCAAAAAAATTAAATTTTTTTATAATTAAATATATTTTGAGAAAACAGTGAACATTATATTAGCCAACCCAAGAGGTTTCTGCGCAGGCGTTAAAAGAGCTATCTTAATGGTTGAAAATGCTTTAAAAATTTATAAAAAAACTATTTATGTTCAGCATGAACTAGTACATAATCAATATGTTATAGAACAATTACGTCAAAAGGGAGTTATCTTTGTTGAAGACATTGCAGATATTCCAAATAGTTCCATAGTAGTTTTTTCAGCACACGGAGTATCAAAAAAAATAAAAAAAAAAGCTATAAAAAAAAATTTAACAATATTAAATGCAACTTGTCCATTAGTTACAAAAGTACATTTAGAAGTTTCAAAATCAAGTAAAAATGGTATAGAAACAATTCTAATTGGTCATAAAGGTCATCCTGAAGTTATTGGGACAATCGGTCAATATGACAATAAAAAAGGAAAAATACATCTTGTTGAATCAATAGAAGATGTAAATAAGTTATCGATTAAAATAGATAAAAAATTAAATTTTTTCACACAAACAACTTTATCTATTAAAAACACTCAATCTATCATTTTATCTTTAAAAAAGAAATTTTTAAATATATCTGGTCCTAAAAAAGAGGATATATGCTATGCAACAACAAATCGACAAAATGCAATTCTTAAATTATCGAAAATAACTGATATAATACTTGTAATCGGCTCTAAAAATTCTTCTAATTCCAACCGTCTTGCAGAATTAGGAAAAGAAACAGGTGTATTTACGAAACAAATTGAATCATTTTCTGATATTAGAGAAGAATGGATTAAAAACAAAAAAAATATTGGGATTACAGCTGGCGCTTCTGCACCTGATATATTAGTAACAGAAGTAATTGAATATTTAAAAAAACTAGGTTTTAAAAATCCACCAAAAGAAATTTTGGGAGATAAAGAAAAAACAATTTTTAAGATACCTAAGAATTTAATATATATGCAAAATTAGAAAAATAAAATTATGAAAAAAAAAATAACTCGTATTGCAATTACTGGTGCTATGGGTCGTATGGGCCGGGTGTTGATTAAAGAAATACAAAAGAATAAAAATACTATTTTAACCACTGCATTAGTCAAAAAAAATCATCCATTGGTTGGTGAAGATATAGGAGAAAAAATTGGAATAGGTAAAATAGGCGTATCTATTGATAATACTTTGAATATAGAAAAAAATAACTTTGATGTTTTAATCGATTTCACGAAACCAAGCAGTACTTTATATTTTTTAGAACAATGTTGTAAATTTAAAAAAAATATTATTATTGGTACAACTGGTTTTTCAAATGAAGAAAATAAGAACATAAATGCATATTCTGAAAAAATTGCTTTAATGATTTCATCAAATTTTAGTATTGGAATAAATTTACTTTGTCAATTAGTTCAAAAAACTACTAAAATTTTAGGAAATACTTCAGACATTGATATTATAGAATTTCATCATAGAAATAAAATAGATATACCTTCAGGAACAGCATTAACTATTGGAGAAACTATATCAAAAGTTATGAATTGGGAATTAAATAAACATTCTTTGTATTATAAAAAAGGTATTACAAAAAAAATTAGAGAAATAAAAAAAATTGGTTTTTCTAGTATAAGATCAGGAAATGTTATCGGAAAACATAGTGTTTTATTTTCAAGTTCTGATGAAGAAATTAAAATAACTCACAGTGCTTTTAATCGAGACTCTTTTGCCAAAGGTGCCATTGAATCAGCAATATGGATTCACGAAAAAAATCAAGGATTATTTAATATGAACGATATACTAAAGGATAAATTTTAAATTATTCATGATTTATATTAATAAAATTTTAAAAATATAAATATTTATTACGATAATAGACAAAAATATTAATTTTAGTTAAAATACAATTTTTCATTATTTTTTAATAATCCCGATTACATTCAAAATTCAATTAATATTCAAAATTTTTTTAATGGAGGACGCTTTGGGCCAATTAGCAGTACTAGTTTTAGAAGATGGAACTAGATTTCATGGACGTTCTATTGGAGCTAAGGGGACAACTGTAGGCGAAGTTGTTTTTAATACATCAATCACTGGGTATCAAGAAATAATCACCGATCCTTCTTATTCACATCAAATTGTAACATTAACTCATCCCCACATTGGAAATATCGGAACTAATCATAACGACGAAGAATCATCTAAAATTCATATAAGAGGACTAATTATTCGTGATATGTCACCAATATCAAGTAACTATCGCAGCGAAAAAGACTTCTCTTCTTACTTAAAAGAAAATAATATTGTTGCAATATCAGATATTGATACAAGAAAATTAACACGAATTTTACGTACGAAAGGTTCGCAAAATGGATGTATTATAGAAGATAAAAAAGAAAACTATAGTATAGCACATAGAAAAGCAAAAAATTTTTTAAGTTTACAAGGATTAGATTTAGCTAAAAAAGTTAGTACTAAATTTATTTATAATTGGGAAAAAGGTAGCATTTTTATTAATGAAAAAAAACCTTGTCCTGAAAAGAAAAAAAAATTTTTATTTCATATTGTTGTATATGATTTTGGGGTTAAAAGAAATATATTACGTATGCTTGTAGATAGAGGATGTTATCTAACTGTAGTGCCAGCTAAAACCGATCCTAAAACAGTCTTAGACTTACATCCTGATGGAATTTTTCTATCTAATGGTCCAGGTGATCCTAGACCATGCGATTATGCCATTCATGCAATTCAATACTTCTTAAAAATAAACATCCCTATTTTCGGAATTTGTTTAGGACATCAGCTTCTTGCATTAGCTAGTGGAGCTAATATTATCAAAATGAAATTTGGTCATCACGGTGGAAATCATCCTGTAAAAGAAATTAAAACAAATCGAGTGATAATTACATCACAAAATCATAGTTTCACTGTAGATATAAAAAATATGCCAAATAATATTGCTATAACACATAGTTCACTCTTTGACGGAACATTACAAGGGCTATGTTTAACTGATAAATTAGCTTTTAGTTTTCAAGGACATCCAGAAGCTAGTCCTGGACCACATGATGCTTCATCTTTATTTGATCATTTTGTTAAATTACTCAATCAAGTAAAGCTCAGTAATTAATTAGAGAAAAAAGATGCCTAAATCTACTGATATAAAATCAATTTTAATTCTTGGTGCAGGTCCAATAGTTATTGGACAAGCATGTGAGTTTGATTATTCAGGTGCACAAGCATGCAAAGCACTAAAGGAAGAAGGTTATAAAATTATCCTGGTAAATTCAAATCCTGCAACTATTATGACTGATCCTTGTATGGCAGATGCTACATATATTGAACCTATTCACTGGAAAATAGTTGAAAAAATTATACAAAAAGAAAAACCTGATGCCTTACTGCCTACTATGGGTGGTCAAACTGCACTAAATTGTGCTTTAGAATTAGATCAAAGAGGAATACTAAAAAAATTTAATGTAAAAATAATAGGCGCCACTATTAATGCTATTAATAAAGCAGAAGATAGAAAATTATTTGAAGATTCCATGAAAAAACTGAATCTCAAGACTGCAAAATGCGGAATTGCACATAATATTCAAGAAGCATTGTCTGTTTTAAAAAATGTAGGTTTTCCATGTATTATCCGCCCTTCGTTTACTATGGGTGGACATGGTGGAGGAATTGCCTATAATCAAGAAGAATTTGAAGATATTTGCGAGAGAGGATTAAAATTATCTCCTACTACTGAACTCTTAATTGATGAATCACTTATTGGTTGGAAAGAATATGAAATGGAAGTTGTAAGAGATAAAAATAACAATTGTATCATTGTATGTTCAATTGAAAATTTAGATCCCATGGGCATTCATACTGGTGATTCAATTACCATAGCACCAGCTCAAACTTTAAGTGATAAAGAATACCAAATTATGAGAAATGCTTCTATGTCTATTTTACGAGAAATAGGTGTGGAAACAGGAGGTTCTAACGTACAATTTGCAATCAATCCAAAAGACGGTCGTATGATTGTAATCGAAATGAATCCTCGAGTTTCTCGTTCTTCTGCTTTAGCTTCCAAAGCAACTGGTTTCCCAATCGCAAAAATAGCAGCTAAATTAGCTGTAGGATATACATTAGATGAACTTGCTAATGATATAACAGGGATTAACACCACAGCATCCTTTGAACCGTCAATAGATTATATAGTAACTAAAATTCCTAGATTTAATTTTGAAAAATTTTTAGGGTGCAACGATAGACTTACTACTCAAATGAAATCTGTCGGAGAAGTAATGGCAATAGGACGAACTTTTCAAGAATCTATACAAAAAGCTATTTGTGGATTAGAAATTGGAGCAAGTGGTTTCGATTCTAAAGTATCGTTTTCAGATAAAAAGCAACATCTAATAAAAATTAGACATGAACTAAAAGATGCCGGAGCTGAAAGAATTTGGTATATAGGTGACGCATTTCGTTCCGGAATGTCTGTAAATGACGTATTTGAGTTAACGTCTATTGACCCTTGGTTTCTTGTTCAAATTCAAGAAATTATTTTCTTAGAGAAAAAAATTATACAAAATGGATTTATTGGACTAGATTATAATTTCTTTTATTTTATTAAAAGAAAAGGTTTTTCAGATTTACGGATAGCAATTTTAACTAATAAAAAAGAAGAAGAAATTCGTCAACTTCGATATAAGCTAAATTTACATCCTGTTTATAAACGAATTGATACTTGTTCAGCTGAATTTTCTACTGAAACGGCATATATGTATTCAACATGGGAAGATGAATGTGAATCTTATGCAACAAAAAACACCGAGAAAATTATTGTTATAGGTGGAGGACCTAATAGAATAGGACAAGGAATAGAATTTGACTATTGTTGTGTACATGCAGCCCAAGCTTTGAGAGAAGATGGTTTCGAAGCAATTATGATAAATTGCAATCCAGAAACTGTTTCTACAGATTACGATATTTCCGATCGACTTTATTTTGAACCGATTACATTAGAAAATGTTTTAGAAATAGTGAGAATTGAAAATCCTAAAGGAGTGATTATTCAATACGGAGGCCAAACACCATTAAAATTAGCACGTCAATTTGAAAAAGAAGGCATACCAATTATTGGAACTAGTCCTGATGCAATCGATAAAGCAGAAGATCGTAATCGTTTTCAAAAAATTGTAACTGAATTAAAATTAAAACAACCTTTAAATGCCACCGTTCTCACTCTAGAAGAAGCACATCAAAAAGCTATAGAAATTGGTTATCCTATTATGGTTCGTCCATCTTATGTATTAGGTGGTAGAGCAATGGAAATTGTTTATGAACCATGTGATCTAGATAACTATTTTAAAAAAGTTTTAAAAAATAACGATATTACTCCAATTTTATTGGATCAATATTTAAACTATGCTATAGAAGTAGACGTAGATGCAATATGTGATGGGAAAAGGGTATTAATTGGAGGAATAATGGAACATATTGAGCAAGCTGGAGTACATTCTGGAGACTCTGCATGTTCTTTACCAGCATACACATTAACACATAAAATTCAAAACAAAATTAGAGAACAAGTTAAAAAACTAGCTTTTGCATTATCAGTCAGGGGGTTAATGAACGTACAATTTGCTATAAAAAACAATGAAATATATATTATTGAAGTCAATCCCAGAGCCGCCCGAACAGTGCCATTTGTCTCAAAAGCAACAGGTTTAGCACTTGCAAAAATCTCTGTTCGTGTAATGTATGGTAAAACGCTATCAGAACAAGGATTTTATAAAGAAATCATACCATCATATTTTTCAGTAAAAGAAGCAGTTCTTCCCTTTGATAAATTTCAAGGAGTAGATCCTATCCTGGGCCCTGAAATGCGCTCTACAGGTGAAGTTATGGGAATAGGAAAAAATTTCTCAGAAGCGTTTTCTAAAGCAATGCTAGGTGCTCACACAAATATGAAAAAATCGGGTCGAGTTCTTCTTTCAGTAAGAGATGATGATAAAAACAGTATTGTGAATTTAGCAGTTAAACTACAAAAATTTGGTTTTAAAATAGATGCTACTAAAGGTACTTCTATGGCATTAAAAAAATCTGGAATTATATCTCGATTAGTAAACAAGGTACATGAAGGTAGACCTCATATACAAGATCGTTTAAAAAATGGAGAATATTCATACATTGTAAATACGACATCTTGTCATCAAGGGATGAAAGATTCTAAATTAATATGTCGTAGTGCTTTACAATATAAAGTACATTATGACACTACTGTTAACGGCGCCTTTGCAACTGTCATGGCATTAAACGAAGAGCCAACAAAAAACATTATATCTTTACAAGAAATTCACAAAAAAATAAATTTAATTTATTAAAAAAATTAAGTTTATAATTTTTTATAAATATGTTGTAAAACATATTTATAATTTTAAATTTTAAAAAATTATAAATAAACATGAAAATTAGTTTAATTGCAGCAATTTCAAATAACTTAGTTATTGGAAATAATAATAAAATGCCTTGGTATCTTCCAGAAGATCTCAAATGGTTTAAAAAAAATACAATACATAAAAATGTTATTATGGGACGACTTACATGGGACTCTATTTTAAAGAATCCTTTACCAATGCGAACAAATATTGTTATTAGTCATAAAAAAATTATAAAAAAAGGTGTCATATGGGCAAATTCAATCTCTAAAGCATTACTTGCTACTAAATATGATAAAGAAATTATGGTTATCGGAGGAGCAGAAATATATAAACAAATGTTATTCTACGCAAATAAGCTATATTTAACACATGTAGATTTTAATGGAATCGGTGATACTTATTTTCCTCAGTATAAATTATATAAATCTTGGAAAACAATATTTAGAAAACAACATTTTAAAGATAAAAATAATCCTTATAATTTGTGTTTTGAAATTTTATCAAGATAAAAAAGTACATGAATTAAATAATTAAAAATATTTTTTTATTTCATTTCAACTAGCATTTTTTTGAAAAGATTGAGAAAAATATTTCTTATCTTCCCATCGAAACATAATTAATTTTCCTCCCCAACAGCAACCATTGTCTAATGGGAAAAATGGTTGAGATATTTTTATTCCTTTTAAAGAAGACCAGTGTCCAAAAAAAACTGAATATTCTTTTGGAAAATTATACGGCATTTTAAACCATGGTATCAGGGGATACTGAACTAAATTAGGAGATTTTTTACAAAAAAGATTTAATCTACCATCAGGATAACAATATCTCATACGTGTAAAAACATTAATACTATATCTTAATCGATCTAATTTATTTAAATTTAAGTTCCAATAATTAATTTTGTTGTTAAAAACAGATTTTAAAAAAGAAGGATAATTTTTACTTGACAAACATTCTTCAATTTCTAATGCATATTTTTTTGCTGTATCAAGATTCCATTTAGGACTAATACCAGCATGTGACATAATAATTTTTCGTTTTTCATCAATTTTTAAAAAAGATTGACATCGCAACCAATTAATCAATTCTAAACTATCTTTTGCAGATAAAAACTCATCAAAAAAATTTTCTTTTTTGTTTTCTTTAACACCAGAGTATACTGCGATTAAATTTAAATCGTGATTTCCAAGTATTATTTTTACTCTTTTTTTTAAAGAATATAAATATCTAATTACTTTAAGAGAATTTGGTCCTCTGGATACTAAATCACCTGCAATCCATAAAAAATCTTTTTTATCATCAAAACAAGATTTTTTTAAAAGTAATTTAAATTCTTTATAACAACCATGAATATCACTAATAAAATAAATGCTCATATGTTTTTTCACTTTTTTGAAAGAAAAATAATTAAGTAAAAATTTTTATTTTTTGAAAATATTGTTTTCAATTATATAATTAGATAATTCGCAATACTGTAATATAGAAAGGTTTTCTGCTCTTAATTTCGGATTAATATTTAATCTTAAAAAAATTTTTTCAGAAAATATTTCTCCTAAACTATGACGTAATATTTTTCTTCTTTTTTGAAAAGCTAAATTTGTTATATAACTAAGAATTTTAATATCATGAGTAAAATAAGGAGATTTTTTATAAGGAATTAAATTAACAAATGTAGAATTAATCTTAGGAATAGGTCGAAAATTTTCAGGTGAAACATTAAATATTATTTTAATATTACAATAATATTGAGCTATAATACTTAAACGACCATATGATTTGTTTCCTGGAGAAGCAACTAAACGTTCAGCAACCTCTTTTTGCAACATAAAATTCATATCTTGAATTATTTTATTTTTTTCGAACAAACAAAGAAGTAAAGATGTAGCAATATTATATGGTAAATTTCCAAAAATACGAATTAATTGATTTTTTTCATAAAATACATTGTAATAATCAAAAATTAAAGCGTCTTGACAAGATACTATTAGCTTTGAATAAAAAGAATGTTTTTTTAAAAAATTCAATAAATTTGAATCAATTTCCACGACGATCAACTCATCTATTATACTGCATACAGGTTTAGTCAATGCACCTAACCCAGGACCAATTTCAACTAGTGTTTGTTGTAGTTGAGGATCTATAAATTTAACTATTTTTTTAATTAAATCTTGATTTATAAGAAAATTTTGACTCAATCTTTTAAGAGGAAAATGTTTTTTTATTTTTTTATTCATTAGAATATACTAATTATTTGATATAAAATCAAAAATTTTTACTAAAAAATTGATTTTAAATTTAATTAATTTTTAAAAAATTTTAATATAAGATGATTTTTTTAGTTCTCTTATCCAATTAGATCTTTCTTTTTTTATTTTTTTTTCTAATAAAATACGATAAGCTAAATCTTTATCTATTTTATCATTTTTGTCTACTTGACGAACATCTAATAATTTAATTATATGCCATCCAAAATTAGATTTAATAGGTGTACTAATTTCATTTTTTTTTAAATTCCTTAAAAATTTATTAAAACCATCATTAAAAAGATCAGTTGAAATCCATCCTAAATCGCCTTCTTTGTTAGATGAGTAAACATCATGAGATAATTTTTTAACAGCATAATCAAAACTATATTTTTTATTTTTAATATTATTATATATATAAAAAATGTCTTTTTTTGCTTGTTTATTGTTTAAAATAACAGAAGGACGTATTAAACAATGTTGTATGTGAAATTCAGTGATAAAGTTTTCTTTACTGTTTTTTTTAATTTTGTTAACTTTTAAAATATAGAAACCTTTTAATCCTAATATAGGACCTAAAATTTGATTTTTTTTTACAATTTCTAGTTTATTCAAGAATATTTTTTTTAAATTTTTTAAAGATTGTAATTGTATTTTTTTTGATAAAAAAATATTATTATTTTTTTTAAAATATTCATAATAATAATTAAAAGAAGAATCATTTTTTATTTTTTTCATAAAATGATCTGCTAAACGTTTTGTATTTTTAATTAAAATTTTATTTTTTTCTTTTATAAAAGGTAAAAAAATACAATTAAGATCTATTTTTTTTAATTCGTTTTTATCATTTATTAATTTATTTAAAAATAAATCTACTTCTCTTTCTGAAATATGAATGCGATTATTTAAAGCATAATTTTGCATTATTTTAATTTTTAATGATTTTTTAATATTTTTAACATAGTTATTGTAATCAAAAGAAGTATTAATGTTATTCATTACAATATTTTTTTTTAATTGTTCAACAGTAATATTTTGCTTTAAAGCATATTTTATAAGTATGTTATTTACTTGATCATCAGTCACTACAATATCAAATTTTTTTGCTTCTTCTAAAATTAAAGTTTCTATAATTAATTTTTCAATTATTTTATCCCTTAAAAAATTAATTTTTAAAGGTATTTGAACTTTTTGATCTTCTTTTTTAAAAGAAAAAAGAACTTGATTTACATCACTATTTAATATAATTTGATTGTTTACAATAGCAACAATTTTATCAATTTCCAATTCTTTAGAAGAAATAATAGAAAAAAAACTTGAAAAAACATATAAAATTAAAAAAAAATATACTTTCATTATTATTCTTCTTTCTTTTAAATTTTCTTGATTTTTTTAAAAAAATGTCTAAATTTTTTAAAAATGTTAATTTTTAATTGTTTTTCGTTATAATTTTAAGATTAATTTTTTATTTAAATTTTTTTGGAGGTTATATTAAAAATATATATAATAAACAATATTCAATATTTATCAAAAAAAAATAACTAAATCAATTAAAAAAAAATTAAATAATCTTTAAATATATTTTTATAAATGATTTTATATATTTTACAACAAAAAAACTTAAAAAATTAATGAGTATTTATGGAATCTTGGTTAACATCTTTAATAACACAATCTTTAACATGTTCAATATTTATAGTAGGAATCGTGTCTTTTTTAGAATCACTTGCTTTAGTAGGATTACTATTACCTGGAATAGTATTCATGGCAACATTAGGTACGTTTATAGGTAATGGCAAACTACTTTTTTATCCTTCTTGGATAGCAGGTATAATAGGATGTTTGCTAGGAGATTGGTGCTCATACTATATCGGTTTATATTTCAAAAATTGGTTACATAATCTAAAATTTTTAAAAAGAAATTTTTATTTGCTGGACAAAACTAAATCTCTATTAGATAAACACAGTGTAGTGACAATACTTATAGGTCGTTTTATAGGACCAACCAGACCTCTTATACCAATGGTTGCTGGAATGCTAAAATTACCTTTAAAAAAGTTTATTTTACCTAGTCTATTAGGGTGTATTTTATGGCCTCCAATATATTTTTTTCCAGGAATTATTACAGGAATAGCTATAAATATACCTCCAAATCCACAAAATGACTATTTTAAATGGTTCTTATTAATTATTGCAATTTTAATATGGTTTGGAATATGGTTAATATCGAAATGGTGGAAAATTAAAAAAACAAAAAATAAAAACAATATGCATTTTATTAAGAGAAAAATTGGATGGATAGCATTAATGGTACTATCATCTGGTATTATAGGATTAATATTAATTCAATTTCATCCTACAATGATAATTTTCAGAAAAGTTTTTTCGACTATACTGTAAAGATATTGGTATCAATATAATTGATATCAATATGACTACCAAAAATACTAAATTTCTACATAAATAAAATCAATATGTAATATCTTCATTTTAAATGAATGACGTTGTATGGCCTGAACTTTAACTATATATTTTTCTTCTTTAATCAATAAACATAAATTTTCTTTATAAAATTCTGCTTTTTTTTGTAAATTAAAAATTAGATTATGATCCATCATGATGGATATAGAAGGATTGTTAGAGCCATATAAAACCCCTGGAAATTTATTTTTTATACGTAATTGTCTGTTAAAACTTTTACCTTTTTTATCTCTTATTTCTGCTTTAACTATAAACATAATATGCTCTCTCTAATGAGTTTAATAAAAAAACATAATTTTGTTAAAAATAATTAATTTGATTTATGTTTTAATGATCTCAACCAATTAATTTCTTTTTCCCATATTTTTGGATTAATTGTTTCTAATATCATTGGAATATTACGAAAATTTTTATTTTTTATAATCCATTGAAAAACTGATGTTCCAATTTCACCTAAACCTAAGCTTTCATGCCTATCTACACGACTATTAAGCTTTTTTTTAGAATCATTTAAATGAAAACCTTTTAAATATTTTAACTCTATTAAATCAAAAAATTTATTAAATGTACTTTCGTAATCTATTTTCGTTCTTAAATCATATCCTGATGCAAATAAATGACAAGTATCAATACAAACTCCAATTCTAGATTTATCATCAATTTTTTTAATAATTTCATATAAATGTTCAAATCTATAACCAATATTCGTTCCTTGTCCCGCAGTATTTTCTATTACAGCAACGACATTCTTTGTTTTTTCTAAAGCAATATTAATAGATTCAGCAATTCTTGATAAACAAGTAATTTCAGAGATTTTATTTAAATGACTACCAGGATGAAAATTTAAAAACCGCAAACCAAGTTGGTCACAACGCATTATTTCATCAATAAAAGCAGCGCGCGATTTTTCTAAAAAAACGTCAATAGGATGACCTAAATTAATTAAATAACTACTATGGGGTAAAATTTTTTCAGGCAAAAAATTATACTTAATACAAGCTTCTTTAAAATCATCTATATTTTTTTTTTGTAAGGGAAGAGAAATCCATTGACGTTGATTTTTAGTAAAAAATGAAAAAGCTGTTGCTTTTATTTGAAAAGCGCGAAGAACGGCTTTTTCTAAACCACCAGAAGAACTAACATGTGCACCAATATAGTTCATATTTTTCTTTTCCACAAAAATTTTTATGTTTCTCTAGTAAAAGAGAAAAAAATTATTTTTTAATACTAAAATTAGTTTTTTTAAAAAAAATTTTAATTAAGATTAATATCATACTGAGAAAATTTGTTTTAATCAATAAAATAGATATATTTATTCTTATTTTTTATTTTTTAAAAAAAATTCTTCTCGAATACTTTGATCAGATTTAAATAAACCCTCTAAACATGAAGTAATAGTACTACTTCTATTGTCGCATACTCCACGAGCTTTAACACAAAAGTGATCCATATGAATAATAATTGCAACATTTTTAGTTTGTAATAAAACTTGAAGAACTAGTAGTATTTGTTTTGTTAAACGTTCTTGAATTTGAGGTCTTTTTGCATAAAATTGTGCAATTCTGTTTATTTTAGATAAACCAATAATTTTATTCTCAGGAATATATGCAATAGTAGCTTTCCCATTAATAGTTATAAAATGATGTTCACAAGTACTTATTAAGAGGATATCACGTACTATAATCATTTCATTAAATTTTATTTTATTATCCATTAACATAATTTTTGGAAAATTTGTATAATCTAAACCAGAAAAAATTTCATTAATATACATTTTTGATATTCGAATAGGCGTATCTTTTAAACTTTCATTTTTTAGATCTAAATTGAGTAAGGACATAATTTTATATAAATGTTTGGCAATTAATAATTCTCTTTCTTTTTCTTTTATATCATTGTATTCTCTTAAAATAGGGCTTTCTAGACCTTTTAATAATAAAATATTGCGTGCCATATTAGCTTCTTTAGTAATTTTTTCGATCATAATTTTTTCCTTGAATTAAACATTCATATACTTTTTATTTTCACATATTTAACTTATTTAAGTTAATCTATATAAACTAAAAAATTTATACGTAAACAAATAAATATTAATTATATATAATATATACAATAAAAATATAAAATATATCTACTATTGCTTCTTTTGGATATAAAAAATGAAAAATAATCATAATAATTTTTCTAATCTAATTAAAATTTTACAAGAATATTGGACAGAACAAGAATGTACTATTTTTCAACCATTGGATTTACCAATAGGAGCAGGTACATTTCATAATACAACATTTTTTGGAACCATTGGCCCAGAACCTATTAAAGCAGCATATATACAATCTTGTCGACGTCCTACTGATGGAAGATACGGAAAAAATCCAAATCGTTTACAACACTATTATCAATTTCAAGTAATCATAAAACCTCCTTTAAAAGACATTCAAAACATTTATTTAAAGTCACTAAATTTATTAAAGATAAATGAAAAAAATAATGATATACGTTTTGTAGAAGATAATTGGGAAAATCCTACATTAGGTGCTTGGGGAATTGGTTGGGAAGTTTGGTTAAATGGAATGGAAATTACTCAATTTACTTATTTTCAACAAGTAGGTGGATTAGAATGCAATCCTGTAACGGTAGAAATAACTTATGGATTAGAAAGAATAGCCATGCATATGCAAAATCAATCAAATGTGTATGATCTTGTTTGGAATGAAAATAAATTTAAAAAAATTACTTATGGAGATATTTTCCAACAAAATGAAATAGAACAATCAAAATATAATTTTGAATACTCTAATGTTGATTTATTGTTTGAATATTTTCAAAAATACATATTTGAAGCAAAAAATTTAATAGAATTAAAAAAACCATTATTATTGGTATCTTACGAAAAAATACTTCAAGCAAATCATATTTTCAATTTACTAGATGCTAGAAAAGCAATATCTTCTAGCGAACGCCAAAATTATATTCTAAAAATTAGAAAATTAACTAAAAAAATTGCACAAAAGTATTTACATTCAAGAAAAAAATAAAATTTCTATTACATCATTAAAAAGAGAAAAAAATGATAAAAAAAACATTTTTAATAGAAATAGGAACTGAAGAACTACCTTCTAAAATCCTTAAGGATATAATTTTAATTTTTTATAAAAACTTTATAGATGAATTAAATTCTAATAATATTTTATATAAAAAAATCAATTATTTTTCTACTCCAAGAAGATTGGCTTTACAAATTATAGAACTCGATACTTCAGAAAAAATAAATGAAAAAATAAAAAAAGGTCCAGCAATAAAAAATGCTTTTGATAAAAATGGCAATCCAACACAAGCAGCTTATTATTGGGCAAAAAATTGTAAAATTAATTTAAATCAAGCTCAGCGATTAAAAACTGAAAAAGGTGAATGGATTATACATCGCATACAAGAAAAACAGGAAAAAATTGAATTATTAATTCCTAAAATAATAGAAAAAATACTTAAAAAAATTAATATAAAAAACACTATGAGGTGGGAAACTAATAATCTTAGATTTATTCGTCCTATTCGTAATATTGTAATGTTATTAGACGATAAAGTTATTAAAAGTATAGTATTTAATCTTCATTCTAGTAATTTACTTTATCACCACATTTCTTGTAAAGAAGAAAAAATATATATCAAAGATGCAATTGAATACCCATCAATTCTTTTTAAAAAAAATAAAATAATAGCTAATTATGAGACTCGTAAAGAAAAAATAAAAAATGAAGTAAAAAAAATAGCAAAAAAAGTTAATGGAATTATAAAAACAAATCTTTTTCTACTTGAAGAAATTACCTCTTTAGTAGAATCACCTAAAGCACTTTTAGCAACTTTTCAAAACTATTATATTGATTATATACCTGAAAAAATACTTATTCATACTATAGAAAAACAACAAAAATGTTTTGCAATATATAGCAGTAGTTTAGAAAAAAAAATTTTACCATATTTTATTTTTATTTCTAATATCAATTCGAAAAAAAATAAAGAAGTTGTTTTAGGAAACGAAAAAGTTATGCATGCACGTTTATCAGATACTATGTTTTTTTTAAAAAAAGACAGGAAAATAAAATTAGAGAATTATCTCCCATATCTAAAAAAAGTTTCTTTTTATAACAATTTAGGTACATTATATGAAAAAACATTACGCTTAAAATTTCTTATAGAATGGATGTCTTCTAGTAACGATAAAATTAATAAAAATGATTTAATTAGATCAGCTATTTTATCAAAATGTGATCTTATAACTCAAATGGTAGGTGAATTTCCAGAGTTACAAGGTATAATAGGAATGTATTATGCTTTAGAAAATAAAGAAAACAAAGAAGTTGCTATAGCTATTAAAGAACAATACCTACCATCTTTTTCAGGTGATAAATTGCCTTCTACTCCTATAGGTTGCTTATTATCTATTTCTGATAAAATTGATACTTTATCAGGTATGTTTTCTATTGGAGAAATCCCCGATCCAGAAAAAGATCCATTTGGATTAAGACGTGCTGCTTTAGGTATACTGCGTATTATTATAGTAAAAAAAATACCTATAGATTTAAAAAAATTAATTCAAATCAGTCTTGAAAGTTATAATCTTAAAAAAATAGATAATTCAATTATATCTAAAAAAATTATAACATTCTTTACATCACGATTATCTTTTTTTTATGAAAAACAAGGGTATAATATTAAATTTATTAAAGCAGTATTATCTTGTAAATTAACAGAACCTTTAGATATTGACAAAAGAATTAATGCAATTTCTAATCTTGAAAATATAAAATCAATTATCTTAACTTCTAAAAGAATAGATAATATTTTAAAGAAAAACAATCAAATAATTTCTAATAAAATGAATATTGAATTGATAAAACAAATAGAAGAAAAAAATTTATTAGAAAAAATAAAAAATTTTAATAATAAAACAAAAAAATTATTTATAGAAAAAAAATATGAAGAAATTCTACTAGAAATTAAAAAACTTGAAAAACCTATAGATAATTTTTTTGATAAAGTACAAATAAATCACTCAAATATTGAAATGAAAAAAAATAGATTATTATTTTTAATAAAAATACAGAAAATTTTTTTAAAAATAGCAAATTTCTCTTATTTATATTAAAAATAAAAAATTTTAATTAAAAATTGTTTATAAAGATTCTAAAGTACCTTTAGGAAGAGACGAAACTATAAAATCTTTTTTTATAAATATTTCTGTTGTATTATTTAATTGGAGTAAAACATATCCATTTTTTGTGACTTTTTTAACTCGTCCTAAAAAACCACTAGTTGTCATTACTTCATCTCCTGGAGAAATAGAATTCATGAGGTTTTTATGTTCTTTATCTTTTTTTTGTTGAGGACGAAATAGCATAAAATAAAATATTAATATAAATGCTACTAACATAAAGACCAAGGAATAAGAATTTCCTTCTAGTGATTGATTTACTGCTGCATTAGCATCTTCAATAAAAAAACTCATTATAAATAATTTTCCTGATATATTTAAAAAAAATAAGTTTATTTTTTTTGGTTATAAAAATTTAATATAAATTCATTGAAATTTTGTTGTTTTATTGCATTTCTTATATTAGACATTAATGTTTGGTAATAATGTATATTATGTATTGTATTAAGACGAGAGCCTAAAATTTCATTGCAAGAATCTAAATGATGTAAATAAGATCGGCTATAATTTTGACAAGTATAACAAGTACATTTTTCGTCTAATACAGATAAATCGTTTTTATATCTAGTATTTCTAATTTTTATTATACCATTTGTTACAAATAAATGTCCATTCCTAGCATTTCGTGTTGGAAGAACACAATCAAACATATCTATACCACGATAAACTGCTTCGATTAAATCTTCAGGTTTTCCCACTCCCATCAAATACCTTGGCTTGTTGTTAGGTATTTGAGGAGTAATATGATCTAATAAATTATACATTTCTAATTTAGATTCACCAACAGCTAATCCACCTAAAGCATATCCATCAAAATCCATTTTTATTAATTCTTTTAGAGAAATATCACGTAAAGATTTATATATTCCACCATGAATAATACCAAATAAAAGATTTTTTTTATTCTTTTTCTTTAAATCATAATGTATACGACTTCTCCTCGACCAATTTAATGATCTTTCCATTGCATATTTTGTTTTTTCCCAATCTTTATTGTATGCAATACATTCATCAAAAATCATAACAATATTAGAACCTAAATCTAATTGAATTTCTATTGACAATTCCGGAGTTAAAAAAAACTTTTTACCATTAATATGATTTTTAAAAATCACTCCTTCTTCACTAGTTTTACAAAAATTTGAAAGACTAAAAATTTGAAATCCTCCCGAATCAGTCAAAATAGGACCACTCCAATTCATAAAGTTATGCAAACCACCATGTAGTTTTATAATATCTTGACCTGGTCTTAAATATAAATGAAATGCGTTAGATAAAATTATTTTACTACCAGTATTTTTAATTTCTTCTACATTAAGACTTTTTACTGTTCCATATGTTCCAACTGGCATAAAAACAGGAGTTTCTATAATATTCCCATTAAAATTAAACTTACCGTATCTAGCTTTTTTTTCCTTACTAACAATCTGAAATTTCATGTTTTTTCCATATGTTCTATAAAAATTTAATACTTTAAAAAAAAAGTATACAAAATAATATTAAATTAATATTTTTTCATATGGAGCTAATGTATTATAAGTTATATACATTGCATCTCCATAACTAAAAAAACGATAATTATTTTTAATTGCTTCATAATAAGCATTCATAGTATTTTTATAACCTAAAAAAGAAGATACTAACATTATCAATGTTGACTCAGGAAAATGAAAATTTGTAATTAAAGCATCTACAACATTATGTTTGTATCCAGGATATATAAATATATTAGTATCTTTAACATAATTTTTTTTATTTTTCCAGGAATCTGAATGATACGCACTTTCTAATGCACGTAATGTAGTAGTACCAACAGCAATTATACGACCACCTTTTTTTTTACATAACTTAATTTTTTCAATTAAATTCGATGAAACTTCAACTGATTCAGAATGCATAATATGTTTTTCTATTTTTAAAGTTCTAATAGGTTGAAATGTTCCACTTCCTATATGTAATGTTAAAAAATCTATATCAACTCCTTTTTTAGTTAATGCTTCTAATAAGGGTAAATCAAAATGTAATCCAGCGGTAGGTGCAGCAACAGAACCTAAATTTTTTTTATATACAGTTTGATAAAGACTTAAGTCTATTTTTTCATTAAATCTTTTAATATAAGGAGGTAAAGGTATACATCCAATATTATTAAATATATCAATAATTGAACTTTTATTATTATAAAAATCAATTTTATAAAAAGGCTTTTTATAACCAGTTACAAAAGATTTAATTTCATTTTTTTTCCCAAAAAATAGATGAGAATTAATTTTAATTTCATTAGAAGATTTAACACTAGCTAAAATACTATTTTTATTTAATATTCGTTCTAATAAAACTTCAACTTTGCCACCACTTTTTTTGTAACCAAACAAACGAGCAGAAATTACTTTAGTATCATTAAAAACAATTAAATCACCAGAATTAATTTCATTTAAAATATTAAAAAAAAATTTATGACTTATTTTTCCTGTATGACCATTGATCATAAGTAAACGACATTTACTACGAATAAAACAAGGATAAATAGCTACAAGTGATTGGGGTATTTTGAAAGAAAAATTACTAAGATCCATATTTTATTTCTTTAAAGGAATAGTTTATATATATGTAATATATTGTTTTTTAATAAGTAAAAATTAAATATTAATAATATTTAATTTTTAAAAAACAATTTTCAACTCTATTTTTTAGTTTTTGACATGCTTTAAAAGTAACTACACGCCTTTCAGTAATGAGAATATTTTCTCCTGTTCTTGGATTTCTACCAGGACGTTCTTTCTTTTTTTTTAATTGAAAGTTTCCAAATCCAGACAATTTTACATCTTCACCTTTTTCTAAAGATTTTCTAACTTCTTCAAAAAAAAACTCTACAAATTCTTTAGAATCACACTTAGTTAATTTTAATTTTTCAAATAAATTTTCTGAAATTTTAGCTTTTGTAACCACCATATGTTTATTTCCTTAAAACCACTTGAAATTTTTTCTGTAATATTTTTATACAATTATCTAGCATTAAGTTAATTTCATCTTCTTTTAAAGTTTTTTTACAGTTTTGAAAAACAAAACTAATTCCTAAACTTTTTTTTCTATTATCAAATTCTTTACAGGAATATACATCAAATAAATTAATTTCTACTTGTTTATTAAGAAAGAAATCTTTACATACTGTGATAATTTCTAAAAAAGAAATCTCATTTGAAACTAATATAGCTATATCGCGACGACTTGTAGGATATTTAGAAATTTCTTCTATATTAGAACATTTCAATTTTGAAACATAAGTGAATGATAATTCAAAAAGAAATGTAGAACTATTTAAATTTAATTTTTTTTCTATTTTTGGATGAATTTTGCCAAAACTACCAATAGATTTATTATCAAAATAAATTTTTGCACTTTGTTCTGGGTGTAATCCCAATATTTTTTCATGTCTAATTTCAAATTTGTTTAATCCACATATAACTTCTAATAAAGACTCTAAATCACCTTTTAAATCATAAAAATCTACTTTTCTTCTGATAGAAAACCAGTTTTCTTTACTATAAAAACCACTTATTATACCTCCTAAAAAAAGCTCTTGCTTTATTCCAAGAATTTGTGACTTATCAATTGAAAAACACAGACCTCTTTCGAAAAAACGCATACTTTCTTGTTGACGATTTTTATTGTAAGAAACAGTCTTTAAAAGACCAGGCCATAATGATAAACGCATAGACGAAAAATCTTTAGAAATAGGATTAGAAATTAATATTTGATTTTTATTGGGAATAATATCTTCTTGAAGAGAAGGATTAATAAATGAATAAGTTATTACTTCATAATATCCTCTGTTAATAAGCAACGTAATTGCTTCATTTAATAAAGAATCTTTTACATCTCTATTTTTATTATTGAATTTAAAACCTTCTTTTAATGGAGTTAAGGGAATATTATTATAATTATATATACGAAGTATATCACCTATTACATCTTCTTCAATTAAAATATCAAATCGCCAACTAGGTGGAAATACATACCAATATTTTTTTTGAAAATCTACTTTATATTCAAGACGTAACAAAATATTTGAAATAATACAAGAATCAACGAAAAAACCTATATATTTATTAAAGTTTTGATGATATAACTTTATTCTATTCGAGACAGAAAAAGAATTAAAATTAATATTTTTTGTAGTAATAGGACCTGTTTTACCACCACAGATTTTAATAATTAAATATGTTGCATATTCTACAGCATATTTTTGAAGTGATGAATCAACACCATGATTGTAATAATCTAAAACATTATTAAAACCTATTTTTTTTATAATATTTAATATTGAATTTTTATCAACTAAATATGAACTTAAAAATATATTTTTAGTATTTTTATTTGCTTCTAAACCATAAGAATTTGTATTACCAGGAATAAATAGTATTTTTGTTTTATCTGAAAATACTAAAATATCTTTATCTAGTAGTATTTTAGTATTATTTTTTAAAATTAAGACTTCTTTCTTTTCAGCCATACGAATCTGAATTACGTCATCTATTTTATCTAAATTCAATATATTTAATGGTTGTCCAATTTCGATTAAAATATAATTAATAATATTTTCAATTATGTTTTCTGATAATAAATCACAGAAAAATAATTTTTTTTTCATCCAAAATGGAGTATCAACATTTAAGTCAACATCTTTAATAATCCTTCCATAATAATTAATACTTTTTATTTTAGTACAAATTGTAATAGGAAGTTGATCTTTAATTGTTATAGGAACAATTCTTTCCTTTAGTTGAACTATTTTTAAATTATTTATAGCTGCTATGTTTCTAGCTATACCTAAAATATTCAAACCATCTGGACGATTAGGTGTTACAGTTACTTTGATAAACGTATCTTTTTTAAAAGAAAATAAATCATTTATTTTTTTTCCTATAGGAACATCTTGAGGAAGTTCAATAATATCTTTAGAAAAATTAAATAAACCTAATTCAAAAAAAGAACACAACATACCTTCAGATAATTTTTCTTGTATTTTTTTTATTTTAATTTGCAATCCATTTGGTAAAATACTGCCAATAGTAGCAACTACAACTTTAATATTATTACGACAATTCGAAGCCCCACATAGAATATTTAATAATTTTTTATTACCTATATCTACTTTTAGTATTTTTAAATTATTTATCTTATGATGATTAATACATTCAACTATCTTACCAGATAAAAAACCATCAAATATAGGATTAAATTCATTAATTGATTCTATTTCTATACCAGATTCAATAATTTGATTTCTCAAAGTAATACTGTTGATGTTTGGGTTTATCCATTCACGTAACCAGTTTTCATTAAATTTCATTTTATCTCACTAAATATGTTTGAATTGTTTTATAAACCTTATATCGTTTTCAAAAAAAGAACGAAGATCAGAAATTCCATAACGTAACATAGTAATTCTTTCTATACCGATTCCAAATGCGCAAGCTGAATAAAAATTAGAATCAATATTCACATTTTTTAAAACTGATGGATGAACCATACCACATCCTAATACTTCTAATGATTGTCCAACATTTGTAATAATATCAACTTCTGCAGAAGGTGTGGTAAATGGAAAATAAGATGGACGAAATCTAATAGAAATATTTTTGTCAAAAAAATCGTGTAAAAAATTATATATAATCCATTTTAAATTAGAAAAATTAATATTTTTTTCAACTATTAAGCCTTCAACTTGATGAAACATAGGTGTATGTGTGGAATCATAATCGTTACGATATACTTTTCCAGGAAAAATAAACCTAATAGGAGGCTTTTCTTTTTTCATAATCCTAATTTGCATACTGGAAGTTTGTGTTCTTAATAAACGATGTTCATCAAACCAAAATGTATCATTGTTATTACGTGCAGGATGATCTTTAGGTATATTTAATGCATCAAAATTATGATATTCGTCTTCTATTTCAAATCCATTAATAGATTCAAATCCTAGTTGAGAAAAAAAATTTTTTATATAATTAATACTATGATTAATAGGATGAATAATACCATTTTCTCTACAACGACCAGGTAAAGAAACATCTATTTTTTCTTTTTCAATACGTTGATCTAAAATAATTTTATTTAATTCTATTTTTTTTTTATTAATTTGATTTATTATTTTTTTTTTAATTTCATTAAAAACAATGAAGAATTTTTTTTTTTCTTCAAAAGAAGAATTTTTTAAATTTTTTATACAATTAGAAAAAATTCCTTTTTTTCCCAAATATTTAATTCGTATATTATCTATTTCATCTATTTTATACGAATTTTTAATTTTGCTTTTCACGTTTTCAAATAATTTTTGTAACGTCAACATATTGTATACCTTTTAAAGATCTTTAGTTTAAAATCATACAGTTGAAATATGAAAAAGCTTCCATAAAGGAAGCTTAGTATGTTTTATATTTAAAATATAGGGGAGTGAATTTCCTCGTTTTATTCATCGAAAAAATAACGCACTTTTACAACAAAGCTTCTTTTGCTTTTTTAATTAATATATTAAATGACAATCCGTCAAACATTGCAATATCAGACAATATTTTTCGATCAATATTAATGGAAGCTTTCTTTAATCCGTACATAAAATTACTATAAGACATTTGACTTTGACGAACAGCAGCATTAATCCGTGTAATCCATAATTGACGAAATTGTCTTTTTCGTTGACGTCTATCACGATAAGCATATTGTCCCGCTTTGATTACTGCTTGACATGCAACTCTGTAAATACGAGAACGAGCTCCATAATAACCTTTTGCTTGTTTTAAAACTTTTTTATGGCGAGCATGAGCAGTAACGCCACGTTTTACACGAGCCATTTATATACTTTCCTATTTATAAAATTTTATTAAAAATTATTTTAAATATATGGTAAAAAAGATTTAACTTTATTTGTATCTCCTTTTGAAACTAAAATCTTAGGACGAAGATGGCGTTTTTTAGTTGTTGTTTTCTTTGTTAAAATATGACGTAAATTTGCTTGTTTACGTTTAAATTTACCAGATGCAGTTTTCTTAAAACGTTTTGCTGCACTTTTTAAGGTTTTAATTTTTGGCATAAAATATTTCATTTAAATTATAAAAAAAAAAATAAACTATATATTTATTTCTAAACATGTTTAGTCAAAAATTATTATTTTTTCTTGGGTGCTAAAACCATAATCATTTGACGACCTTCAACTTTAGATGGAAATGATTCAATAATTGCTAATTCCATTAAATCATTTTTTACTCTATTCAGCATATCAATACCTATTTTTTGATGTGCCATTTCACGTCCTCTAAATCGCAATGTAATTTTAACTTTGTCACCATCTTCTAAAAAACGAATTAAATTACGTAATTTAACTTGATAATCTCCTTCATCTGTACTAGGACGAAATTTGACTTCTTTTACTTGAATTACTTTTTGTTTTTTTTTCTGTTCTTTAGAAGATTTGCTTTTTTCATAAAGAAATTTTCCATAATCCATAATACGACAAACTGGAGGTTCTGCATTCGGACTAATTTCTACTAAATCTAATCCTAACTCTTCAGCTTTTTCTAGAGCATCACGTAAATTAACTATCCCAATTTGATCGCCTTCAACACCAGTAAGACGAACTTTAATAGCACGGATTTCATTGTTAATACGATTCGGCCGCGTTAATTGAATTCTTTTTCCGACTTTAATACTTTATTCCTCCATTTGATAAAAGCTACGAGTAAAAATTTCTTTTTGTAACTTTTTAATAAAAAAATCAATTTCAATGATTCCAAAATTATAACCATTTCTAGTTCTAACTGAAATTTTGTTAGATTTAATTTCTTTTTCTCCACAAATTAATATATATGGAATTCTACGTAAAGTATGTTCACGAATTTTAAAACCTATTTTTTCATTTCTTAAATCTGATTCAACTCGAATTTTAATATTAGAAAAATATTGAACTATTTTTTTAACGTAATTAATGTGTTTATCAGTAATGCTAAGTACTACTACTTGTATTGGAGATAACCATGTTGGCAATTTTCCTGAAGACTCTTCAATTAATATTCCAATAAAACGTTCTATTGAACCTAATATAGCTCGATGAATTATTATAGGAATTTTTCGATTATTGTACTCATCAATATAAAACGAATTTAAACGAATTGGCAAATAAAAATCAAGTTGAATAGTTCCGCATTGCCAATTACGATCTAAAGAATCCTGTAAAACAAATTCAATTTTAGGACCATAAAAAGCACCTTCTCCTTGTTGATATTCAAAATTTAAATTATTTTCTATCAACACATCAGATAAATCTTTCTCTGCTTTATCCCAAACAGATTCATCTCCAATACGTTTTTTTGGTCGAGTGGAAAATTTTACTAATATTTTTTTAAAATTAAATGTACTATATAAATCATATATCATTTTAATACAATGATTTATTTCACATCTTATTTGCTCTTGAGTACAAAATATATGTGCATCATCTTGAGTAAAATTACGAATTCTCATAAGACCATGCAAAGATCCTGATGGCTCATTACGATGACAACTTCCAAACTCAGCCATACGAATAGGTAAATCTCGATAAGATTTTAATCCATAGTTAAAAATTTGAACATGTCCCGGACAATTCATTGGTTTAATACAATATTCTCGATGTTCTGATAAAGTAGTAAAAATAGCATCTTTATAATTGTCCCAATGACCACTTTTTTCCCATATTGACTTATCTATTAATAAAGGTGTTTTAACTTCTTTGTATTTGTATTCTTTTAGTTTTTCGCGAACAAATATTTCTAGTTCATTAAAAACAATCCAACCATTATTATGCCAAAAAATCATACCTGGAGATTCTTCTTGCATATGATATAAATCTAAAAATTTTCCAATTTTTCTATGATCTCTTTTTTGCAATTCATCAATATAGTTTAAATGTTTATCTAATTCTTCTTTAGTTGACCAAGCAGTACCATAAATACGTTGTAACATTTTGTTTTTATGATTACCTTTCCAATAAACACCTCCAATTTTTTGTAATTTAAAATATTTGCAAAATTTTATATTAAAAACTTGCATTCCTATATCAATATCAACATAATTTTCATGATAATATAATGATATTTGATTATTTTTATTTATATATTTTTTTATTAAACAAATTTTATATATTTCTAATTTTTTTTTGAATATTTTATATGCTTGATCAAAAGAAACATTTTGATTAGATATAAGATATTCTCGTTTGATAAGATTTTTCATATTATTTTCTAATACAAAAAGATCTTTTTCTATAAGACTATTTTCAAAGTCTATATCACAGTAAAAACCATTTTTTGTGATATTACTTTGTCCAATTTTACATAATGGCCATGTTTTTTTTACCGCATAGTTTAAAAGCTGTATACAAGAATATCGAATGATGTTTAATGCTTCACAATCTTTTTTACTAATAAACGATATAGAAGAATCTTCTGTTATTAAAGTATTTAAATTCGAAAAATTATTATTAACAGAAATAGCAATAAGAGATTTAATTATATTAGGTTTTTTATTTTCTATGATTTCTCTCAACGAGACAGAATGTTTGTATACCTGCTGACTCCCATCACAAAATCTTATCACAGGCATTCTTTTAGATCCTTAATTGAAAAAAATATTATTTTTTATAGTTTTAAAAAAATTATTGTTTATAAATGATTTGCTAATTATTTTAACTTTTGCATTTAATAAAAAGATGCTAGTCAAGTTTTTGACTAGCATACACACCAATTAAAAACGAGTATCAACTGCATCTGCTAATTTCTTAATAATCAGGACACTATCTTCCCAATTTAAACAAGCATCAGTAATTGACTTTCCATATATTAGTGGTTGATTTGTGTTTACTGTTTGGAAACCTTCTTCTAAAAAGCTTTCAATCATTACACCAAATATAGTTTTTGAACCTTGAGAAATCTGTTTTGAAACAGATTCAGCAACATCTTTTTGACGAATATGTTCTTTTAAACAATTACCATGACTAAAATCAATCATTAAATGTTCTAATAAATTAAATTCACGTAAATTTTTTATTGCTAAATTAATATCATTAGCATGATAATTAGGAGTTCGACCACCTCTCATAATTATATGTCCATAAGGATTTCCGCTAGTATGATTAATAGTCATTTGTCCATCTTTATTCGGAGCAAAAAATAAATGACGTGCTTTTGCTGCTCTAATAGCATCAATTGCAATACGTATATTTCCATCTGTTCCGTTTTTAAAACCTACTGGACAAGAAAGAGCGGAAGCCATTTCTCTGTGAATTTGACTTTCAGTAGTTCTAGCTCCAATTGCACCCCAACTAATTAAGTCTGCAATAAATTGACCAATTACCATATCTAAAAATTCTGTTGCTGCAGGCATCCCTAGTTCATTAATGTCTAATAATAATTTACGTGCAACAGCTAAACCATGATTAACTCTAAAACTACCATTTAAATCTGGATCTGAAATCAATCCTTTCCAACCAACGACCGTTCTCGGTTTTTCAAAATATGTACGCATTATAATTTCGAGACGATCTTGATATTTTTTACGTAATTCATATAGTCGATGCGCATATTCAACCGCAGCGATTGGATCGTGTACGGAACATGGACCTATTACAACAAGCAAACGCAAATCTTCTCCAGTCATAATTCGAGCTATGTTTTGTCTTGTTATAATAACATTATCCATGATATCTGAAGTAATAGCATATTTTTTTGCTAGTTCAGATGGAGTTATCAATGGATCAATTCGTATTGTACGTAGTTCATCTGTTTTTTTCATTTTGTTCTCTAAATGAATTTTTTATCCTGAAAAGAATAGCAAGATGTGATAAAAATCACGATAAACTAACTAGTCATAAACTTATTTTTAATCAATTTTTAAGATTAATCAATATAAAAATTGTGATTTTAGGGAGAATAAGTTTAATAGTATACTTAAAAAATACAATGACAGAAGTTTAAAACAGGAAATAAAATGAAGATAAAATTTTAAAAATAATATAATTATACAAGATTATTAATATCCTGTTTAGTAATTATTAAATATAATTAAATTATTTTCTATAATATCACAATTTATCATTTACTTACGTTAAAAGTTTTTATTCTATTTGTTTTTTTATATTATTACGAATCATAGTTCACATATTTTTATGATAAAAATAATTATTCTAATATAAATTTAATTAAATTTTGATTTTAAAGTTGTACTTTCTAAAAAAGAATCAATTGAAATTCCATATATCCAAGATACTATTAAACGATATAGTATTACTAATACTACAGGACCAATAAATAATCCAATCATTCCAAAAGCAAGTAAACCACCAATAACTCCTAACAAAATAAGAAAGGTAGGTAAATCTGATCCTATTCTTATAAAGAAGGGTCTCAATATATTATCTAATATAAATACGAAACAACTCCAAATTAATAACACTGTACCCCAAGTTGTATTGCTATTCCAATAAAGCCACACAACAGAAGGTATTAAAATTGGCAATGGTCCTAATTGTATTAAACAAGAAAAAACAATTAAAATCATTAATAATGTCCAATATGGAACGCCAGAAATTAATAATCCTATTCCTGATAAAACTGCTTGAATCAAAGCTGTTACTACTACACCTAATGCAACTGCTCTGACAGCTTGAACTGAAAGAGAAACGATAGCATCTCCATTCTGAGAACTCAGACGAAATGCGAATTGACGAATAGAGTTACTAATTTTTTCTCCATTCCAGTATAATAATACACTAAATAATAACATTAACGTTAAATGCATAATGAATAATCCACAATTCTTGGCTTGAATTATAAAAAATTCCGTTGTACGTCCCATATATGGTCTAACTTCGCGGATTAATTCACCTCCATCACTATCTAATAATTCTTGATAACTAATGAATATTTTTTTACCAATAATAGGTATATCTTGAAGCCATATTAGCTCTGGAAATTCTAAATTATTAGAACTAAACCAATGAATCAGAGGGATACTAGTTTTAATTAAACTATTTACTAAAAATACTATAGGAATTATAAATAATAATAATAAAATAACAATCATACTAATAACAGCGATTAATCGTTTACCTCCTAAAAATTTTTGCATTTTTAACATAAGTGGCCAAGTTGCAATCACAATCATACTTGCCCAAGAAAAACCAAGTATAAATGGTCGAATTATTAAAAAACTTGTAGCACTTATAGCAATAATAAATATTAGTGATAAAATAAATTGCGATAAATCCATTTTTTCTTTTGGATTTTGCATATAATCGTTTCACCTCAATATTTTTATATTATAAATAAGTTTGCAAAACGAAATTTTATTATAAAATTTTTATGACTAAATAATTATAACATTAAAATTTATAAAAATAATGAATAAAAATAATATTCTTTAAAACACAAAAACTTAATTTATAATATAATTGTTTTTTATATACTTTATAATCTTATTTAATATTAAAGAGATACAATATGAAAACAAAAAAAATAAATGCTTATTTACCACATAAATATCAATGGAAAGGTATTGAAATAACTAAAAAAGCTTTAAAACAAATTTTATTCTTAATTAGTAATAGTTCTGAAAATAAAGGTATCAGAATAGGTACAAAAAAGTCCGGATGTGCAGGATTTCGATATACAATGGAATTAGTCAAAGATAAAGAAGTAATAGAAAATAAAAATGATATGATTTTTTACTATAAGAATGTTTTAGTATATATCTCATTAAAAGAAGCACCATTTTTAAATGGAATTAAAATTGATTTTATAAAAGATAGTATTAATGAAGTTTTTAAATACCATAATCCTAAAATAGAAAAATTTTGTGGCTGTGGAGAAAGTTTTTCAATTGATTAGAAAATATAAAATTGATTTAAATTTTATTTTTCCAATAAATAAGACAATGATTTTTTTTTCCTCTAGAAAGTAAGGTAAATTTATCAAACAATTTATCATTATTATTAATAATATGATTTTTATTTACTATTTTTTTGGTATTTATAGATATTGAATTGGAAATTATCATATTTTTAGCTTGAGTTCGAGATTTTGCTAACGAAGAAAAAACTAAAGCTTCTTGTAAATCTTTTATTTTATAAACTTCGATTGCAGGTATACCATCTTTTTTTAATTGTTCTAAATCAGATTCCTTTATATCTTCAATATTTTTAAAAAATAAAATATTTGTAATTCTTTCTGCAGCTGATAAATTTTCATCTCCATGTACTAAACGAGTAATATATTTAGCTAATAAAGATTTATCAAAAATAATTTGATTATTTTTATACTTGTTTTTTTCTCGTTGATTTACTTCATCAATATTCATAAAAGTAAATAATTTTAAAAAACGGTAAACGTTAGAATCTTCTATATTCATCCAGAACTGATAAAATTTATAAGGAGTGGTTTTTTTCGGATCCAACCAAACAGTTCCTGATTCTGTTTTTCCAAACTTAATGCCATTAGACTGAATAAGCAATGGAAGAGTTAAACCATACACTTCTTTTTTAGATGTTCGATGGATTAAATGCATACCTGAAGAAATATTTCCCCATTGATCAGAACCCCCAATCTGGAGTGATACCTGATTTTTTTGATTTAATATAAAAAAATCATATGCTTGTAATAAATTATATGAAAACTCCGTAAAAGAGATGCCTTGATCTAATCTTTTAATTCGTTGTTTAACAGCTTCCCTATTAATCATAGTATTAATTGAGAAATGTTTTCCAACATCACGTAAAAATGAAAGAACATTAATTTTTTTAAACCATGAATTGTTATTTAATATCAGTGCGCTATTAAAATTACAATTAAAATCTAGAAAAAAAGAAACTTGTTGACTTATTTTAAGTGTCCATTTATCAATTAAGTTATCTGATTGTAATAATCTTTCTTTTGTTTTAAAACTAGGATCTCCAATAAGACTGGTAGCACCTCCTATTAACACTATAGGTTTGTGACCTAAAATTTGAAATCTTTTAAGAGTGATCAAAGGTAATAGATGACCTACATGTAAACTTTCTCCTGTAGGATCAAAACCACAATAAAGTGAAATACATTTATTTTTGATAAGTTCTTTTAATTTATTTTTATTTGTAATATGAAATATTAAATTTCTTTGATGTAATTCATTAATTAAATCCATTTTATTTATTTAAAACCTTATTTTAAATATACTTATAATAGGTAATAACAACTTAAGACTTTTAAAAAATACAATCTTAAAATATTTTATTGTAATTTTTTTTTACTTCAATAAGCAAGATATTGAAAAATATGAAATTAAATATTTTTAATTCTTTTTAATTCAATTAACATCAATATCTAAAAACCATTGAATACTTTGTGATATAGAAAAATATTGAACTATATTAATTGATTCTCTCAATATATTTTTTAAATAAATACGTGACGAACAATGTATTAACAATTGATAAAAATATTTTTTTCTACCTTTTAATGAAAAAACAGGATGAGGACCTACAAACCATAAAGAAACATTATCTTTTTTAGATTTTTTCTTCAAAATTGTACGGATAAATTTTAAAAAAATAAAACTTTTTTCAAAATCTTTACTTTCAGAATAAAAAATTGCCTGACAATTCCAAGGAGGTAAAAAATATTTTTTTCTTAAAGATAATATCTTACGAGAAAATGAAAAATAGTCACTATTACAGAGTTCTAATAAACATTCATTATTAGGACAAGATGTTTGTATTAATATTTTTAATAATTTTGTGTTTTTTCCAGTTAAATTAATCAAATTAAAATAAAATTGTAAAAAATATTCTATAGAACAAAAATGAAAAGAAAAAAAATAATGATCAATATTTACTAAAGCAATCAATCTTACATAAGGAAAATAATAATTTTGAACAATTTTCTCAGTAGTAATGACAATACAAGCATTAGAAATAGGAAATTTAAAAAATTTTATTTGTAACGTTTTTGTTTCAATTTTTTTTAAGCTTAATAAAAAAAACAAATTTATGTTGGGAAAAATCTTCTTTAAACTATTTTTTATTTTTTTTATACCAAAATTAAATATAATTAAAGAAAAATTTTTACAATTACAGCAAAATAATGGCTTTTTTATTTTAATTAAACAATGCTGACAAAATAAAAAATTACCATATTTTTTTATTTCAAAATAATCATTGCAAATATGACATTTTTCTATCCATCCACAATTACTACATGTTAAACCAAAAAAAATAAAACTAGATTTATTAAATACTAATAATACTGGATAATTTTTTTTTATATTACTAAATATTTTATTTATTAAAGTGAGAGATAAACCTATTTTTGTTCTTTCTTTTCTTAAATCAATAACATTATTTTTTAATAAAAATATTTTTTTATTTTTAATAAAATTAATATAAAAACATTTTTTATGTACAACGTTATATAACGTTCTTAAAGAAGGAGTATTAGAATCTAAAATAATTGGTATATTTTCTTTATAAGCTCTTAATATTGCTATATCTCTAACATTATATCTACATCGATTTAAATTTCTATAATTTAAATGATGTTCTTCATTAATAATAATTAAACCTAATTTAAAAAAAGGAAAAAAGATGCTATTTTTTGTTCCAATAATAATAGAATTTTTGCCACTTTTTGTTCTTACCCATTTTTTCAAGTATACTTCATCATTTAATTTAGAATGAATAATATCAATATGTACATTAAAATATTTTTTTAAAAAAAATAATATTTTATATATATCTTTAACAAATGGAACTAGAATTAAAATTTGTAAATTTTTATTTAAAAACTCTTTAATTAAACCTAAATAAAATTTTATTTTTAAATAAAAATTAGTTTTAGTTATTAGCCAAGATATAAAACAATTTTTAGTTAAAATTTTATTAATTGTAAAAATTATTTTTTTATTTAAAAAAAAATTTTTTTTAATCATACTATTTTTATGAATATGAAAAGTGTTTTCATAATAAAAATAAGTTTTATATGATTTTTTAGAAATTAACTTTTTTAAAAAAAAATTAGAAAAATTATTTTTTTCTAAATTTTTATTAGAAACACTTCTTTTTTTAAAAAAAAATAAAAGATTAAATCTTTTAAAATCTTTACTTTTTATTTTTTTTAATACAGCACATTTATAGTTTTTTTTATCTATTAAACAAATTTTTTTTAAATATTTTGGTAATATTGAAAAAAATATGCTTCCTATAGGAAAATGGTAATATTTACTTAACCATATTAAGATATTTAATAAAAAATCACTATAAATTGATTCAGTATCAATACAAGATTTAACAAATTCTAAATTTAAATCACTTACATTTTTTTTATCAAAAAATGAAACTACAATTCCTACTGTATCTTTAGAGCGAAATGGTACAAGAATGCGTCCACCAATAACAGGATACATAAAATCAGGCATAAAATATTTAAAACATTTTCTAATAGGTAAGGGTAAAATAACTTTTACAATAATCACTTATATATCCAAAAAAAAAATAGAACATTTATTTTTTTCTATCAAATTCACATAATTTTTCTATTAAACATATTTTACATTTTAATTGACGAGCAGTACAAACATATCTACCGTGAAAAACAAACCAAAAATGAACATATTTTTTGAAAATAGATGGAACTATCTTAATCATTTTTTTTTCAACGTCAATTATATTTTTACCTTTAGCAAATCCAGTACGATTAGCAACTCTAAAAACATGTGTATCTACAGCAATAGTTTTTTTATTAAATAATACATTTAAAATAATATTTGCTGTTTTTCTACCGACTCCAGGTAAAGATTCTAATTCAATTCGATTTGATGGCACTTTATTTTTATATTTTGTTTTAATTAAATGTGCAGTATTAATAATATGTAAAGATTTTGTATTATATAAACCAATACTTTTAATGTAATATCTTAATTTATCGAGACCTAATTGTAAAATACCTTGAGGAGTATTTGCTATTGGAAATAAAATACCAGTAATTTTATTTACCATAACATCAGTGGATTTTGCAGATAAAATAACTGATAAAAGTAATTCAAAATCAGAAGAAAAAATTAATTCTATCTTAGGATTAGAATTTTTTTTGTAAAATAAAGATAAAATTTCATAACGTTTTTTTTTATTCATACCAATATTATTATTTTAATTTACAAGAATGAAAACATTTTAAACAATTTATTTTTTTTTTATTTAAATCTAAGTAATTTTTAAAAGCAATTACAAAACCTAATACTAAAAAACCGCCTGGAGGTAAAATAGCTAAGATTATTGTAGAATTTTTATCTATAAATGTAAAAAAAAATGAATGATCTAAAATATTAAAAATTTTATTTGAACCGAATAAAAAAGTTCCATTTCCTAATATTTCACGTATAGAACCAATTATAAACATTGCAAATGTTGATCCCAATCCTATTGAAATACCATCTAAAAAAGAAACAAAAAAAGAGCTTTTATAAGCAATATAATCAGCTCTTCCTACAATAATACAATTAGTTACTATTAATGGAATAAAAACACCTAATGACTGATATAAACTATATTGATAAGCATGCAATAGCATTTCTATACAAGTAACTGTTGAAGAAACTATTATCATATAAATAGGAATTCTAATATCTTTAGGTATAAAATACTTTAAAATTGAAATAATACTATTTGTTATAGTTAATACAAAAGTAGTTGTTATACCTAATCCAATAGCATTAACAGCATTTGTAGTCATAGCCAAAACTGGACATAGACCTAAAAGTTGTACTAAAGAAGAGTTATTATTCCACAGTCTTTTTTTTAAAAATTCTCTTAATTTCATACATATCTCTATTATAATGAAAATATTAATGGTACTGTCTTAATAAAAAAGACGGTTCTCTTTACAGCATTAGCAACCGATTGAGGTGTAATTGTAGCGCCTGTAAATTGTTCAATTTGACCCCCATACTTTTTTAATAAAAATTTTTTATCTTTTAAATCTACTACATTCATATTTTTAAATTTTGTAATCCAATTAGAAATAGATATTTCAATTTTATCTCCAATTCCTGGAGTTTCTTTATGAGATAAAACTCGCACACCAATAATTTTTCCATTAAAATATGCAGCAACTAAGATAGAAATAGATCCAGAATACCCATCTGGTGCAACACTTTCAACAATTGCCGCCTTAGCTTTTTTATCTTTAAATAACACCCATAAATTATGTTTTTTTTGATCTCCTAACAATTTATTTTTTATTAAAAAAAATTTTTTGTCAAAAGTGTTATACATATTAGTTGGTATGACTTGTTTAACAAAAATATTTTTTTCTTTTTCTTTTATACTCTCTATTTGATAATTCGTTATATTTTTAATAAAAATGATACTTGATAAAGAAAAAAAAGCAAAAAAACTCATTAAAAATGCATTTATTATAGTTTCTTTAAAAAATTTCATGAATTTTTACGACCATACCCAGATGTTTTTAAATAAGCGTCCATTAATGGAACAATCATATTAGCAAATAATACTGAAAAACCAATACCATCTGGATAATCACTATAATTCCGAATAATCCATACTAAAAAACCCATGATCGAACCAAAAAATATTTTTCCTATTTTAGTAGAAGAAGTAGTTACAGGATCAGTGGCTATAAAAAAAGCACAGATCATCGTTCCTCCAGAAAAAAGATGAAATAAAGGAGAACAAAAAATATTTTGTGAATAAAAATAAGTTGTACTTGAAAAAAAAAACAAACTAGATAAAAAACTTAATGGAATACGCCAACAAATAATATTCTTATATAATAAAAAAAGTCCTCCTATTAAAAAGCTTATATTTATATATTTCCAAGCTATCGAAACATTTTTTGTCTTTTTTTTAATTAATAATTCCTCTTGAGATAAATCATAATTAAAATGAGATTTAGTTTTAAAATCATCTAAAGGAGTTGCTTCTGTAAAACTATCAGGATATATTTTTTCTTTAAAATCATATTTTTTCTGATGAAAAAGAATTAAATTTATTGAATTTTTTATATCCTTGTAAAAAGATAAAGAAGAGTTTTTTTCATTCCAAGAACTCATATGTACAGGAAAAGATATTAACAACACTACATAAGCAATCATAGCTGGATTAAATATATTTTGTCCAAGTCCGCCGTATAAATATTTTGAAATAACAATAGAAAAAAAACAACCAAAAATTATCATCCACCAAGGAAGTACAAAAGGAATACTTAATCCAAGTAAAACTGCAGTTAAAACTGATGAACAATCAAATAAACTATTTTTAATATTTTTACGTCTTATTTTTAAAATTATTAACTCAAACAATAAAGAAATTATTATAAATAATAACATTTGTATTAAGACACCGTATCCGAAAAAATAAATTTCAGTACACAATCCTGGAATACAAGCCAAAATAACCAAAATCATTATTTTTCTTACATCGTAAGCATTACTTATATAAAGAATATTCATTTTTTTATTTCGTATATTATACAGAAAAAAGAAATATTAATATAAAACTTTATCTTTTTAATTTTGCACGTTTTATTGCTTCTTTTAACATCTCTTTTCTAAGAGACTTTTCTATAATTTTTTGATTAATAGAATTATTTTCTTCCTTCTCCTGTGTTCTTGAAAAAATATCTAACTTTTTAATATTAGAAATCTGATCTTTTGAATAAAATATTTTTTTCTCAATTAACAATCTTTTTTCTCGTTTTCTAAAAAGAGATGAAAATAATTTTTTACGATCATTCTCTATATCTATATTTTTTTGTATTTTTTTTCCAATTCTAAAATATTTAACTAATGGAATATTACTAGGACAAACTTTTTCACATACTGTACATTCAATACAATCTAAAATATTTAATTGTTTTAATTTTTGATTATCACTATTTTTACAATATAAAAACATTTCCTGAGGAAGTAAATTAACTGGACATGCGTGTACACAATAACCACAATTAATACACGGATATTCAATTTTTTTTTTATTTTTTTTGTTTTTTTTTACATAAATACAATTCATGTTTTTTTGTATCGAATAATTTAAATTAACAATTAAATATCTCATAAAAACACCTCCTGAATATATTAATGTATTTAAATTACTATCTATTTTTAAATAATTTAAAAAAAAATGAATAGGAGTTCCTATTTTAACCCAAAAATTTTTAGATAAAATATTTTTATCTTTATTATAAAGAGTCACAATACGTTTAATTAATGGCTCTCCGTTAATAATAGATCTTTTAATAGCATATATAGTTGCCACATTAAAAACAAGATATCCCATATCTATAGAATGTTTGCCATAAGGAATTTCTTTTCCTGTTAAAGATTTAATAAGTATTTTACTACTTCCACCAGGATATTTTTTTCGTATAATACAAAGTTTAAATAATTGTTTATTTTCAATAATTTTTTGAATTTTTAAAATCAATTCTGTTTTATCTTCTTGAATAACAATTAAAATATCTTTAACTTTAGATATCCAAGCTACAATTTTACACCCTATTAAAATTTCATTAATATAATTTTGCATTAGACAGTAATCAGCTGTCATGCATGGTTCACTTTCAATTCCGTTTACAATCAATGTATGTACTTTATTAATACTTAACGTTAGTTTTTTAGAAGAAGGAAATTGAGCACCTCCAAGACCAACAATACCTGATTGATAAATTATTTTTATTAAACTTTGAGGAGTATATGTTTTATAATTTTTAATAGTTTTTAATCTAATCCACTTATTTAAGTGATTAGATAAAATAACAATTTTTATTTTTTCTTGATTTTTATCAGAAGATTTTGGATTAAAATAAATATTTTTTATCCAACCTGAAGTAGGAGAATGAACAGGAACTATTAAATCATCGCCAAAGGTTAAAGGTTGTCCACATAAAACTTCTTGACCTACTTTTACTCTCAATCTATTTTTTTTAAAATGACTGTATTTTATGTAAATAAAAAATTTTTCAGGATCAGGTAAATAATTTAAAAAATATTCTCTAGGATCTTTTTTTATTGATATACATTGAATGCCACCTTTAAAATTATATTTTTTTTTTATTTAAAAATTTTTTATTTATAAAATTAATAATCAAATTTTTCCAGTATTTAATAAGAAATATTTTTAAAAAAAAATTTATTTTTAACATATTATATTATTCTTTAATTATTTTTATACAATTTGTAGGACAATGTAATAAACAAATATTACAACCAGTACAAAATTTTTGTAATACTGTATGCATAAAATTAGGAGAACCAATTATTGCATCTACTGGGCAAAAGGAAGCGCATTTAGAACAACCAACACAATTTTTTTCGTCAATTAAAACAGTAGTATAAATCTTTTTTTCATTCTTAGTAGCTGAACTATCTAAAGATTTTTCTACATTTTCTATATTTAATACTTTAGCAATTTTAAATGTTAAATCACTTCCTCCAGGAATACATTTATTAATATTTTCACTATCTTTTACTATTGCTTTTGCATAAGGATAACACCCAGAGTAACCACACTGTGCACATTGACTCTGAGGTAATAAATTATCAACTGCAACTACAACAGAATTTTTTTTTATTGGGAAACTATATTTTATATAACTTAAGATTATACCTAAAAAAAGAGATAAAATAGAAAAAATTAAAATAACTGTAATAGACATAATTAAATTTTTACTAAACCTCTAAATCCCATAAATACAATAGATATTAAACTTACAGTAATAAGAACAATAGGAGATCCTTTAAATACAAAAGGAACATCAGATAATAATATACGTTCACGAATACTAGAAAATATAACCATGACTAAAGTAAATCCAAAGGATGCACTGACTGCATAAAGAACAGATTCTAAAAATGTATGATTTAAATAAAGACTAAATAATGGAATAGCTAAAACAGCACAATTAGTTGTAATTAATGGGAGAAAAATACCAAGTGTACGATACAAAATAGGACTGGTCCCTCGTAAAACAATTTCTATTAATTGAACACCAAAAGAAATAATCAACATATACACTATAATTCTTAAATAAACTAAATTAAAAGGTAATAAAATAAAAGAGTTAATAAACCACAGTAAAGTTGTTGATATAATTACAACAAAAGAAGTAGCAAAACTCATTCCAAAAGCTCTTTCTATTTGATTTGATGCACCTATAAAAGGACATAAACCAAGAAATTTTACTAAAATAAAATTATCAATTAATACATTTGATAAAACAAAAAAAAAGTAATTTTTCATTGAAAATGTTCCTAAAATTACTAAAAAAAACTATTTACATAACAAAGATATTTTATTTTTAATTAAACGTTTTGTTGTATCTACAATTATTTGAGTATAGAAATCAATTTCAATATTCACCAATTGTCCTATTTTTTTATATCCTATAGTAGTTGAAGATAAAGTTTCTGGTATTATACTAATGCAAAATTCATCTTTCATAATTTTGCTAATAGTTAAACTAATCCCATCAATACAGATAAAACCTTTATAAAAAATATATTTCATTAAAGAATTGTCATTGACTTTACACCATAAAAAATAATTTTCATCTAATTTTAATATTTTAGAAATTTTAGCTGTATTCGTAATATGACCGGATATTATATGACCTCCCATTTCATCACCATATTTTAATGATCTTTCAATATTAACATAATCTCCTATATTTAAAATTCCTAAATTAGTATTTTCAATCGTAATTTGCATAATATCAAAAACTACATAGAAATTGTTAATATATTTAACAGTTAAACAACATCCATTATGAGCGACTGAATCGCCTATTTTTAGGTTTTTTAGTAAAAAAGATGGAAAGTCAACAGTATAAGTATGAAATTTTTTTTTCTTATCTATAGCAACAACTCTTGCAATTCCATTTACAATACCTGTAAACATAAAATCTCCTCAAAGTTAACACTATTTAAATAATAAATTAAACTATAAAAAAGTTAAAAAAATACTTAATTTTTTAAGAAAAAAATATTTTATGTTGTTTATAAATAAATATTTGTATATTATATCAATAATATTATATAATTTTAACTAAATATAAAACATTAATTTAATTTTTACGTTCGTAGCTCAACAGGTTAGAGCATTACCATGACATGGTAGAGGTTAGTGGTTCAAGTCCACTCGAACGTATTAAAAAAATTCTTTACCAGGTTAATTATATTTGATTAAAAAAATTATCACTCAATATAAAAAAAAATCATTTTTAATAGCATACAGTGGCGGAATAGATTCCACAGTTCTTCTACATAAAATGTTAAAAATAAGAGAAAAAAATCCTCAAATTAAAATACGTGCTATCCATATTAATCATAATATTCATTCATCTTCAAAAAAATGGGAAAAACATTGTATACAAATTTGTCAAAAATACAAAATACCACTAATCACTAAAGGAATTAATATTCCTTTAGAAAAAAATATTGAAGAAAGATTAAGAATCAAACGATATAACACTATTTATAATTATTTACTTTATGATGAAATTTTACTTACTGGACATCATCTAAACGATCAGTGCGAAACATTAATTTTATCTTTAAAAAGAGGAAGTGGACCAACTGGTTTGTCTGGAATATCTCCTGATAACTTTTTAGGAAACAAAAGAATAGCACGTCCTCTTTTAAAAAAAAGTAAAAAAGAAGTAGAACAATGGGCTTACGAAAACAATTTAAAATGGATTGAAGATTTTAGTAATTTTAACATTAATTATGATCGTAATTTTATACGTCATAAATTAATTCCTATATTAGAACAAAGATGGCCTTTTTTTTTAAAAAATTGTTTTCGTACAGCAATCATATGCCGTGAAGAAACTAAATTAAAAAATATACTTTTAAAAGAAAAAATTAAAGATTTTATTAATTTTGACGAATCTTTAAATATTAAAAATTTTAAAAATATAAAAAAAGAGATATCTAAAGAACTCATTCGATATTGGATTTCTTTAAAAAATATAAAAATGCCATCATATAAAACAATAGAATGTATTTATAATGAAATTATATGCAGTAAAAAAGATGCCAACCCAAAAATAATTATACAAAAAAATGAAATTAGACGTTATAAAAAATCTCTCTATTTTATAAAAATACAAAAAACTATTAGCAATACATTTCTATTTTGGCATGACACAAATAAAAAACTATTTCTTCCTAAGAATTCAGGATATTTAATAAAAAACAATAAAGGTTTTAAAATTCCTGCACCTAAAAAAAACGAATTAATTAATATTCGCTTTCAATTCGAAGGTAAAATTCTTATTTTAGGAAGAGAAAAAAGAAGAAAAATTAAAAAAATATGGCAAGAATACAGTATACCTCCTTGGCTCAGAAATCAAATTCCACTTTTATTTTATAATAATCGTTTTATTAGTGCGATTGGCGTATTTGCTATCAGAGAAGAAAATTTTAATAAAGAAAAAAAAATTAAAAAACATTGGAAAATATCTTGGATGAATAGTATTCAATCAAATAGTAAAAATTTCTTTTCATTTTATTAAGTTTGTTTAGCAAATGATAAAAAGATTCAATTTTATTTACACAAAACAGATAATTTTAAAATTTTATCAGCATGAATTCTATTATATAATTTTTTAAATTTTTTTATTTTATGAGACAAAAGCGGTGTTTTAATACTTTCCCAAGTAAGATTTGAAATTAAAAAAAACTCTGTTTTTTTTGCTAAATCTGGTATTATTGGTTTTAAAAAAATCATAACTAATCTAAATAAATTAATTCCCATAGTGCAAATCATATGTAATTTATCTAAATTATCTTCTTTTATTTTCCATGGTTCTCTTTGACTAATATATTGATTTGCTAAATCTAATAATTTTATACATTCTCGAATTACACTACTAAACTGACGATTTTCAAAAAAAATTTCTATTTTTTTGCTTATATCAACAAAATATTGATATAAATCAACATCTGACAACGAATTAGACAAATATCCATCAAAATATTTATGAATAAAACTAGTATTTCTTGAGGCTAAATTAACTAATTTATTTACAATATCACTATTAATCTTTTGAATAAAATCTTCTAGATTAATTTCAATATCGTTAATATTATTAGCTAATTTGCTTGCATAATAATAACGTAAACTATCTGAATCAAAACATTGAATCCAATCTGATGCTTTAATTAAAAAACCTCGGGATTTTGATAATTTCAATCCATTTATAGTAAGATGACCATGAACAAAAATACCATTAGGTTTTCGAAAGGAAGAAGCTTCTAATATTGAAGGCCAAAACAGTGTATGAAAATAAATAATATCTTTTCCAATAAAGTGATATAATTCACATTTTGATTCTTTATTCCAAAATTCATTAAAATCTATTTTTTTGTTTTTAATGCAAAGATTTTTAAATGCACTTATATAACCAATTGGGGCATCTAACCAAACATAAAAATATTTATTAGTAAATCCTGGGATTTTAAATCCAAAATATGGAGCATCTCGAGAAATTCCCCATTCTTTTAAACCGGATTTTAACCATTCTTCTGTTTTTTTAACAACTGATTTTTCTAAAACACCAGAATATATCCATTTATTTAACATATTAGTAAACACTGGTAAATTAAAATATAAATGTGTTGTATTTTTTAAAACAGGAACACTATTTGAAATAGCGGAAATAGGATTAACTAAATCTGTAGGTTCGTAAATTGAACCACATATTTCACAGTTATCTCCACTTTGATTTTCTGAAAAACAAAAAGGACATGTACCTTTTATAAATCTGTCTGGAAGAAATATCTTTTTTATCTTATCATAAAATTGAAAAATTTCTTTTTCATTGATAAGTCCTTGGCTGATTAAAGATAAAAATATTTTTCTTAATAAGAACAAATTTTCCACACAATGCGTTGTATGATAGTGATCATGAGAAATATTAAAATTTGAAAAATCTATTATATGCTCTTCTTTAATTTTTTTAATTAATTTTGTGGGTTTGATTCCTAATTTTTTAGATTTTAACATAACAGCTGTACCATGTGCATCATCAGCAGAAATAAACCAAACTTCATTGTTTCTCATTCTTTGATAACGAACCCAAATATCTGCTTGAATGTGCTCAAGCATATGACCGATATGAATAGGGCCATTAGCATACGGTAGTGCACAAGTAACTAAAATTTTTCTAGATTTATTAGGCATAATTTTATATTATTTAAATAAGTAATATGATATACAAAATATAATTAGTCGTAAACTATTCATTTTTAAAAACCATTATTTATATTAAAATCATTTATTCTTCATAAATTCGACTAGGAACAACTCCATTTTGACTTTTATATTTAGATTCATAACGAGAATTATAAGGTCGTACAACTGATTTTGAAAGTAATTCAAAACTTAGTGCTGCAATTTTTATTCCAGGAGTTAATACCAAAGTTAACTTTCCTGCATTAAAAAATTCTAAAACAATGTTACCATTCCAACCGGGATCAATGCGATGAGATGTAACATGAATCATAAGACCAATTCGAGCTAAAGAAGAACGTCCATCTAACCAACCAACTAAATTATTTGGTAAAATAATATTTTCTAAAGTCGAAAACAAAGCTAAAGATCCAGGCTTTAAAAAAAACGGCTTTTCTTTAGAAAAAACAGTTTCACAACTCATGATTTTAGCTAGATCTAAAATTTTTTTTTCTTGTGAACTACTTAGATCAATACAAGAAGTGGTGTGATCATAAAAAACACGAAATTTATTACCAAGATGTATATCAACAGTAATCCCATTAATTAATTCTTTTTTAGGATAAGGTGTAATAATTAATTTTTTTTTACTTAACCATTCTTCAATATCTGTATCACATAAACGCATTTTTTTTCCTGTAATTAATTTATATATGTTATAAAAATATTATTTTTATCAAAAATTAAAAATAAATTTTATTAATAGCAGAAAGATGTATTTTATTATCTTCTGCTATTTCAGAATAAAAAAACTAAAAAATAATTCTATAATTAATTTTAATTTAATAATTAAAACTCTTTTTTAGTTAACCAATTTGTATGAAAATATCCTTTTTTATCGATTCTTTTATAAGTATGTGCTCCAAAATAATCTCTTTGAGCTTGAATTAAATTTGCAGAAGAAGACACGGTACGGTAATTATCATAATATGTTATAGCTGACGAAAAAGTAGGAACAGGAATACCATATTTTATTGCATATGAAGTAATATGACGTAAGGATGTTTCATATTTATTTGATATTTCTGAAAAATAAGGCGTTAATAACAAATTATTTACATTATTATTTTTAAATGCATCACTTATTCTTTCTAAGAAACTAGCTCGAATAATACATCCAGATCTAAAAATCTTGGCGATTTTATTATATTGTAAATTCCAAGAATATTTTTCTGAAGCTTTTTTTAACTGAGAAAAGCCCTGTGCATAGGAAATTATTTTACCTAAATATAACGCTCTTCGAACTTCTTCAACAAAATGTTCTTTATTCTTTGAAGATATACAATTTATAATTGGACCTTTTAATATTTTTGATGCAACAAGACGTTGATCTTTAAGAGAAGATAAATATCTCGCAAAAACAGATTCTGTAATGAGCGAAAGAGGTTCACGAAGCTCTAATGCATCTTTACTAATCCATTTACCTGTACCTTTGTCTTCTGCTTCATCTAATATGGAATCTATTAAATAATGAATATTGTCTTCTTCTTTTTTAAGAAAAATATTTTTTGTTATTTCAATTAAATAACTATTTAACTCACCTTTATTCCATTCAGAGAATGTATTAGATAATTCATTATTGCTCATATTTAATACATTTTTTAATATAAAATATGCTTCTGCTATTAATTGCATATCACCATATTCAATACCATTGTGAATCATTTTAACATAGTGACCAGCACCATTTGGACCAATATAACTAACACATGGTTCATCTTTAAATTTTGCAGATATTTTTTTTAACATAGAAGAAACAAGAATATATGCTTCTTTTGATCCACCTGGCATAATAGATGGACCATTTAATGCTCCTGATTCGCCTCCAGAAACACCCATCCCAATAAAATGAATACCACATTTAAGTAAATCATTATTTCTTCTAATGGTATCTTTATAAAAAGTATTTCCGGCATCAATTAATATATCTCCTTTATCTAAATAAGGAAGAATAGATTGAATAGTTTCATCTGTAGGTTTTCCTGATTTTACCATCAGTAAAATACATCTAGGTTTTTTTAATGAATTCACAAAATCTTTAATAGAAAAATATGGAAAAATTTTTTTTTCTTTGTTATTATTGATAACATCTTCCGTTACAGATCTTGTTCTATTAAAAATAGACACTGTATACTTTTTACTTTCAATATTTAACGCTAAATTTTTCCCCATTACTGCCATTCCTACAACACCAATTTCTTGCTTTAACATTCTTTTCTCCAATTTTACATTATATAATTTATAAAAAAAATATTTTTAAATTCTATATTCTTACACAATAAATGATATTACAACTATTTTCAATTTATCATTCTTTCAATAAAAATAATGTTTTTATAAAAAAAATTTATTTAAAATTATTAATAATAAAATTATGTCTTTTCTATCAAAGATATTGACTGGATAATTTTTTTGATTTTTAAAAAAGAAGAATTCATCGATATATAAGTAGTATATACGTTTAATTTTATTGAAATTTTTTGAAATTGAAATATTATGTATGTAAGTTGAATGTTATTTTAATAATACTTTTAAAAAAGTAATAACTAATGATTTATAGAAATATTTTTTTTAATTTAGAATTAAAATTTTGTATTATAAATTTATAATTTTTCTATTCTTCTTTTTTTTAAATTTTCAACGATTAAATTGAAATTTAAATTCTGGTCATGCAATAAAACAATTAAATGATAAATTAAATCTGAAGATTCATTTATAAGTTCATCTGAATCTTTTTTCATTGCTGCTAATATTGTTTCTACAGCCTCTTCACCAACTTTTTGTGCTATACGTTTTGTACCGGATTTATATAAACTAGCGGTATATGAATTATCATCTGCATTAAAATTTTTTTTATCTTCTATAATCTCCTCTAATTTAGAAAGAAAATTTGACGCATTTTCTTTTAAAAAAAAGCAGCTTTTTCTATTTAAATGACATGTTTTTCCAATAGGTTCAACTAAAATTAATAAAGTATCATAATCACAATCTGTAACTATATCTATAACTTTTAATAAGTTACCTGATTCTTCTCCTTTAGTCCATAAGCGCTTTTTAGTTCGAGAATAAAAAGTAACAAAACCTTCTTTTTGAGTTTTTAAAAAAGCTTCTTTATTCATATATCCATGCATTAAAACTGAATGAGATGAAAAATCTTGTATTATAGTTGGCATCATACCATTTGTTTTTATCCAATTAAGATGCAATAAATTTTCTTTTTTATTTAACATATTCTAATCTCTAAACCTTTTTTAATTAAAAAACACTTCAAATCTTTTATATTAACTATTTTTTTATGAAAAACTGAAGCAGCTAAAACACCGTCTACATTAGCATGATAGAGTGCTTCATAAAAATGCTCTGCACATCCAGCCCCTCCTGATGCAATTAAAGGTACTTTACACTTTTTTCTTATTTCACTTAACTGTAATAAATCATATCCATTTTGCAATCCATCTTGATTCATCATATTTAAAACAATTTCTCCAGCACCTTTTTTTTGAACTTGTTCGACCCAATCTATTGTTTTCCAATTAGTTTGATAAGTACGATTAACATCTCCTGTATATTGTTGAACCATATATTTTTTTTTCTCTATATCAAACCAAGAATCTATACCTACTACCATACATTGTACACCAAAACGATTAGCAATTTTACTTATTAAACAGGGGTCCGTTAATGCTGAAGAATTAATTGATATTTTATCTGCACCAAAAGATAGAATATTTTTTGCATCTTCTACACTTTTAATACCTCCAGCTACGCAAAATGGAATATTAATTACCTCTGCCACCTTTTCTATCCAACTTCTATCAACTAATTTATTATTAGTAGAAGCTGTTATATCATAAAACACTAATTCATCTATGCCTTCTCTTGTATAACGTTTAGATAAAGATATAATATCACCTACAATTTCATGATTTTTAAATTGAACACCTTTTACTACAACTCCATTGTTAACATCTAAACATGCAATTATTCGTTTTGCCAGCATTTTAATGCCTCTTGTATTGTAAACTTATTTTCTAATAAACTACGACCAATAATAACACTAGAAACACCTGTTTCTTTTAAAGAAACAATATCTTTTAATGTTGCGACTCCTCCTGATGCTTGAAATTCTATATGTTTAAATTTTTTGACAATCTCTTTATATAACACATTATTAGGGCCAGACAATGTTCCATCTTTAGATATATCAGTACATAATACATGTTTTAAACCCATTGGTGAAAAATACTCAATAATTTCTTCTAAAGTGGTATTTGTTTGTTCTTGCCAACCATTTATTGCTATTTCTTTTTTGTTATTTTTAATAATAACGTCTAATGCCAAAATAATAGTATTTGAACCATATATTTTTATCCATTTTTTTACTTCTACTCTATTTTTTATTGCAGAAGAACCAATTACAATTTTTTTAACCCCTAAATTAAGAAACATATTAATATCTTCTTCATTTCTTATTCCACCACCTATTTGTATAGGAATATCTGTATAAGAAATAATATCCTTAAAAATCCTTATTTGTCTTTTTTTAATATTTTTTGCACCATCTAAATCCACTAAATGAATATTTTTGACTCCTTTAATTTCATAATCTTTTAAACGTTTATACAAGTTTATATCATATTTTTTTTGATTAGAATAATTTCCTTGATATAAGCGAACTGTTGTTCCATTAATTAAATCAAAAGCTGGAATAATCATAGAATTTTACATCTCTAAAAAGTTTTTTAATAATTGAGATCCTGCATCACCAGATTTTTCTGGATGAAATTGAACTCCAAAAAAATTATTTTTTTGCATTACAGAACTAAAAGATATGTCGTATGTAGTTGTTGCTAAAGTATATTTATTCAGTGGTATAAAATAACTATGAACAAAATAAAATCTTTGCTTTTTTTCAATATTTTTAAATAATGGATGTACATGATTAAAAACAATATGATTCCAACCCATGTGAGGTAACGGCAAATTACTACTCTTTAAAAGATAGGTAAAACAGTTTTTAAAAATTCCAATAGTTTTTACCCCTTGACATTCTTCACTAAATTGAGAAAAAATTTGCATTCCAAGACAGATTCCGAGAATAGGTTGTGTCAATTGTTTCAAAGTAGTAATCAAATTTTTTTTATTCAACTTCTTCATAGCAGTTGAAGCTGTTCCTACACCTGGTAAAATAACTTTTTTAGACTTTAATACTACAGAAGAATCAGAAGTGACTGTAGAAGTATAACCTAATTTTTTAATCGCGACTTGAATTGAAGTTAAATTAGCACAACCAGTGTTTAATATTGCAATATTCACTTATAAAGTCCCTTTAGATGTTGGTAATGTATTTCCTTCTATTTTTACCGCTTTACGAAGTGCACGTCCAAATGCTTTAAATAAACTTTCAATACAATGATGATCGTTTTTTCCTTTAACATCTAAATGTAAGGTAATTTTCATAGAATAACAAAGAGAATAAAAAAAATGTTCAACCATATCAGTATTAAAATCACCTACCATTTTATGTTTAAAATTAGCATTAAAAGACAAATATGGACGATTTGATAAGTCTATAATACATTTTGCTTGACTTTCATCCATAGGCAAAACAAAACCATATCTAGATATGCCGTTTTTATTTGTCAATGTCTTATATAATGCTTCTCCTAAAACAATTCCTATATCTTCTACAGTATGATGATCATCAATTTTTAGATCTCCTTTTGCTAAAACGTGCATAGAAATTCCGCTATGAATTGATAATTGTTCTAACATATGATCAAAAAAATTAATACCAGTTTTAATACTGCTATTATGTTCCAAATCTAACCATACCTTTATATGTACGTAAGTTTCTTTTGTTTCTCGAATTACCTCTCCATATCTATTTCTCTTCAAAATTTCTTTTGTAATATCTATCCAATTAAAGCTTTTTTCTTTGTACTGTATGCCTGTTAACTTTATATTTTTTGCTAATTCCATATCTGTTTCTCGATCACCAATTACATAACTACGTGTTTTATCTATCTTATTCTCTTTTAACCAAGGTTTTAATAATTTAGTTTGAGGTTTACGACAATCACAATTATCATCTGAAAAATGTGGACAAATTAAAATATCTTCAAATATTATTCCTTCTGAACGAAAAACATTTAACATAAAAAAATGAGGAATATTAAAATTTTCCCAAGGAAATGATTTACTACCAAGACCATCTTGATTCGTAACCATAACAAATTTATAACCAAAATTCATTAATTGACTTAATGAAGAAATAACGTAATTTTTAAATGCAAGCTTTTTAATTGCATCTACTTGAAAATCGTTAGATGGTTCATGAATTAAAGTACCATCTCGATCAATAAACAATATTTTTTGTTTCATTAACACCTCATTAAAAACATTATATTTTAGATAAATTTTTTAATTCTTTAACCAAATGAATACATTCAGCATTCGATCCTATTGATATTCTTAAACAATTTTTTAAATTATTTTTATGATCCTGATTTCTTAAAATTATACCTTTTTCCCATAAACTCTGAAATATCTTTTCAAACATATAAAATTTTACTAAAATATAATTAGCATGACTATCAAAAACTTTTTTTACATAAGAAATTTTCTTTAATTCATCCACCAACCAAATACGATTCATATTTAATGTTAAAACTCTATTCCTCATATCTTCAATGGCTTTTTTTTCTAAAGATTGCACTGCTATGTCAGTAACGATTGTAGATATTGGATAAGGACTAATAACTGTATTTAAAATATTAATTACTTCTTCTGTAGCTAATGTAAAACCACATCTTATTCCTGCCAATGCAAATGCTTTCGATAAAGTTCTCAAAATAATTAAATTAGGAAATTCTTTTAAAGAATTTACCATGCTGTTTTTTGGAGAAAATTCAATATAAGCTTCATCTATTACTACAAGAGATCGACCTAACGTTATTTTTAATAAACTTTTTAAATCTCTTTTAGAAATAATATTTCCAGTAGGATTGTTAGGATTACAAATATATATTAATTTAACTTTCTCAAGATTTAAGTTAATATTAAATAAATCTATTTGCCAAGTATTTTTAAAAGTAGGAATTTCTTTTATTGCTACATCTGCAATTTTTGCATTTATAGCATACATATCATAAGTTGGAGGACAGTAGATTATTGCATCTTCTCCAGGTTTACAAAAAGCTTTAATCAAAAGTTCGATACCTTCATCTGCTCCTCTAGTAACTAAAATTTGACTATTTGACAAACCAACATAATTGGCATAAGAAGAGACTAAATCATTAGGTTGACACTCTGGATAACGATTAAAACACTCAATTCTTGCTTTAAACGAGACAGATATAGGAGATTCATTTGCATTTAACCATGTATCACCTTGACCTCCGATTCGTCTGGCTGATTGATAAGGATTTAATGTCTGTATATTTTTTCGAGCTAACTTATTTATATTAGCTGTCATATATTTTCCTTTAAAAAGTCTACTCTTATTTTTACAGCATTTTTATGTGCTTCAAGTTTTTCGGCTTCAGATAAAATTTCAAGAGTATTAGACAAATCCATAAACCCTTGAGATGTCAATTCTTGAATCAATACACGTTTTTTAAAATCACATAGTCCTAAAGCAGAACTTGAAACAGATTGTCCATAAGTCGGTAAAACATGATTTGTTCCAGATGCATAATCGCCTGCTGATTCAGGAGACCATGGTCCTAAAAAAATTGAGCTGGCATTTGATATTTCTTTTAGTATTAATCTTGGCTCTTTTGTTTGAATAATTAAATGCTCAGGGGCATATATATTTGATATTTTAATACATTCAGATAAATCTTTTGTTAAAATAATAACACTATTGTTTAGTGCAGTTAATATATCATCTGATTTAGAAAGATTTTTTAACTGATTATTAATAGATATAACAACTTTTTTAGCTAGTTCGATTGATGGAGTCAATAGTATAACTTGAGAAGATACACTATGTTCAGCTTGTGACAATAAATCGGAAGCGATAAAATCTGCATTAGATGTTTCATCAGAAATAATCAGCAATTCTGAAGGTCCAGCTAACATATCTATTTTAGGTCCATTAAAAAAAGAACTAACTTGTAATTTTGCTTCTGTAACATAAGCATTTCCTGGGCCAAAAATTTTATCTACTTTAGGAATATTTTTAGTACCAAAAGCTAGTGCTGCTATAGCTTGAGCACCCCCAATTTGAAATATTTTATCAACGCCGCAAATATTTGCTGCATAAAGTATTGTATTACTAATAGGAGGAGGAGAACAAAGAATTATTTCTTTACAACCAGCGATTTTAGCAGGTATAGCAAGCATTAAAACAGTTGAGAATAAGGGTGCTATCCCGCTTGGGATATAAATTCCAATAGAATTTAATGGCAAATAAATCTGTTGACAACGTACTCCAACTTGAGTTTCAATGTCTATTGGAGACAAAACTTGTGCTTTATGAAAAGATGTAATGTTTTTTTTAGCAGTTGAAATTGCATCTTTTAACGATTGATTAACGTATAAAGAAGAAGATAAAATTTTTTCTTTAGAAATTTCAAATTCATTAATATGACATTTTTCAAATAAAATTGTATATTCTTTTAATGCTTTTTCTCCTGAAATTTGAATATTTTCTATTATTTCTTTAACTTTTTTTTTAATAGAACTGTTGTTTTTTATAATAGGTCTTAACAGAATATTTTTTTGCTCATTAGAATTTAACATATTCCAATCAACAATCGTATTAAAATATTTCATTAAATCTTTACTCCATCATCTTTTCAATTGGTAAGACTAAAATTGAACTAGCACCTAAAGATTTCAATTTTTCCATTGTTTCCCAAAATAATGTTTCACTACTTACCATATGCATTGCTACGCGATTATCATCGCCTGCTAATTTTAAAATAGTTGGTCTTTCTGCTCCATGTAGTAAAGATATTACTTCTTCAAGTTTGTCAACAGGAGCATGTAACATAATATATTTAGATTCACGTGCTTTAATTACACCTTTTATACGAGTCATTAATTTATTGATTACTTCTTTCTTTTCAAAATTAATGTTTCCCGTTTTACAAATGAGACAAGCATGAGAACGAAAAACTACTTTTACTTCACGTAAACCGTTGGCTTCTAATGTTGCACCAGTTGAAACTAAATCACAAATAGCATCTGCCAAACCAGCTCTGGGTGCAACTTCTACAGAACCATTTAACATACAAGATTTGAAGGCAATATTTTTTTTGTCCAAATATTTTTTTAATAGATGAGGATAAGAAGTAGCAATCCTAAAATCTTTCAAAGATTTTATGTCAACATATGAAGTATTAATAGGAATAGCTAAAGAGAGTCGACAAATTCCAAAATCAAGGCGTCTTAACGTAATGTAAGAATTTTCTAAATTTTGTGATGTTCGGTGTAATAATTCTTCTTCAAGAACATTTTCTCCAACTATACCTAAATCTACTACGCCATCCATAACTAATCCAGGAATATCATCATCACGTACTAACATAACATCAATAGGCATATTTTCAGCAAAAGCTATTAATTTTTGTTGCTTTAAATTAATTTTAATTCCACAATATGTAAGTAATTTTATAGATTCACTACTTAAGCGACCAGTTTTCTGCATCGCTATACGCACACGATTAGTATTAAACATCTTGAAAATCCTTTAAAAATTTTTATGCTTAACTTTTTATATTTAAAAAAAAAATTATAATTTCATATCTTTTAAAATAAAAAAACCCAAAAAATAAGGGTTTTTTGAAAATTATATTTACTATAAATAATACAATAAATATTGTATACGTATAACTTTTTTTTAAAATAAAAAAATATGTATTTTTTTAAAATGTTTTATTAAAAAATGCAAATTTAAATAAAATTTATTTAAAATATTTAAAACTTAAAAAGCTAATAATTTAATATTAATAATTATTATTTTTTATATAGATTATATTTAAACACATTCATTATCTTAATTTAAGAATGAATTTCAATTATAACTATAATTGCCGCGTCATTTCCAAACATTTTAGGCGCTTGATGAAACGCTACTATGTCAGGATGTTGAGACAACCAAAAAGGTATTTGCTGTTTTAAAATGTTTTTACCATATCCATGCATAATATGAGCACAAAAAATTTTTTCTTTTTGACAGATTGCAATCAGCTGACCTAATTTTTTTCTTGCTTGATATTGATTTAAACCATGTAAGTCAAGAAAAATATCTGGAGAATATTTTCCTTTTTTTAATTTTTTTAAAACATTAATTAAATCTTTGTTTCGAACATAAGAAACAGGATTTTCTTTAAAATAATCTTTTTTTTTATAAAAAGAAAAATAATTACTATGAACATCTTGTTCGAAAAAAATTCGTTTAGAACAGATATTTTGATTTACTTTATGTAATCGAGAATGAAAGATAGTATCTTGTACCATTTCACGGGTACCATTCAACCACTTACGAAATAAAATATTACTATTAACAGTAAATTGTCGATTTTTATTCATAATTATGTATTACCAAAAAATTAATAAATTTACATATTTTATTTAATATTTTTTTATATATTTTTTTAATTATATAATTTAGTTTTTCTAAAAACAACAAATAAAGATTCATCATGAAATATTTTTTTTAATAAAAAATTATTTTTTTATTTTTTTTCTGTATAGTTGTATTATTTAAATAAAAATTGAATAGAAGAAAAAATGTCTGGAAATACAATTGGGAAAATTTTTCGTGTAACTACTTTCGGTGAATCACATGGAACAGCATTGGGATGTATAATTGACGGAATGCCTCCAGGTTTAGAATTATCTTCAGATGATTTACAACATGATTTAGATCGCAGAAGACCTGGAGCTTCACGTTATACCACTCAACGATCTGAATTGGATAAAGTCCAAATACTTTCAGGAGTGTTTAACGGAATAACTACAGGAACAAGTATTGGTCTAATTATTCAAAATACAGACCAACGCTCGCAAGATTATAGTGAAATAAAAGACTTATTTAGACCAGGACATGCTGATTATACTTATGAAAAAAAATATGGAATAAGAGACTATCGCGGTGGTGGAAGATCTTCAGCTCGCGAAACTGCAATGCGAGTTGCAGCAGGGAGCGTTGCAAAAAAATATCTTAAAATTCAACATGGAATAATTGTTCGTGGATATTTATCAGCTATGGGAGATATAAATTGTCCGTTTGAATCATGGGAAGAAGTGGAAAAAAACCCTTTTTTTTGTTCAAATAAAAATAAAATTATACAATTAGAAAAATTAATTAAAAATTTAAAAAAAACAGGTGATTCAACAGGTGCGGAAATAACAATTATAGCAGAAAATGTACCAGTAGGTTTTGGAGAACCAGTTTTCGATAGACTAGATGCAGATTTGGCTCATGCTTTAATGAGTATTAATGCTGCAAAAGGAGTAGAAGTTGGAGATGGTTTTTTAGTGGTTAATCAAAAAGGAAGTGAAAATCGAGACGAAATTACTCCTAATGGATTTAAAAGTAATCATTGCGGCGGTATTTTAGGAGGAATTAGCAATGGTGAAAATATTTTTTTAAAAGTTGCATTCAAACCTACTTCAAGTATTCGAAAATTAGGAAATACAGTAAATAAAAATAATGAAAAAGTCAAAATAACTGTGAAAGGTCGACATGATCCGTGTGTAGGAATACGTGCTGTACCAATAGCAGAAGCAATGGTGGCAATAATATTAATGGATCATCTATTAAGATTTAGAGCACAATGTAAAAAAAATAACCTTTAAAATAAAAAAATTTTGAATGTCATTGCTACTAAATTATCTATATTTAGTAGCGTATTTGATAACCTATAAAAAATTTAATAACGTTATATAATTATCTAAAAATCAATTACTTTATTTTGAATTTAAATATGTTAATATGATTTTATGATGGTCATTACACTTAAATTTAAAAAATATTTTATCAATAATACCAGATGGATTAATTAAAAAACTGGTACGATAAATTCCAAAATATTTTTTTCCCATGAAATTTTTTTCACCCCATACACCGAATTTTTTGCTAACAATGTTTTGTTTATCAGATAATAAAGTAAAATTTAACATTTTTTTTTCAATAAAAGTTAATAATTTATCGGTCTTATCAGGACTAATACCTACAACTTCTACCTTCTTATTTTTAAATAATTCTAAATTATCTCTAATGTGGCATGCTTGTACTATACAACCGGGAGTCATAGCTTTTGGATAAAAATAAAGTAATATTTTTTTTCCTAAAAAATCAGATAAATTTATTAATTTATTATTATGATTAGGAAGAGTAAACTTTGGAGCAATATCTCCAGATTTAAGTGTAATCATTATATGATATATTCCTTAATTACATAAAACATTATTTTTTAATAAAAAAAACTTTATGAATTAAATTAATTTTTAAAATAAAAATAAATTAAACATCTAAAATATACATTTTAGAATGTATAATTATTCCTGTTATTTAAGATAAAAAATAATATAGTAATAATTGTATAAAAATTTAGACTTTATTAAAATAAAGAAAATTACATCTTATTACTTTACATTTTTGTATTCAAAAAAAATAATTTTTTATAAGTGCTAAATTTATAATTTTTATTTATTTAATTTTAGATTTGTATGAAAGATACCATAAAGTATTTTTTATGGAGGAGAACAAAATCAATGTTCACAGGAAGTATTGTTGCATTAATTACACCGATGAATAAAGAAGGTGAAATTTGTCATTCTAGCTTAAAAAAGCTAATTGATTATCATGTATTAAATAAAACAAAAGCCATTGTTTCCATTGGAACTACTGGAGAATCTGCAACTCTTAGTCAAGAAGAACACATTGAAGTAGTTATGCTAACTGTAAAACTTGCAAATAAACGTATTCCTATTATTGCAGGTACAGGTGCAAATGCTACAACAGAAGCAATATCTTTAACAAAAAGATTTGAAAAATCAGGCATTGCAGCATGTCTTACTGTTACACCATATTATAACAAACCAACTCAAGAAGGATTATATCAGCATTTTAAAGCAATTTCAGAAAGTACAAAATTACCACAAATTTTATATAATGTCCCCAGCCGAACAGGTTGTGATTTACTTCCCTCAACTGTAGCAAGATTATCGGAATTTAAAAATATTATTGGAATTAAAGAAGCAACAGGTGATTTATCAAGAATACATAAAATTAAAAAATTGGTTAAAAATGATTTTTTATTAATTAGTGGTGATGATGCTACAGCTTTAGATTTTATGCAATTAGGTGGTCAAGGAGTAATATCAGTAACAGCAAACGTTGCTGCAAAAGAAATGACGCAGATATGTTCATATGCACTTGAAGGTAAGTTTAAAAATGCGAGATTTATCAATGAACGTTTGACATTATTACATGAAGCTTTGTTTATAGAACCTAATCCGATTCCAATAAAATGGTTGGCTAAAAAAATGGGTTTAATAAAGAATGATACACTACGATTACCAATGACACCAATTTTAAATTCTACACGTATACAAATTGAAAAAGCACTGCAATATGCTAACCTTCAAGAAATATAAATTTTTTTTTAAAATAATAACAACTATTTTTCAAATTTCGATTTTTTCTTTAATAACATCTTGTACCTTAAAAAAAAATGATATTCTTTTTAATAATGAGACTAATAATAGTCAATTAAAAAAGTTAATTATACCGAAAGGAATTAATATTCCCTCTGAAAATCAAGAATATCACATTCCTTATACACAAGAAGATTTAAATAAAAAAAATCATGATATTTTTCCTCCTATATAAAAAAAGTACTCTTCATAAAATAATGAGGCCAAAATGATATAAAAAAAATCTTTGTTGTTACGAATTTAAAAAAGATTGGTGCAGATTATCTAAAATGATATTCTGCATCATTATTTTAATAAAAAAAATAATATACAATTAAGTTAACAACCTATGCATAATATCTTCATAAATAATAGCTAATTTTTGAAGATCAGATATTCTTGCATATTCATTTGATTTATGAATAGTAGTATTCATTAAACCTATCTCTATTATTTCAGAATTCATTAAAGCAATAAAACGACCATCTGAAGTGCCCCCATCAGTTGATAAAATAGGTTTGATTTTATTAAAATTCTCAATAGATTTAATTACGTTATCGATTAATAAACCTTTTTTTGTAATGAAAGGCTTTCCTGAAAGGAACCAATTTAAAGAATAATTAATATTATTATCGTCTAGTATTTGTATAAATTTTGATTTAATCTCTTCTTCAGAAGTTTCTGTATTAAAACGAAAGTTAAATTGAACAAACAAAGAACCTGGAATAATATTATTACTTCCATCTCCTGCATGAATGTTGGCAATATTTACACTAGTAGGAGAAAAAAATTCATTTCCATTATCTAATTCAATAGATAATATTTTTAAAATAATAGGTAATCCTTTATGTATTGGATTATCTGCTAAATGAGGATATGCAATATGACCTTGAATTCCATGAATTTTTAAATCAGCTGTGATCGACCCTCTTCGTCCATTTTTTATAAAATCACCAATTTTAGAACTACTAGAAGGTTCTCCAATAACACAATAATCAATCATATCTTTTTGAGAAATTAAATAATCTATAACTTTTTTAGTACCGTCAATTGCAAGTGATTCTTCATCAGAAGTAATTAAAAAAGATAAACGTCCTTCATAATTAGGGGTTTTTTTTATAAATCTTTCAGATGCAATCATCATACATGCTAAAGCACCTTTCATATCTGATGAACCTCGACCAAATAATAAACCATTTTTAATTACTGGATTAAACGGATCATCATTCCAATCTTTATAATCACCTGGTGATACTACATCTGTATGACCAGCAAAAGTTAAAGTTTTACCAGATCCTCTAGTAGCCCAAAAATTTTTTGTATCATTTATATTAATTTCTTTTATTTTAAATCCAAGATTATCTAAAAAATTAATCATAATCTCTTGACAACCCAAATCTTTTGGACTAATAGATGGAATAGAAATTAACTTTTGTGCTAATTTAGTAATTGAACAAACCATTTTTTCCTCATTTATGTTTTCTTTAGTATTTATTAAAATAAATGGGGCTAAGAAAAAAGCCCCTATAAATATTAGTAAAACCTTTAAAATTAATATTTTAATAGAATTTTAGATTTGTTTACTATGTTTTCTACAGTAAAACCAAACTTTTTAAATAAAACTTTTTCTGAAGCAGATTCTCCAAATGTTTCCATTCCAATAATCAATCCTTCTGTTCCTACGTATTTATACCAAAAATCTTTTATACTTGCCTCTACTACAATTCTTTTAGTAACATAAGATGGTAATACTAATTCCTTATAATCAGTATTTTGCCTATCAAAAACGTTATTAGAAGGCATAGAAACAACACGTACAGAATAACCTAAAGAAGCAATTATTTTAGCAGCAGTTAAAGTTATTTCTAATTCAGAACCTGTTGATATGAAAATGATATCAATTTCTTTTTTAGAGTCATATAATATATATGCTCCATAAAAAATATTTTTTATTTGTTCATCATTTCTAGAAAATTGAGATAAATTTTGACGTGATAAAATCAGTGCTGTTGGGCCATTTTTTTCTTCAATTGCATATTTCCATGCAGCAGCTGTTTCTACTTGATCGCTAGGCCTCCAAACATCTATATTTGGTGTCATTCTTAGATTTGCTAATTGTTCTACTGGTTGATGTGTAGGTCCGTCTTCACCTAATCCAATAGAATCATGTGTGTACACAAAAATATGTTTCGTATTCATCAAGGCTGCCATACGAACTGCATTTCTCGCATATTCGACAAACATTAAAAATGTTGAAGTATATGGAATAAATCCTCCGTGATGAGAAATTCCATTAGCAATAGCTGTCATTCCAAATTCACGAACGCCATAATGAATATAATTTCCAGATAAATTTTCTGCTAGTGAACTAGAATTAGACCACATAGTTAAGTTACTTGGCGATAAATCTGCAGATCCACCTATTAATTCTGGTAATAATGCTGCAAATTCTTCTATAGCATTTTGAGAAGCTTTACGACTTGCAATATTTTGAGGGTTTTTTTGTAAATTAAAAATATAATCTTTAGTTTTTTTATACCATTGTATAGGTAATTTTTTTTTAATACGTCTTAAATATTCTAGTGCAAGTTCAGGATATTCAGATTTATATAAATGAAATGTTTTATTCCAATCTTTCTCTAATTTTAAACCTTGTTTTACAAAGTTCCATTTATCATAAATATGATCAGGTATTTCAAAAGGCAAATATTTCCAATTTAGATTTTTTCGTGTTAAGGAAATTTCAGATTCCCCAAGAGGAGCACCATGAGAATCAGCTGTACCTGATTTATTGGGAGAACCAAAACCAATAATAGTATTACAAATAATAATCGAAGGTTGATCTTTTACTGATTTTGCTTCTTCAATGCCATTTTTAATAGAATTGGAATCATGACCATCTACTTTATCTACAACATGCCAATTATACGATTTAAATCGCATCACCGTGTCATCTGTAAACCAATTAGAAATTTTACCATCTATTGAAATACCATTTTTATCATAAAAAACAATTAATTTTCCTAATTTTAATGTTCCAGCTAAAGAACAAACTTCATGAGAAATACCTTCCATTAAACAACCATCTCCTACAAAAACCCAAGTGTAGTGATCTACTATGTTGTAACTTGGTCGATTAAAGTAAGAGCTCAATGTTCTTTCTGCAATTGCCATTCCGACTGCATTAGCTAAACCTTGTCCTAGAGGACCAGTAGTTGTTTCAACACCTGGTGTTGCACCTGTTTCAGGATGTCCTGGTGTTTTTGAATGAAGTTGTCTAAAGTTTTTGAGTTCATCTATTGATAAATCATATCCAGTAAGATGCAGTAAACTATATAACAACATAGAACCATGTCCATTAGAAAGAATGAAACGATCACGATTATCCCAGTTAGGATTCATTGGACTATGTTTTAGAAATTTTCTCCATAAAACTTCTGCAATATCCGCCATCCCCATAGGCATTCCAGGATGACCTGATTTTGCATTTTGAACAGCGTCTATACTTAACATACGAATTGCATTTGCTAATTCTCTTTGTAAACACATAAATATTTCTCCAAATTCAAAATCAAAAAAAATATAATATTTTATTAAAAATTTATATTAATTTAGAAAAAATTTTTTCTAAACATAATTGATCTTTTCCAAAATTTCGTATACCTTCTGATAATTTTTGAACAGCCATTTCATCTTGATTATGTTCCCACCTAAATTCTGCTTCAGTAAGAGGAATAGGAGGATTTAAAAATGCAGTAGGAGGAGATAGTTTTCTATTTAATTTTTTATTACTGGATTGCAGCTCTTTTAACAAAATAGGTGAAATAGTCAATCGATCACATCCTGAAAGGGATAAGATTTGTTCAATATTTCGAAAACTTGCACCCATAATTATAGTTTTATAATCATATTTTTTATAAAAATCGTAAATTTTACAAACAGATAAAACACCTGGATCCTGATCAGAAGAATCTTTTGATATCAAGTTTTGAGATACATACCAATCATAAATTCGACCAACAAAAGGAGATATTAAAAATACATTTGATTCTGCACAAGCGCGAGCTTGAGCAAAAGAAAACAAAAGAGTTAAATTACAAGAAATATTGTTTTTTTTAAGTTCTTCTGCTGCTTTTATACATTCCCATGTAGCTGCTAATTTAATTAATACTCTATTTCGAGAAATACCTTTTTCTTCATACATATTAATGATTTTGTTTGCTTTTAAAATACATTGTTCTTTATTAAAAGATAAACGAGCATCAACTTCACTAGAAATGTAACCTGGTATATACTTTAAAATTTCCACTCCAAGATCAACTAAAATTTTATCGCTAGCATTTACTATTTTATCATCGTGAGAACCACCTTTTTTTCTAGCATATTCTGTTGCTTGATCAATAAATTTTTTATTATTAATTGAACTAACAGCTTTAAGTATCAAAGATGGATTAGTAGTTGCATCTTCTGGTTTATATTTACAAATAGATTCTATATCACTTGTATCAGCAACAATAGTTGTAAATTTTTTTAATGCATTTAATTGATTCATTTGCTATCCTTTATATTTAAAAATTTAAACATTACTGTTATAAATTAGAAATTAAAATTATATGTAAAACACATATTTTACTTAAAAAGTATTAAACATATTCTGAATTAAAAACATCAAAAAATATTTTTTTATGAAAACAACTAATACCTTTTTAATATTAAAGAAACATTAGTGCCACCAAATCCAAAACTATTAGACATCGCTGTTTTAATTCTTTTATGAAAAGTTTTTTGTACAATATTCATGTTCTCAGCATAAGATTCTAGTTTTTCAATATTAATTGAAGGAGCTATAAAATTATACTTCATCATTAACAATGTATAAATAATTTCATGTACACCAGATGCGCCTAAAGCATGACCGGTCATTGATTTTGTTGCTGAAATTATAGGTTTTTTTTCATGAAAAAAAGATTTATTAATTGCTTCTAACTCAATTAAATCACCAACTTTAGTAGAAGTCCCATGAACATTCAAATAATCAATAAATGATACTTTATTTTCTTTTTTTGCTAAATTCATACAGCGTGTAGCTCCTTCTCCTGAAGGTACAATCATGTCTTTACCATCAGACGTTGCGGCATATCCAATAATTTCAGCATAAATATGAGCAGATCTAGATAAAGCATAATTTAATTCTTCAATAATTAATATACCTCCACCACCAGATATGACAAAACCATCACGATTTATATCATAAACACGTGATGATTTAACAGGAGTATTATTAAAATTACTAGAAAGTGCTTTCATTGCATCAAATTCGCATGCTAATTCCCAACTTACCTCTTCACCACCACCTGCAAAAATAAGATCTTGTTTACCAAATTTAATTAATTCAAATGCATTACCAATACAATGTCCGGAAGTAGCACAAGCTGAACTTATAGAATAATTTACTCCATATATTTTAAATAAAGTTGACAAACAAGCAGATATCCCAGAATTCATAGCTTTAATTGCAATATAAGGACTAACAGATTTCAAACCTCTATTACTTCTCATTGCATCTATACCCCTTACGTGGTGTTTTGGAAAACCTCCTCCAGAACCTGCAATAAGTCCAATACGCGGATTTTTTTGATATTGTTTAGTTTTTAAATTAGCGTCTTTAATTGCTTGCTCCATTGATAAAAAAGCATAAATAGATCCATCATTCATAAAACGAAAGATTTTATTTTTTTTTAAATAATTTTTATCTTCTAATTTTATATTCCCCCAAACTTGACTGCGCATACCTGATTCTTTCATTTCTTCTGAAAATGTAATTCCAGAAATACCATTATATAAAGAATTTAAAACTTCTTTTTTATTATTTCCAATACTTGAAATGATACCAAATCCTGTAATCACGACTCGTTTCACTTAAAATACCTTATAATTATTATTTAATATCAAATTTACATATAAAAAAAAATTTAAATCTTATATTGTTTATATAATAAATTACTAATTTTTTTATTGTAAAAATATATCTGGGAAAAAAAGTGAATTCATTTAATACTACTGGTATTCTTTATATTATTCCGACACCTATTGGCAATCTATCTGATATTACTTATCGTGCTGTGGAAACATTAAAAAACGTCAATTTAATAGCTGCTGAAAATATTTATCATACTAATATTTTACTACAACATTACAATGTTAAAAATATTTTAATATCTTTAAATAAAAACAATGAAAAAAAACAAAGTCATTATGTAATTAAAAAATTAAAAGAAGGAAAAAAAATTGGATTGGTATCTGATGCAGGAACACCAGTTATTAATGATCCAGGATATTTTTTAGTAAAACAATGCCGTTCTTTAAACATTAAAATTATCCCTCTTCCAGGACCTTGTGCTGCTATTACAGCACTAAGTGCTTCTGGAATATCTACTAATCGTTTTTGCTATGAAGGATTTCTTCCTTCTAAAAAAAAAGTAAGATGTGATTTATTAAAATCTTTAAAAAAAGAAACAAGAACAATAATTTTTTATGAATCGAAACATAGAATACTTCAAAGTATAAAAGACATTATAGAAAAAATTGATGAAAATAGATATTTAGTAATTGCAAGAGAAATTACAAAAAAATGGGAGTATATTTATGGGGCAAAAGCTAATGAAATGCTATTTTGGCTCAAAGAAGATAAGAATCACTGTAATAAAGGAGAAATAGTAATTATTATAGATGGTTTTAAAGAATTAAAAAATAAAGATGTTTCAGAAAAAGCAATAAGTACATTAAAAATTTTAAGAAATGTTCTTTCATTAAAACAATCTGTATTAATTACCTCTAAAATACATGAAATAAAAAAAAATAATTTATATCAATATGCAATAAAAAAAGAAGATAAGTGACATTTTTATTAAAATGATATATAATTTCTTTTTTTGAAGTTGACTAAACAGTCGCTGTTTAGTTTTTAAACTAAAGAGAGGAAAGTCCGGGCTCCATAGAGCAAGGTGCCAGGTAACACCTGGAAAGCGTGAGCTTATGACAAGTGCAACAGAAAAAAAACCACCTTGTTTTCTTTTTTTAAGTAATAAGGAAAGGGTGAAAAGGTGTGGTAAGAGCACACCGCATAATTGGCAACAATTTATGGCAAGGTAAACTCCACCTGGAGCAAAGTCAAATATAGGTTATTTGTATTGCTCGTACTTAAAAAAAACCTGGGTAGGCTGCTTGAATTAGTAAGTGATTACTAATCTAGATGAATGACTGTTAAAACAGAACCCGGCTTATAGGTCAACTTCTTAAAAATAAAAAACATAAAAGGTAATAAGTTTATTACCTTTTTACTCGAAATTTTATCTAAAAATAAAACATTAATTTCCTGAAATTTGAATTTCAGACAGTAATACTGAACCACATTGAATATTGCTATACATATTAATGTCATTACTAATACTAAGAATATTAGTCCACATATTTTTTAAATTACCAGATATAGTAATTTCATTTACTGGATGTTTAATTATCCCATTTTCAATCCAAAAACCTACTGCTCCACGTGAATAATTACCACTAACAATATCAACTCCTTGTCCCATTAATTCGGTTACCAGTAAACCCGTTTTCATTGTCTTTAATAATTCTTTAAAAGATATGTTTTTATTTGAAACTAACCAGTTGGAAATGCCTCCAGAATTGCCAGTACTTGTTAAATTCAATTTACGAGCATTATAAGTATTCAATAACCAAGTTTGTAGAATTCCATTTTTAATAATACTCTTAATACTTGTTGATACACCTTCGCTATCAAAAGGTTTACTTCCCAATCCTTTTCTAATATGAGGGTTTTCTTCAATATGCAACCATTCAGGGAAAATTCTTTTTTTTAAATCATGAAGTAAAAAAGTCGATTTTCGATAAACATTATCACCACTAATGGCTGAAATAAGATGAGAAAAAAAAATAGAAGACATTTCTTTTGAAAAAATGATTGGACATTTTATAGTATTGATTTTTTTAGAACCTAATCGAGATATAGCATTTTTAGCAGTTTTTCGACCTAATAAATCTGGTTTTTCTAAATCATCTAATTTTCTTGAAGTAGAATAACTAAAATCTCTTTGCATAATATTATTATCTTTTGCAATCATACAATTGTAGTTAGAATAACGAGTCGATTTATATTTTTCTAACATACCCAAACTATTACCGAAAACGTTTATTGTAATATGATTACTAAAAAAACTACCTTCACTATTAATGATTCTTTTATCGAATTTAAAAGCTTCTTTTTCTGATATAGAAGCAAAACTAATTGCATTTTTAATATTCAATTCAGAAGGATGAAACAAGTCAAGATCTGGAGCTTTACAACATAGTAATTCTATATCTGGTAATCCTGAAAAAAAATCAGAAGAAGAATATTTAGAAATATCAATTGCGATTTCTAACATTTTTTTTATACCATTTATACTAAAATCTTTAGATGATGCAATACCTTTAGAAAACTTATTATAAACTGTAATAAAAAGTGCACCATCGCTGTTAAATTCTACATTTTCAACAATACTATTTCTTATGTTAACACTTATACCTATAGTCTTTTTTACAAAAACTTCAATAGAAAAATTGACTTTTTCTTGAGCTAGAAGAAGAGTATTTTTTACTGTATTTATAAGTAAATTTTCTTCTTTTTCTATTTGATTTACTAATTGCATTTATAACTCCTTAAATATATATTCACTAATAAAACTATTTTTAGTAAAGATAATTATATAAAAAAAATACTAATTATCCAAAACAAATTACTTTTTTAATAAAATTTAATTATTTTTCTTCTTTAATTTCGTATAGAATTTAATCTTACTTAAAAAATATTAGGAATGTATTCATAATGAATTTCAACTCGATTAAAGCTGGTAATAATATACCAAATGATATATATGTTATAATTGAAATACCATCAAATTCTTCTCCTATTAAATATGAAGTAGATAAAAAGTCAGGTATTCTTTTCGTGGATCGTTTTATATCTACACCAATGTTCTATCCATGTAATTATGGATATATTAATGAAACTTTGTCACTTGACGGTGATCCATTAGATGTTTTAGTACCTTCTCCATATCCGATTCAGTCTAATGTTGTTATCAATTGTAAACCAGTTGGAATATTAAAAATGCACGATGAATCAGGAGACGACGCAAAAATTATAGCAGTACCAAATAGCAAGGTTTCTAAAGAATATGAGAATATAAATGATATATCAGATATATCAGAACTATTAAAAAAACAAATTTCACATTTTTTTCAATATTATAAAAAATTAGAAAAAGAAAAATGGGTAAAAATTATAGGATGGGGTGATCATAAAGAAGCAAAGTTAGAAATTCATAATTCATACAATCGTGCTAAGAAAAATAAATCTCTATAAAAAAGATATATTCTTTCTTCTTTAAAAAAAGAGATATTTTTTTATTTCAAAATAAAAAGTTCTTTTCGTTAATTTTAAATGAAAAAAAAGAAAATTTTAAATATCCAATTAAATCATATTTCGATAAAAAGTAATATAAACTTAATTTAGAAGAAAAATTTAACTTTATTTTAGGAACAAGCACAATTTCTATTTTATTACTATTAAAGAAAATATTCCATTTGAAGTTAGAGATACTGTTTTTAATAACAGAATTTAATCTAAATAATATATTTCCTTTTTTCATTATTATTTCTTGATTAATTTTAATATTTTCTATGTTTTTTGGAAAAGAATAAAAAAACAAAAGTATATATTTAAATATATTATCACTTTTAATATACACATCTTGAAAATTAATATCAGCCGATATTTGAGGCTGATATACAGTTCCTAAAAAATTTATATTTCCTGAAAATTTTCCTTGAATATTTGTAAAAAAATTTGTAAAAAAATTTAAAAAAGAACAAGAAAAATCAGATAAGAAAAATTTTCCTTCTATTTTTTTTTTATGAAAAAAATCATATATGTTTAAAAAACCAGATATTTCATTGATTTTTAATGGATTTCGTGATTTTTTTATCATCCATTTTGTTATAAAATTATTTTTTTTAAAATTAACATATAAATTTAAAGAGTTTATTTTTTCAATCAGTATTCTTTCTTTTATTTTTTTTTCTATTTTTATATTATTACCTTTTAAAGAAAGCTTCAAACTAGAAATATTTTCTCCAAACTTCCATTTAAATTTTGTATTAAAAAACAAATCAGTTTGAAGTTTTATAGATGATTGCTGCATTAATTTAAATAATGAGTTTTGAATATTATGAATAACAGAATAAAAAACATTTTTTGTTTTTGTTATATTATGAAAATTAATGCTATTTTTAGTATAATAAGACATTAAAGGACAATTTTTTATAATCCATTGACCCCAAGGAGTTTTAATATCTATTTTTTTTAAAAAACCTTTCCAAATTCCTATTTTTTTATCAAAATAGCCATTTAAAATTAATTTTATAGATAATTTTTTATTTTTTAACGATAAAGAAAATTTTTGATTTATATTATTCCAATTAGCTTGAATATTCAAAGAATTAATATAAAATTTTGAAAAACGTATTTTTTTAATATCAGCATAAAAATTTTTTGAAAAAGTTTTTTTGAAATTTACATTAGTCAATATTTTAATACTATTTAAATTTAAAATGTTCTTCCAATTTATTCTTTCACCTAAAATAACACTAGAAATAGAAGGAACAGAACATAAACCATATAAATTTAAAGTAGCTTTTATTACACCCTTTAAATTTGGTAGAAAGTAGTTTAAACTATGAGCATGAATCGATGAATGAATATTAATTTTTTTTGATATTGAACCAGATATATATCCTTTATTTTTTCCTAATAAAAAATTTATTCTAGGAATTTTTATACCATTTAATTTTTGATAATATAAAGAACCTAATACAGATATTTTCTTTTTCATTACATCTCCTTGAAAATGAAAATTAGGAAAAAAAATGTTGTTAGATTGTTTATCTAAATCACATAATATACTTATTTTCCCTACTAATTCAGAGATGTACTGATTGTAATCTGTTTCTTTTTTTAATTTTATAAATCTTTTGCTTTTAATTTTTTGAAAAAAAGGAAAAAAATTAATTTTTTTTAAAACAATGTGTTTTAAATTACCAACCGCAGAAATATTAATAAAAAAAGATGGTATACCTGAAATATTAACAATATTTTTTAATGATACAAGATAATTGTTAATTTGTCCTTTTAAAACAAGATTAAAATTTTTTGAACTTAATACTAATTTTTTACTTATAGTAAAAAAAAGATGATCAAAATGTAAATTTATATCAATAGGATAATTTAAATCATCTAATGATATATCTCCATTGATTTTAAACTTAAACAAGTTAGTTGATTTTAAATTAAATGTAAATTTATTACTAATAGTACCTTTAAATAAAATATTCATAACTTTATTATTATAAATATTTGTTGATATTTTATTTTTTACTATAAAAAAAATAGGAAAATTATTTCTAAAAAAAATTTTACCCTGAGATTTTATTTTAAAAAATTTTGAATATATTTGGATATTTTTTATTTTTAAAATATTTTTTTTTAATTGAGCATTTACTTTTATTCTATAAATATCTAAAATTTTTTTATTAAAATATTTTAATTGATTACAATTTAAATTTATTATATTTATATCTATAGGAATAAAAAAATTTTTATAATTTGAAAAAAAAGACAAAAAACTATCTATTTTTTTTCTACAAAAAATATCTTTTCTAATAAAAAAATTACTTTTTTTATCAGAAATATTTTTTATATTATGAATTGATGAATCAATGTGAATTGAATTAATTTTAGTAGGAAATAAAGTTAAAGTATTATTACTTAATTTTAGTCCACTAAATATACCAAACAAAAATATATTTTTTTTTTGTATTTTTAATAAAATTTTATCAGAATATATTTTTCTTAAAATCAAGGAATGTTTAAAAAAAAGAGTATTTTTTATTTTTTTTTCTTTTAGAAAATTATTTTTTAAAACTATTTTTTCAGTGTTATTTAAAGAAATAATTAAGTTCTTTGTTTCTATTTTTTTTAAAACAGTAGAAAATTTAAACAAAGATATTGGATCTATTATAATAGTAATACTACTAGCTTTAATAGATGTTTCTAAAATATTAAAACTAATTTTTTTTAACGTAAAATTACGCCAATTTCCTGATATTTCTTCTGTTTTCAATCCTATAAAAAAATAATTAGTAAAATTAAAAAACCATTTAAACCCTATACTACTTTCTAAAAAGAATAATATTAAAAAAAATAAACTAAAAATAAAAATCAAAGATTTAGATAAATATCTCTGATACAAATTCATATAAATAATCCTAATTTAATATTAATCCTAATATTTTTATAAAACATCTTTTAGACATTAAAAATATATTTACTTGTTTTTTCAAAAAATCAAATGCATAGCAAACAACTATTATAGTAATTTATACTATGTTAGTATATTATTTAATAAAAAAATCAAATTTTAAAAAATAAATTAATTTTAAATTTTTAAAATTAGGAAAACATAAAATGTCTCGTATATGTCAAGTTACAAGAAAAAAAAGAATGATTGGTAACAATCGATCACATGCTATGAATGCAAAAAAAAGACAATTTTTACCAAATATTCAATATCATCGATTCTGGATTCCTGAAGAAAAAAGATTTATTAGACTACGAATATCAGCTCATGGTATGCGTTGTATTGATAAAAAAGGAATAGAATTAATAATAAAAGAAATAAATACTATAAAAAAATAAAGGTCAAATATTATGGCTAAAAAAAATCGTGAAAAAATAAAAATGATTTCTTCTGCAGGAACTGGTCACTATTATACTACTACAAAAAACAAAAGAAATACTCCAGAAAAATTAAAATTAAAAAAATATGATCCTGTTATTCGAAAACATATTTTATATAATGAAGGAAAAATTAAATAATAAAAATCAATTTTTTTAAATTAAAGTATAATTTTATAAAAAATTATACTTTATTTTATAAATAAAAATTTTTTTAAAATTTAACTTTATTTTAGTAAAATTAAATATATTTCTTAATTTAATAAAAACTACATTTTTAAAAATGTATAGGATGTAAATGAAATTAATTGATTAAGTAAACTTTTAAAGAAAGGAAAAGAAATAGACATTAAATAATATAACATTAACATTCCTATCAATAAATTTAATGGAAATCCAATGGAAAAAATAGATATTTGAGGGGATAAACGATTTAAAATACTCATGATTAGAGTAGACAACAATAAAAAAATCATAATTGGTAAAATAAATATAAGAGCATTTAAAAAAATACTACCAGAAAACTTTAATAAAACAAAAAAAATGTTAGAATTGAAAAAATTAACGTCAATTGGTATACTATAAAAACTATCTATTAACATAAAAATTAAGTAAAGATGAGTATTAAGTATTAAAAAGAAAAACAAAGTTAAAACATTTAACCAACGCGATATTATAGAAGTACCTATATTTCGATTTACATTAAAAAAATTAGCGAAAGATAAACCCATCTGTAAACCTATTATTTCTCCGGATAAATTAAATGCAGCAAATAAAAATTGACAGGTTAATCCCAAAACTATACCAATTAAAATTTGCTGGAACAATAAAAATAAACCTATAACAGAAAATAATTCTATATGTATTTTAGGTAAAAAGGGTTTTATTAAAAAAACAATCAAAATAGATAAAATTATTTTAATTTTTTTATTTACATTTTGATCATTAAAAATAGGTGCCGTTGAAAAAAACGCTAAAATTCGAACTAAAGGCCAAAAAAAATCACTGATAAAAATTGCTAATTCTAAATTATTAAACGTTAACATTATTTTATAATAATCAATGGTATATTGTAAAATAAGTTATGCATGTAATCTAACATAACACCTAACATCCAAGGACCAAGTATAGTTATTACAAGTAAAATAGAAATTATTTTAGGAATAAAAGAAAGAGTTTGTTCATTTACTTGAGTAGCTGCTTGTAATATACTAATAATCAATCCACTAACCAAAGAAGATAATAATAAGGGAGATGCAAGCATTAACGTAACTTTCATAGCACTATGAAATAATCCCATTACATATTCTGGTGTCATAAAAAATCCTTTATTATATAAAAAATTCTTTTATACAAAATTAAATTTTAAAACTCTGTGATAAAGAAGTTACTAATAATTGCCATCCATCTACTAAAACAAATAGCATTAGTTTAAAAGGTAAAGATATTGTTGATGGAGGAACCATCATCATACCTAAAGCCATTAAAACACTAGCAATAACTAAATCAATAATTAAAAAAGGTATAAAAATAGTAAAGCCGATTTGAAAAGCTGTTTTCAATTCGCTAGTAATAAATGAAGGTAATAAAATACGCATTGGTATTTCTTCTTTATTTTTATAAGAAGAAATATGTGCTAATTTAGAAAATAATTCTAAATCAGAAGTTTTTGTTTGATTTAACATAAATTTTTTTAACGGAATTGAACCTTTAATAATAGCTTCATCCATATCAATTTTTTCTTGACTAAAAGGAAGATATGCTTCTTTGTAAATCTTATCAAAAGTAGGAGACATAATAAAAAAAGTTAAAAAAAGTGCTAAACCAAGTAATATTTGATTTGGTGGTGCATATGGAGTTCCCAAAGCATTTCGTAACAAACCAAAAACAATAATAATCCTCGTAAAACTTGTCATCATTAAAAGAAATGCAGGAAGAAAAGTTAATGAAGTTAAAAAAACTAAAGTTTGTACTGGCAAAGACCATGTTTGACTTCCATCACTTAAAATATGACTCGTTGGACCAGGAATATCAGCATAAACTAATGGACAAAATAAAAATAAGAAAACGAATGGAATAATTCGATAAAACATTGTTTTTTTTCCAAAATATTTTAGCAAAAATTTTTAAAGAATCGTCAAAATGTTTCGTTGGTAAAATGATTTCTTTTTTTTTATCAACTAAATCATCTTTTAAATTAGATGATAACGTATATAGATGAGTAATATGATTTTTTGTTATTCCTAATACTAATTTTATTTCTTCAATTTTGATAATAACAATAGACTCATTAGGTCCGAGAGATATTCTATCAATAGTTTTTATATAAGCATTTCTTTTATTTATTTTTAATAAAGAAATTTTCTTTAAAATCCAACTTAAAATCAATATTAATAGTAATATTTCAAATAATGAGCTCATTATATGAAAAATATTTGTAGTATTAAAAATTATTTCAAATATATTTGGTGCTATTTGTGAATACACATTATTTTTCATAAAAATTCAAACTGGTGTATTAACATAATTGAAAGAATCATTCATACTAATAATACGAATACCATATTTATTGTCTAAAAATACAATTTCTCCTAAAGCAATTAATTTATTATTCGCAAAAATTTTTAGAGGATCTTCTTTTTTTCTTGTTAAGAATAACATACTTCCTTTTGAAAAATTTAGTAAATCTTTTAATTTTACTTTTGATTTTCCTAATTCTATAGTCATATTAATTGCTATATCGAAAAGTATTTTTTTTTCGTCTGATAATTCGTTATTAGAACTATTTAATTTTTTTCTTTTGTCTTCATCAATTAAGTCTTTATTAAAATTTTTATCATTATTTTTTTTTATATTATCATTGTCAAATTTGTTAAAATTATCTTTTTTTTGTACTTTATTCATTAAAATTTTCCTTATATTAATTTTTTTTAAAGTTCTAATTAAAAAAATTTTCTAAAAAAATAATAGATTTTCCATCAAAAATCTTATGTTTTCCTGAAAAAATTGGCTTTTTTTCTATGTATGCTGTAACTTTTTCAGGGTTTTCAATTAAAAGCACATCTCCTTCGCGTAAATTATCAAATTTATTTTTGGGAACAGAAGATATGATAAGTTCTACAATAACATCTAGTTCAATTTCACATACATGTTCAATAAAAATATTTTCTTTTAAAATTGTATTTTTTGAAGATATATTTGTATCTAACGAAGTGATTATTTTTTTATTTTTTTGTTTTATTATTGAAAGGGGGATTAAAATACTGAAAAATACTTTTATACCATTTAAATTGAAATCAAAATAATTAGTTATAAAAGGATTATTTGTAGAAAAAAAATTCTTTTTTAAGTCAATGATATTAAAATTAAGAAATTTTATATCTATATAAAAAAAATCTTTACAAGATTTACAGTAAGTATCTATGATAAACTCTACTATTTTTTTGTTAACAAAATCTTCTGAATAAGTAATTTCTTTTTTTATATCTATTTTATTTATAGTATTACCATTACCTCCAAATAAAAAATCTATAAAAACAGATAGTAAATTAGGTGAAAAAAATATAAAAGATTTTTTTTCTAAAGGTTTTATTTTTAGAGAATTAGAATATAAATAGTGAAAATTTTTATCGTCATTTGTATAACTATTTATCTTTACTGTATGAAAATTTAATTCGATATCACTTTTAATAAAAGTAGAAAAAATCATTATTATTTTTTTTATAAATTTTTGATTAATTTTTTCTAATTTTTTTATTTCACTTTGAGTTAAAAACTCATCTAAGTTTTTTTCTCTTTTATAAATTATTTTATGTTTATTATCTAAATTAGTACTTTTGCCCATTTATAAAGCACCTCATAGGTAAAAGTTATTAAAAAATTATCTTAAATGCTAATTTCTTAAGCATTAAAAATGTAATTAAAATTTTCACTTTAAAATATATTATATATTTATTTTTTAAACGTACATATCAATTAATTTATACTGAATTAATTTTATGTAATATTCTTGAAAATCAGATGTTTTTTTTAATTTATGTTTATCAAAAAGACAATTTTTTGTTATGTTTTTATTTTTTTTAGAAATGTTTGTCTTTGAAAAAGAAGAGTTATAAATATTAATTTTTTCTAATTGAATGCCATTTTTAATTAGCGCATTTCTCAAAAATGGAATGCAATTTTTTAAAAAAACTTTAATTTCATTATGACTGGAAATAAAATTTAATGTTGCTTGATCATTTTTCATTTTAATTTTTATATTTACAGAACCAAAATATTCTGGTTTAAAAAATATCTCTGCTTTATTTTCTTTATTTGATATAGAAAGCAATATTTGATGATTAATTGCTTTTTTCCACTTATCGTTTTTTTTTGAATTAAGAAATTCTAATGCATTAGTGTCAAATTTAAAATATTTTTTATTCTTACTATCCTTGATAGTATTCGTTTCATAAGTTGTTATATTACTGATTTTATTTACATTTTTTAAAAAAAACAAATTAGGTTTATTATTTTTATAATTTTTAAAAGATGTTAAAATTTTATTATCTGGAACAATATTTTGATTGGATTTCATATCCAAATATCTATCTTTTCTGAAGAAATATTTATTTTTAAAATTATTAAATATATTAATTTGTTTAAATTCATTTAATTGATTTTTAACTTTTATCGATTTTTTAAATATTGGATGTACTATAAATTTTTCATTTTTTTTTGTATTATTTTCTTTTTCTAGACTTATTTTTTTATATTTTTTTAATTTAAAATTTTTATCTATATTTTTTTTTTGTATAGTTTTATATTTATAATTTTTCTTAATACTACAATTAAATATTGTATCTTTTTTATTTAAAATATTTATTAAATTAGTGATAACAAAATTAATAGATACTATATTTTCATTATTTTCTTTTTTTTCTTTTGTAGAAACATTATCAAACTCAATTTCTTTATTAATAAAAATTTTTTTTAATTCATTAAAATTAGATTTAGACGAAAAGTTTAAAGAAGTCAAATTATAATGTTGATTATCTGATAGTTTTCCTTCTAAAACTATATTATCAGGATATTTAAACATTATAACGGCTTCCTTTTTCAAAAATTTTTAATTGAGAAAATTCATCAGCGAGCATCTGTTCTACTAACAAATTTTTTTTTATTACTTTTTTACTATGTTTTTTTTGTAGATAATTCCAAGTTTTTAATTTGATTTGATTTTTAGACCATTTTTTTAAATTTTCTTCCAAAATACTTTGATATTTTTTAATTTTTTTTTCATTATCTTTAATAAGAAAATACAACATAAAAATAAAATTATTATAATTTCTCCATTGATACAAACATATTCCTAATTCTATTTTACTTTTTAATTTTTTTAAATATTCATTTTTATAATCTGTTAGCAAAACTAATTGTTTAACGTATTTTTCTTTTTGAAGATATAAATTTTTAATATTTATTGTATGTTTTTCTATATTTTTTTTTTCTATATTCTCTAAAATAGAGAATAAATTTTTTTTATATTTCATAAAAAAATATCCTATTAAGTTCTCAAATAAAAAAATTAAATAAATATTTGATTTAATTCTTCACAGGAAGATAAATAATTACTTTTTTCTGATTGTTTTTGTTGTAAAAATTTTTCTAATATAGGCCATATTTTAATAGCATGATCTAAAATTGGATCAGTTCCTTTTAAATACGCACCAATTTTTATTAAATCTCTATTTCTTTGATAAGAAGCAATTAATTTTTTAAAATAACAAGCTTGAGAATATTGTTTATTGCTAATAATATTAGGCATTACACGACTAATAGAAGTCTCAATATCAATTGCTGGATAATGTCCTAATTCAGCATAATATCGAGATAATATAATATGTCCATCTAGTATAGAACGACAAAGATGAGAAATAGGATCTTGAGGATCTTCTTCACTTTCAGTTAATACTGTATAAAATGAAGTAATAGAACCATAATTATTTGCATTTCCTGTACGTTCTATTAAAATAGGAATTTTTGAAAAAACAGAAGATGGATATCCCTTAGATATAGGTAATTCTCCTAAAGATAATGAAACTTCTCTTTGTGCCATTGCATAACGAGTTAAAGAATCCATAATCAATAAAACATGTTTATTTTTTTTACGAAAATATTCAGCTATGCTAGTAGCATATGACGCAGCTTCTATCTGTAATAAAGGAGATACATCGGCAGGAGCAGCGATTACTACAGATCGAGATAATCCATTTGAACCAAGTATATTTTCTATAAAATCCTTTACTTCTCGTCCTCGTTCTCCAATTAAACTAATAACAACTACATCGGCCTTTGTATATTTTGCTATCATGCCTAATAAAATACTTTTTCCAATACCTGAACTGGAAAAAATTCCTATTCTTTGACCTCTTCCTATAGTTATAAGGGCATTTATAGCACGTATTCCAGTATCTAAAACTTTAGTAATTGGTTTTCTGTTTAGTGGATTAGTGATATTATTTTCTATAAAAGAAAAACATTTTGGATTTAATTTGGCAAGTCCATCTAAAGGTGTACCTTTACTATCAAGTACTCTGCCTAACAACTCTATTCCTAATGGAATTTTTTTTACAATACAATTCGTATTTTTAGAAAATTTTAAAAATACTCGTGTACCAGGAAAAATGCCATGTGTTTCTTCAAAAGAAAATAATAATGTTTTTTCTTTTTTAAAACCGACTACTTCAGCATGAATATTTAAAATTTTGCCATCTATTATTCTTTCAACAAAACATTGAGATCCAATTGGCGCTTTTAGTCCAACTACTTCTAAAAGTAAACCATTAACACCAACAAGACGACCATAAGAAAAAAAATCAGAAAGTTTATTAATTTTCTTTTCAAAAAAAGAAAAATTGTTTAATAATTCAGAAAATCTTAATTTCATCAACATTCCTCTGAAACAAGACGACATAATTCTTTCCATCTAGCATCAATAGTATTATCTATATCACCATTTTCTGATCGAATTTTACAACCATTAATATCTACATTATTATCATAACATAGCTCCCATTTATCTTTATGAATAGAATTATTTATTATTTTTTCTAAAATTTCTTTATTATTAGGATGAACAATTAACTGTTTTTTTTTCAAAAAAAAACTATCATTATTCATTATTTTTTTTATATTTTTTAATAAAATTGCTTCATCAATTTCGATGTTTTTTCCAATTATATAAGAAGAAATTATTAATACTGTTTTTAGTAAACGTGTAAATAACATTTTATCAAATAAAGAAATAGAAACATTAAAATTAGATAATAATTGATTCAAATTATGGGTGAATAAAACATATTTTTTTTCTTTTTCTTTAATACCGTTCTGAAAACCTAAATTATATGATTCTTTATTGAAAGAAGAGTTTTTTAATTTATTGATATTTTTTTTATTTTCAATATTAGTAAAAAAATCTTTTTCTGTTAATTTATATAGATTCCAAAAATAAGTTTTATTGTTTTTCGACTTTTTCAAAAATATTTCTTCTGGATACCATGGTTTCCAATTTTTTTTTATATCTACATTAGACATAATATTTTCCTAAGTTTTTTAATGAAAAAACACCATTATCTAAAATATTTTTAAACATCATTAAAATCAATTTTTGTTCATTTTTTATTGCTACATCAGAAATATAAGATTTTTTTTCTAAATAAAAAGATAATTTTTTTGCTTTTTCCATATCCATATTTTTAAAAAATTTATTTCTTACAGACATACTAGTATCCTGAAGTGCAATAAACAATTTTTCTTTTTCTAAGTTTTCGATAAGACATTGAACATATTTATCTTCTATATTAACTACATTATCAAATAAAAATATTTCTTTAATAATTTTACGAGTTAACTTTTTATTAAATAAATTAATTTTTTTTAAAACATCTTGTTCATATTCTATTTTCATAGAATTTAAAATTTCAGCAACAGTTTTTATGCCATCTTTTTCTGAAAAAATTAATTTTTTTCTTTTTGATAAATTATCAATTATTTTTTTTAAATTAATTAAATTAGACTCTTCAATACCATTAAATTCTGCAATCCTTAAAACAATTTCAGTACGTTTTTCTTCACTTAAACTCGAAAGAATCTTAGCCGCTTGATTTTTATCTAGATATATAAGTATTGTCGTCAAAATTTGAGGATGTTCTTTTTCTAACAAAGAAACTACTTTTTCTGGTTCCATATAATTAAATGCTTGAATACACATTTTAATATTACGAATTTCTAATGCTTCATTTAATAAGATATGACCTTGTTTTTCTCCTAATGTTTTAGTCAACATATCACTAATATAGTTTTCATCATTATTACAAATTAAATTATTTTTTTTTAGAAAAAGATCATAGCACTCACATAATACTGTATTTAATATCGTATTAGAAAATTGATTAATATTAACCATAGAAGTAACTAATTCTTGAACTTCAAAAGGAGTTAAATGTTTTAATATTTCTGATGCTTGATCAGCTCCTATTGACATCAATAAAAGTGCACTTTTTTCAGTACCATTTAAAGTCATTTTTTATCACTCATCCATTGACGAATAATCGACGCTATAATACGTGGATTTTGATTAGATATATTGCAAATTTGATGAATTAATTTATCTGTATTTAAATCTTTTGAAACCTTTAATTGAGAAATAATTTTTTCTTTTTTATCTTTTTCTAAATCTTCTTCATTTTTATTTTTATATGATTTATGATTTTTAATATTATTTTTTGAAGTATTAGTTGTTGAAGAAGAAAAAAAACATTTTTTTAAAAGAAAAAAAAGAAAAAAAACAGAAATAAACCACGGTGTTAAATTTAAAAAAGTATTCGAAAAATTAGATTGCTTAGAATCTTTTAATAATTTAACAGGAGGATTTTTGTTTTTTTGAACAAAAGATTCATTGACAATATATACACTATCTCCTCTAATTTTAGAAAAACCTATTGATTCACATACTAAATTTTTAATTTTTTTTATCTGTTCTATACTTAGAGGAACTGACTTTCCATTTTTATCTTTAACAAAATTAACTATAACTGCAGCTGATAATCTTTTTACTTCTCCTATATTCATTTTAGTATGAGATACACTATGATTTAATTCGTAATTTATTGTATCATCATGACTAATATCAGAATTGGAATTTAAAATGTTATTATTATTTAAAGATTGAGTGTTTTTTATAATATCAGATTTTTTAATTTTATTATCAAGATATCTTTTATTGTTTAAATTATTGTTTGAAAAAAAACTATTTTGAGAAAAAACTTTTTCTGGTTTATTTTCTTCTGTTCTATTTTTGATCTTATCGTTAACAGTACTTTGACGAGATCGTATTGCTTGATTTTTGTAATTTGTATTAGGTGTATATTGTTCTTGTGTTTTTTCTTGAGAATTGAAATCTATTTGTGCGGTTACTTGAGCATGAACATTATTTAATCCTAATAAAGGTTCTAAAATATTTTTAATCCTATTTCTATAACGAGATTCAATTTCTTCAGAATATCTTAATTTTACATCATCAATTTGATTTACACCTAATGACGAATTATTTAACAGTTTTCCAAACTGATCTATTATTGTTATGTTTTCTACAGACAAATCAGATATACTACTAGAAATTAAATGCAGTATAGCATTGACTTGACTGTGATCTAATCCTCGATTAGATTTTAGACTTAAAATAACAGAAACTGATGGTTTTTTTTTATCTTCTAAAAATAAAGAATTTTTTGGGAATGCTATATGGATTTTTGCATTTTTTACAATGTTAATTTTTTCTATAGTACGAGCTAATTCTCCTTCTAAAGCACGTTGATAATTAATTTGTTCACCAAATTGACTAACTCCAAATCTTTCTTTATCTAAGATTTCATAACCTATGTCTCTATGAAGAGGATTACTTTCAGAAAATTGTAAACGAAGTTCATAAATTTTATTTTTTGGAACTAATAATTGACCAGAATTTTCAGAAAATTTATAGGGTATTTTCATTTGATTTAATTGATCAATGATAATCTCTCCATCTTCGTTAGATAAATTGTTATATAAAACTTGATAATCAGGAGATTTACGCCATATAGAAATTGAAACAGTAGTAATTACAGCTAATACGAATAAAATAATTAAAACGCGCGAATTTTTAAAAAAATAAGATAAAAAATTATTAAATTTTTTTTTCTCTTCTGAAACTGATTCTTCTATAGTACTGAAATTCATAACATCTTCCTAATCTGATAGTTAATCCTAACTATATAATTGAATCAAAAATAATAAATTTCACTTGAAATAAAAACATTTCCTGCTAAATTAAAAATATATAAAAACATTTATATTCATTAAAGATACAATAATGTTTTAAAATTGTATTGAAAAACAAAAAAATTTAGAGGAAGATATGTTTATTGATAGTATTCACGATAAAAATATTTATACAAAAATTGATTTTTTAGATACAAACAAACAAAAAAGCAAAGAATCTCATGATTTTGTCAATTATTTTCAAACAGCATTAGGAGAAATAAGCAATATTCAAAATAATTCAAAAAAAAATATTGAAAAATTCCAATCAAATCATTCCGATATGTCTTTAAATGATATAATGGTAAATTTACAAAAATCTTCTATTTCTATGGAATTAGCTATTCAAGTAAGAAATAGAATTATTTCAGCTTATAAAGAGATAATGAATCAACAAGTTTAACTTAAAATACTGTGCTAAATTTTGTACTTTATTTAGCACAGAATTTTGAATGTATAATTTTTTGATATTAAAAATACGAAAAATTAATAAATATATTATTTTATTTTTTTATCAAACTTTTTAATGAGCTTAAACTAAGATAAAAAAATACAACAAAGTTGAAAAAAAATACAATTTTTAAAAAATGTATAATCATTTTTTTTGGAGCTAGGCGGAATCGAACCGCCGACATCTTGCATGCCATGCAAACGCTCTGCCTCTGAACTATAGCCCCGAAAATATTACAATATAAAAACACATTAATTCTGTCAATTTATTTTTCTATTAAAATCAATAATGATAAAAATTGAATAAGATATAATTATAAAAAATAAAAATGTTAAAAAATAAAAACTTAAACATAATCTTATTAAAACGAAGATGTGTCAAATTTTTTATAATTAATAGATTTTAAATAAAAATAATTTATTATTTTTTTTCTAAATGATTTATATCATTAATATTATTTTCAATAAAGACCATTGCTCTTTTTAATCTTAATAAAGTTTTTTCTTTCCCAATTAAAAAAATTATAGAACTTATATTGGGTGAATACATATTGCCTGTTAATACAACGCGTAATAGCATGCTTATTTTTCTTAATTGAGTTTTAAGTTTAACAGATTTATTCTTGATCATTGTAGATAATGTTTCATTCTTCCAAATAGATATTTTTTTTATATTTTCATATAACTTTTTTAAAATAACATAATTTTCTGGAATTAAATATTGATCAGCAGCTGATTTTTCAAAATCTTCGAATTCTTCATAAAAATATCTAGAAGATTGAGCAATTTCTTTCAAGGTATGACAACGATTTCTTAATAAGATTAAAACAGATTCTAAATTAGGTCCGTTTTTTAAATTAATATTTTCGCAATTTATATGATATTTCAAAAGATTAGAAATATAATTTAACGGTAAATTATTGATATAGTATTTATTTAACCAAAAAAGTTTTTTCATATTGATAGAACTAGAAGACTTACTAATTTGTTTTAAATTAAATAATTTTTGCATTTCTGAAATACTAAAAATTTCTTGATTACCATAAGACCAACCTAAACGTATTATATAATTAAGTAAAGCTTCTGGTAAAAAACCATCTTTATAATATTCTAAAATATTTAAAGCATCTTTTCTTTTAGAAAATTTGCACCCTTCTTCATTAAGAATCATTGAAACATGAGCATAAATAGGTATTTGAGCATTTAAGGACTTTAAAATATTTATTTGACGAGGGGTATTATTAATATGATCTTCTCCACGAATAACATGAGTAATCTTCATATCTAAATCATCTATTACGACACAAAAATTATACGTGGGAATTCCGTTAGAACGTTGAATTATAAGATCATCTAACTCTTCATTTTGAAAAACAATCTTTCCTCTAATTTTGTCTTCAAACGTTACTTTACCAGAAATTGGATTTTTAAATCGTATTACATAATTCTTATTAAGAACATTTCTCTGATCTAAATTTCTACAGATTCCACTGTATCGTGGTTTTTCTCCTTTAGAAATTTGTTTTGTTCTTTCATCTTCTAATTTCTTTAACGAACAAAAACATTTATAAGCATTGCCTTTTTCTAACATAATTTTAATGACTTCTTTATATCTTTCTAATCTTTTACTCTGAAAATAAGGACCTTCATCCCAATTTAGTCCCAACCATTCTAATCCAGAAAAAATAGATTTAACAGATTTTAAATCAGAACGTTCAAAATCTGTATCTTCTATACGAAGAACAAATTTTCCATTATAATGACGTGCAAACAACCAAGAATACAAAGCAGTACGAATACTACCAATATGTAAATTTCCAGTAGGACTAGGCGCAAAACGAGTTTTTACTTTCATATATTCCTTAAACTAAAAATTTTTACTTAACTTATTCATATACTTTATATATATTTTTTTGAATTTTATAAATTAATTTTATAAATATTAAATTATAGATACTTATTTCATCAGAACGGTTAAATTTACAACAAACAAATACTCTTTTAAAAAAAAAGATTGACTCTAGTTTTCTTACCTTTACAATAAAGCTATAAATATAATTAAAAGGGTGATTAGCTCAGTTGGTAGAGCTCCTCCTTTACACGGAGGAGGTCGGCGGTTCGAGTCCGTCATCACCCACCAAAAAAATATCAGGGTCGTTAGCTCAGTTGGTAGAGCAGTTGACTTTTAATCAATTGGTCGCAGGTTCAAATCCTGCACGACCCATAAAAATAAAATTTAATTATTTAATCAATAAATTAAGTTTAGTCTCACTAAGAGTTTTAATTTTTAATTCAGTCGCTTTAAAAATTTTACTACTACCAGCTTTTTTTCCATAAATCAATAAATCTGTATTTTTAGATACACTATTAGACAATTTAGCTCCTAATTCAATTAATATTTCTGCTAATTCACTACGTGAAAAAGAAATAAATTTACCTGTTAAAACAATTCTTTTATTAAAAAAACTTTTATTTTTTAAATTTATTTCGCTGCTTTCAAAAAAATATATCTTATCAGAAAGACGAGTTACTAACTCTCGATTTGAAAGAATCGAAAAATAATTAAATATATTAGTGGCAATTTCTTTTCCTATACCATTTATCGATTCTAATTCTAGTATTGTTGCATTAATTATTCTATCTAATTTTTTAAAATTTATAACTATTTTTCTTGCTATCACTTCGCCTACAGAAGGAATTCCTAAAGCAAAAATTAAACGTTTCAAACTAATTTTTTTTATTTTTAAAATAGCATTAATAATATTTAAACTTTTTTTTTCTTTAATTTTGTCTAATTTTTGTAATTGAGATTTTGTAAGATAAAAAATATCTATAGGATTTGTAAGAATGTTTTTTTTTATTAATTCATTAATAATTTTTGGTCCTAAACCAGTTACATTTAATGCATTCTTTGAAAAAAAATGATGTAATGCCTTTTTTTTCTGAGCATTACATATCAATCCAGCATGACAACGTATTATTTTATCTTCTTTGTTTTCTATTAAACGTGAATTACAAACTGGACAAAAAACAGGAAAAAGTATTTTTTTTTGATTTTTAAAACAGTTTTTTTTGATCACACTGACAATCTTAGGTATAACATCACCGGAACGACGAATTAAAATAAAATCGTTAATATGTAAATTTAATTTTTCGATTGAATTTTTATTATATAAAGAAGCTTTTCTAATAATTGCTCCTGATATACAAACAGGATCAAAATATGCCACTGGTGTAATTATTCCCGTCCTACCAACTTGAAATTTTACATCACGTAGTTTGGTAATTTCTTCTTTAGAAATAAATTTAAATGCAATAGCCCATCTAGGAAATTTATTATTAGAACCTAATTTTTTTTGTAATTCGACTGAATCTATTTTTATTACAATACCATCTATATTAAAATTGAAAAAATAGCGTCTTTCTTCAATTTTTTTATAAAAATCAAATATTTCCACATGATTTTTACAAATTAACATTTCTTGATTAATTGGCAAACCCCATTTTGAAAATTGTATCAATCTTTCATAATGACTTCTAAAATATTCCATTCCTTTAAATAAACCGTATCCATGACAAATAAAAATTAACTTTCTTTTAGCAGTTATTTTTGGATTAATTTGACGTAAAGATCCTGCTGCTGCATTTCTAGGATTAGAAAAAGATTTTTTTTTACTAACATAAAGTTCTTTATTTAATTCTAAAAAATCAGATTTTAACATAAAAACTTCACCTCGTACTTCTAATCTTTTGGGTATAGAAACTCCTTTTAATTCTAAGGGAACAGATTTTATAGTACGTATATTATCTATTATATTTTCTCCTATATAACCATCTCCACGAGTTGCTGCACGAACTAAAATACCTTTTTCGTAAATTAAACTAACAGCTATACCATCAATTTTTAACTCACAACAAAAGTTTATTAACCGATTTTTATCAAAAAATTTTTTAACTCTATTTTCAAATTCTAAAAACCCGTTTAAATCAAATGTGTTTTCTAAAGATAACATAGGAGAAAAATGTACTATTTTTTTAAATTTTTCAATTAAGTTAGAACCCACTCTTTGAGTAGGAGAATCGGCAGTAATAAATTCTTTATTTTTTAATTCTAAATTATACAATTGACTTAATAAATAATCGTATTCTGCGTCAGAAATAATAGGCTGATCTAAACTATGATAAAAATAGTCATATTTTAAAATTTTTTTGCGTAACTTATCAATTTTTTTTTTAATCAGTTTCATAAGTATATTAGATTTTTATTAAAATAAATTAATATTTAATTATTACAAATTTTTTAAATTAATAATATTAATATTTTTTTATGTAATTTTTTATCATAATATAAAAAAATAACCTAGATAAATAACTATTTAACTTATTAAAAATGTTAAGAATACTTTTTTTAAGTACATATTTAAATTTAAAAAAAATATTTCTTAATATATTAAAAATAATTTTTATAAAAATTATTATTTAAAATAAAATATAATGATAAAAAATATGACTTTTATTAAAAATTAACTAAAAATCAGCATTAAGGCATTGAAAAAATGTATAAAATATATAAAGACAACTCTTTAACTATCGGAAATACACCACTTGTTCGCTTAAATAATATAGGAAATGGAAAGATTTTAGCAAAAATAGAATCTAGAAATCCAAGTTTTAGTGTGAAATGCAGAATTGGTGCTAATATGATATGGAATGCAGAAAAAAAAGGACATCTAAATAAAAATATAGAACTAATTGAAGCAACTAGTGGTAATACAGGAATAGCTTTAGCATATGTTGCAGCAGCAAGAAATTACTCATTAACTCTTATAATGCCTGATTCTATGTCTATAGAAAGAAGAAAATTACTACAATCTTTAGGTGCAAATTTGATACTAACAAATGGAAAATATGGTATGAAAGGTGCTATATCTAAAGCAAATGAAATTGTATCTTTAAATAAAAAAAGATATCTTTTATTAAAACAATTTGAAAATCCAGCTAATCCAGAAATACATCAAAAAACTACTGGCCCGGAAATTTGGAGAGATACCAATGAAAATATAGACGTATTAATTTCAGGTGTAGGTACAGGAGGAACAATTACAGGAATTACAAGATATATAAAAATAGAAAAAGGAAAAAGAGATTTAATTAGCGTTGCCGTTGAACCTTTAGAATCACCTGTAATTACACAATTTCTATCAGGAAAAGAAATAAAACCTGGATTACATAAAATACAAGGAATAGGAGCTGGTTTTATTCCTAAAAATTTAGATTTATCATTAATTGATAGAGTAATTACAGTATCAAGTAAAGAAGCAATACTTAACGCTCAAAAAATAATGAAAAAAGAAGGAATATTATCAGGAATTTCTTCAGGTGCAGCTATAGCAGCAGCTTTAAAAATACAAAAAGAAAAGAATTTTGAAAATAAAACTATAGTCGTTATATTACCTTCTTCTGGAGAACGTTATTTAAGTACAGAACTATTTTCCACATCATTCTAAAATGGAAACCATTATTAAAAATACAACTTCTTTAATAAAAAGAAATAAATTAATTTTTATTATAGAAGTTGTATTTTAATATTTTAAATTAAATATTTATTTTAAAATATATTAAAATTATTTCATAAACTTAATATTACCTAAGGAAAAAAAATGTTTCAAAAAGAAATTAAAATCAACGCTTTACATGGTTTACATACTCGACCTGCAGCTGAATTTGTAAAAGAAGCGAAAAATTTTCTCTCCGATATTCATATTATTTACAACGGAAAATCTATTAATGCAAAAAGTTTATTTAAAATTCAAACGTTAGGTTTAGTTAAAGACAGCGTTATTACATTGTCTGCAGAAGGTAAAGATGAAAAAAAAGCTATTGAACATTTATCTAAAATAATGACAGAACTAGAATAAATTATAATTAAAAATAATTTATAAACTTTTTAAAAATACCGGAGGTTTTATATTACTTCCGGATTTATTTTATAAAAAATAATATATTCGCCTGACATTCTATGTTTTCCCCCTCTAAAATAAACGAACTTTATAGTTAAGGTAATGTTATGATTTCAGGCATTTTAGCATCACCGGGTATAGCTTTTGGCAATGTACTTTTATTAAAAAATGAAGAAATTGTCATTAACCGGAAAATTATTTCTACTGAAAACATCGAAACAGAAATAAATAAATTCTTTGACGGTAGAAAAAAATCAGTAAAACAACTAACAGAAATAAAAATAGCAACAGGCGAAAAATTTGGAAAGAAAAAAGAAGGTATCTTCGAAGGTCATATAATGCTTCTTGAAGATGAAGAACTAGAAAAAGAAATAATTGATTTAATCAAAGAAAAAAAAATATCAGCTGCAGAAGCAACTAAATTTATTATTGAAGGACAAGCTAAAGCATTAGAAGAAATAAAAGATGAATATTTGAAAAACAGAGCAATTGATGTAAGAGATATTGGTGCTCGTTTACTAAAAAATATACTTAACATTAGCATTGTTGATTTAAACAATATAAAAAATCAAGTTATTTTAATCTCAAAAGACCTTACTCCTTCAGAAACAGCACAAATCAATTTAAAATATATTTTAGGATTTATTACAGATTTAGGTGGTCCAACATCACATACATCAATCATGGCTAGATCACTTGAAATACCAGCTATTGTAGGTACTGTAAATATAACTAAAAGAGTAAAAAACAACGATTTTATTATTTTAGATTCTATTAATAATGAAATTATTATTAATCCATCTGATCAAAAAATCAATGAAAAAAAACAAGTAGAAAAAAAATATTTTTTTAAGAAAGAAAATTTAAAAAAATTAAGAAATTTATACGCAACCACTACCGATGGACACAATATTAAAATCGGATCTAATATTGGAAATATTCAAGATATTGATTCAGCAAAAAAAAATGGTGCTGAATGTATAGGTTTATATAGAACAGAATTTTTATTTATGGGAAGAAGTACACTTCCTACTGAAAATGAACAATTTCAAGCATATAAAGAAATTGTAGAATCAATGGAAAATAAGTCAGTTATTATCAGAACCATGGATATTGGTGGTGATAAAGATCTTCCATACATGAATTTACCAAAAGAAGAAAACCCTTTTCTAGGATGGAGAGCTATACGTATTTCAATGGATCGTAAAGAAATTTTACATGCACAATTAAGAGCAATTCTTAGAGCTTCTGCATTTGGTAAAATCTGTATTTTATTTCCTATGATTATATCGGTAGAAGAAATTAGAACATTAAAAATCGAAATTCAAAAACTTCAAATTGAATTAAAAAAAGAACATTTGATATTCGATAAAAATATTAAAATTGGAATTATGATAGAAACCCCTGCATCCGCCATAATAGCAGAACATCTAATAAAAGAAGTTGATTTTTTTAGTATTGGTACTAATGATTTAACACAATACACCTTAGCCGTAGATAGAGGAAATGATTTAATTTCACATCTTTACAATCCTATAAGTCCCTCTGTTCTAAAATTAATTAAAAAAGTTATTGATATATCACATTTACATGGAAAATGGACCGGTATGTGTGGAGAATTAGCAGGAGATGAACGCGTTACTGCACTTTTGTTAGGTATGGGTTTAGATGAATTTAGTATGAGTTCAACAAGCATTCCTAAAATTAAAGAAATTATTCGTAAAACATCTTTTTCAAAATCTCAAGAATTGGCTAAAACAGTATTAAACGCAGCAACTACAAAAGAAATTTTAGATCTATTAAATAAATTTATTGTTTAAGGAAAAACAAAAATTTAATTTATAGAAAGACTTAGGAGAAAAAAATGAGTTTCTTGTCTAATTTTTTTAATAAAAAAAAACCTGAATATTCAAAAAAAATAGATATTTTAGCACCTTTATCAGGTGATATAATAAATATTGAAGATGTACCAGACGTTGTTTTTTCTAAAAAAATTGTCGGTGACGGAATAGCTATTAATCCCTCAGGAAATAAAATGCTTTCACCAATCGATGGTACAATTGGAAAAATACTAAATAGTATGCATGCCTTTTCAATTATTTCAGAAGATGGAGTAGAATTATTCGTACATTTTGGAATTGATACAGTAAAATTAAAGGGAGAAGGTTTTAAAAAAGTAGCAAAAGACAATCAAAAAGTAAAAATAGGAGATACTATTATCTTATTTGATTTAAATTTATTAAAAGAAAAAGCTCATTCTATTTTAACACCAGTTGTAATATCTAATATAGAAAAATTTAAAAAAATAGAAAAATCATCAGGTACAATTATTGCTGGAAAAACAGTTATTATGTCTTTATATAATTGATTTTTAATATAAAAACGGTGCTATTATTTAGTACCGTTTTAAGATAAGGGTAGGAAAAGAGATGTTTTGTCTTCAAAATATAATTATTTCTATTACTGTAGGAATAGTACAAGGGATAGCTGAATTTTTTCCTGTTTCATCTACAGGACATATGATCATTTTTATTCATTGGTTGGATATAGAGAACAAAGATACTAAAATATTAGAAATATTTGTCCAACTTGGCTCTACTTTGGCGGTTTTTTTATTTTTTTATAAAAAAATACTAAAAATATTACGATTGCCAATGAAAAAAAATAACAAAAAAACAAAAAATACACATATTCTTTTTTCTATTTTACCGACAATTTTTTTAGGATTAATTTTTTATAATAAAATTAAATTATTATTTCATCCCATTAATGTTATGTATGCATTAATATTAGGTGGATTTTTTCTGATAATTGCTGAAATTTTTAAACCAAAAAAATTAAAAACTAATTCTATCAACGATATAAATTTAGTACAATCATTAATTATTGGATGTTTTCAAACTTTATGTTTATATCCAGGATTTTCAAGATCTGGAGCCAGTATCGCAATAGCAATATTATTAGGTTTAAAACGTTCAGTTGCAATAAATTTTTCTTTTATTATTTCAATTCCGTTGATAACAGGAGCATCAATTTTAGATTTGATAAAAAATATTCATAATATTAATATGTTATATATTCCATATTTTTTTGGTGGATTTACTGTATCTTTTCTTGTTTCTTTTTTATTCATAAAAAAACTAATTAAGATACTTAACAAAGTATCATTAATTTTTTTTGGAATTTATCGTTTCATAATAGCAGGATTGATTTATTTTTTAAAATAAATAATAAAAATTTATTTTTTAAAAAAAATATTTTTTTTCATACGCCATAATTCAAGTTTTTTAACTCTTAATTTATTTAATTCATTTCTAATTTTATAACCTTTAAAACCTCGATTCAAAATTGTTTTAACAGAAATATCTTTGATAATAAAAAAACATTTTTTTAAAAAACCAGTTTTTAATTTAAAATTGAATGTTTTATTCTGATTATGATGGAATAAATTAAAATCAGATAAAAACGATAGTTTGTAGATTCGATCTGGTTTTCTCCAAGCATCTATTTTTGAAAACATATCAATAATGTTTTTAGAAGACTGATGGTGAATCGAATTTAAAAATACATAAAAACCAGCATTTAAAACTGCTAATTCTCGGATATTTAATGGAACGTTAAAACGATTACATAAACGTTTTACAAGTGCAGCAGCATACTCATCATAATTTTTTTTTGTAGAAGAAAATTCTGTTTTTTGAGGTAAAAATTGACATAAATAAGAAAATTGTATAGAAATATCTTTAGTTAAAATACGTATTTTAGATAAACCCATTGATAAAAAACAGCTATTATATAGATTTTTAAAAAGTGGAGAAGAAAACCTTTTTCTTTCATATAGAAAAAAAATTTCTGGAAAAATAGAATATAACGCTTGACAAGCATGTAAAACTTGAAAATAAACATGAGGATTAGAGGTTTTAAAAGCTTTTTCAGTTTCGTTCCAAATTCTATTTTTAGTCAAATATAAAAGTTCATTTTTTTTTACCATCTTAGACATTAAAATCATTGTTTTATTATCGATATGGAAACCTAAATGAACCAAGCTAGCTGCAAACCTTGCTGTACGTAAAACACGCAATGGATCTTCCATAAAAGAGTCTGAAATATGACGCAACAATCGAAGTTCTAAATCTTTTTTACCTTGAAAAGGATCAATGTAATTACCGTATTTGTCTTTAGCAATAGCATTAATAGTCAAATCACGTCTAATTAAATCTTCTTCTAGCGTAACATCAGAATCAAATTCAGTATGAAAACCAGTATATCCTCTACCAGACTTTCTTTCTTTTCTTGCTAATGCATATTCTTCGTGTGTTTCTGGATGTAAAAAAACAGGAAAATCTTTTCCTACTTGTTGAAATTTTTTTTTTAATAATATTTCCTTTGTACCTCCTACTACTACCCAATCTCTATCTTTAATTGGTAAGTTTAATAAACTATCACGAACAGCCCCTCCTACTAAATATACTTTCATAAAAATTTTCCCATACTAAAAAATAGAATTCTATTCTATAATAGAAAGAATAAAATATATTAAATAATTATCTCAATTTTATAAAAATAAAATCTTGTAATAATTTTTTATATAATATATAAAAAAATTAATTAATTTTTAGGATTAAAAACCTAAAAAATACTTAGTTATTTTTACTGAATTATTTCAATTTAAAAATAGAAATTAATAATTTTATATAATTTAAAGAGATTATCATGAAAAAAAAATTAATTAATTTTAAAAATGCACTTGTTCTTGTCGTTGGAGATCTTATATTAGATTGCTATTGGTATAGTAAAAATTACTATGTATTATCAGAAGAATCACTACCAATTGCTCCAATTAATAAAATAAAAAAACAACCAGGTGGTGCTGCAAACGTTGCTAAAAATATCGCAGAAATTGGTGGTAACTCTAAAATAATTGGTTTTATTGGTACGGATTATGAAGGTTTAACATTAAAAAAACTACTTAATCATATCAGAATTTATCCTGATTTAATTAGTATAAAAAAAAACAAAACAATCACAAAAATCAGAATTTTATCAGAAAATAAACAGTTAATTAGATTAGATTTTCAAGAAAAATATATTTCAAAGAAATTTAATTTATTATATGAAAAAATTATTAATTCATTAACATACTATAAAGTTTTAGTACTTTCAGATTATGCAAAAGGTACATTAGTTAATGTAAAAAAAATTATTAATTTAGCAAAAAAAATGTCTGTTCCTATACTTATAGATCCAAAAGGATTAGATTTTAAAAAATATTCTGGTGCTACTTTATTAACACCAAATCTTTCTGAATTTGAACAAATAGTAGGAAAATGTTATGAAGAAAAACAAATATTACAAAGAGGAATAAAATTAGTATCTGAATTAAATTTGTCAGCATTATTAGTTACTCGTGCAAAAAATGGTATGACTCTGTTTCAACCTGAAAAACAACCTATACATTTTCCAGCTATATCTAAAATAGCATCAGACGTAACAGGTGCAGGAGATACTGTAATTTCAATAATAGCTTCTTCTTTAGCCACAGGATATTCATTAGAAGAAGCCTGTTTTTACGCAAATATTGGAGCTAGTATAGTAGTACAAAAAATAGGCACTGAAACACTAACAATTAATCAATTAAATACAGTTTTAAATATCTAGTATTATATTTTAAAATTAGTAAAATTTTTTTGCGTTTTTTATAAAAAAATAAAATTATTTTAAAAAAAATTTATATCTAAATATTATTAGTAATACTTAGGTATAAAAAAGATACATAAATATAGTGAAAAACTATATATTTCTACATTGCTCTTAAATTTTATTCAATATATAATGAAAATATTTAATTTTTAATCATTCCTGATTTTTTATTTAATAAATATAAGAAGGTTTTCAAAATGAACCAAAAACTGCTTTCTGAATTTGGAAACCCTATAGAACGTGTTGAAAAAGCGATATCTTCTTTACAATCAGGTGAAGGTGTTATCATATTAGATGATGAAAAACGTGAAAATGAAGGAGATCTTGTTTTTTCATCCGAAAAGATGACAGTCGAGCAAATGGCTCTAACAATTAGATATGGTAGTGGCATTGTATGTTTATGTATAACAGAATCTAAACGTAAAAAACTGAATTTACCTATGATGGTTAGAAATAATACCAGTACTTATCGTACTGGATTTACAGTAACAATAGAAGCTTCAAAAGGTGTTTCTACTGGTGTATCAGCAAAAGATCGATTGACTACTATAAAAACAGCTACAGCAGATGATGCCAAGCCTAGTGATTTAAACAGACCAGGACATGTATTTCCTCTTAGAGCAAATAGCGGCGGAATATTAGCAAGAGCAGGACACACAGAGGCAGCTGTTGAAATAATGTCACTTTCCGGTTTTAAACCATATGGAGTAATTTGCGAATTAACCAACAAAGATGGATCTATGTCTCGAACACCTGAAATCATAAAATTTTCAAAATCTAAAAAAATGAAAATATTAACTATTAAAGACTTGATTCTCTATATTAAAAATAAAAAATAAAAATTTGTAGCAAAAAAATTATTGTTACATATAAAACTAATACTTATTAAGTATGAGATAAATTATCTATAGGCCATTTTGGTTTAACAAGTATTTCTAATGGAGAAATTATGCTTGCTTCTTTATAACGCAATGATCCAAGATAAGCAATCATTGCACCATTATCTGTACAGAATTTTAATTGAGGATAAAAAACTTTTCCATTAAAAAATTTTTTCATCATATCTTTTGATTTTTTTCGTAATAAAGAATTTGCACTGACACCACCAGCTATCACTAGACGTTTCCATCCTTTCTTATATAATGCTTTTTTAGTTTTAATTAATAATACATCGATTACTGCATCTTCAAAAGCTCTTGCGATATTAGCTTTTTGTTGAATATTTAAAATATTATTGTTGATAACTTTAGAAGTAAAAGTTTTTAAACCTGAAAAACTAAAATTTAAACTTGAATGATGTATCATAGGTCGAGGAAAATAAAAGTAATTTTTTATTCCCTTAGCTGCTAAATTAGATAATTCACGTCCATTTGGATATTTTAATCCAAGCATTTTTGATGTTTTGTCAAAAGCCTCACCTGCAGCATCATCTAAAGAATTTCCTAATATTTCATATTTTCCTAATTTATAAGCAGCAATTATTTGTGTATGCTTTCCAGAAACTAATAATGCAATAAATGGAAATTCAATTGACTTATACTCTAACATTGGTGATAATAAATGCGCTTCCATATGATTAACAGGTAAAACAGGAATATTTAAAGAAAAACCTAAAGAACATGCAAATGTAGCGCCGACTAATAAAGAACCAACTAAACCAGGTCCCGCAGTATATGCAATAAGATCAATTTCCTTCATAATATTTTTTTTTTTAAAAATTTTATCTAACAAAAAAATTATTTTCCTTGTATGTTCACGCGATGCTAATTCTGGAATAATACCACCGTAATTAGCATGTATTTTTTTCTGACTATGCAATTCATTAATTAATAAACCTTTAGAAACATCATAAATAGCTATACCAGTATCATCGCAAGATGTTTCAATACCTAAAACTTTCATTCTTCATACACCTATAAAATTAATTTAAAATAAAATAATTAATATTGCTAAAATTAATATTCTTAAATTGATAAAGAACTTACTTAATAAGTTTTCTAAAAAAAGTTAAAAATCAAAATAAATAAAAGATAATGCTACTTTACAAAATAATCTTAATTGATATAGGATCTATTCTATAATTTAAAAAAATATTAATTGTTAATTTTTTATACTTATCAAGTATAAATAATAGAGGTAAAATTTGAATGCCAATAATAAAAGTACGTGAAAATGAACCTTTTGATGTAGCACTTCGCCGTTTTAAAAGATCTTGTGAAAAAGCTGGTATTTTAGCTGAAATTCGAAGAAGAGAATTTTACGAAAAACCCACTACTGAACGAAAACGTGCTAAAGCTTCTGCTGTCAAACGTCTCGCAAAAAAGCTGACAAGAGAAAATGCAAGACGTATTCGTATGTATTAACATATTTCTTAAAAAATAAAAAGCCGTTCTTTTTTAAGAACGGAATTTTATTCTACCATATAAAAAATATATGTCTGGAACAATACCTAAATATTTTATTAACGAACTATTATTTCGTACTAATATTGTTGAACTTATAGAAACACGAATAAAATTAAAAAAAAATGGTAAAAATTATCAAACTCATTGTCCTTTCCATAATGATAAAACCCCATCTTTTACTGTAAGCTATGAAAAACAATTTTATTATTGTTTTGGATGTAATGCACATGGAAACGCAATTGATTTTTTAATTAACTACGATAATTTAAATTTTGTAGAAAGTATTGAAGAACTCGCTACGATTCATAGTATTGAAATTCCATTTGATAAAAAAAGTATAATTGAAAAAAACTATTATCTAAAAAAACAAAAATTATATTTATTAATGGATGAAATATCTAAATTATATCAAAAAAACGTTATTTTTACTGATTCAGCACAAAAATACTTAATTGAAAGAGGAATCAACAAAAATATGATTGATTTTTTTTGTATTGGATTTTCAAGTAACAAATGGAATTTATTTTCTAAAAAATTCAATATAAAAAAAGATTTTGAAAAAGATTTATTATATTACAAAATAATTTCTACTAATAAAAATGGATATGTGTATGATCCCTTTCAGGGACGTATAATTTTTCCTATACATGATCAACATGGAAGAATTACAAGTTTTGGAGGACGTTCAATAACAAATAACATTTTACCAAAATATCTTAATTCACATGAAACTGATATTTTTCATAAAGGAAAACAAATCTATGGATTATATCAAGTGAAAAAAAAACACTCCAAACCAAAACATCTATTAGTTGTAGAAGGATATATAGATGTTATTATGTTAACACAATATAATATTGAATATGTAGTTTCATCATTAGGTACATCTATAACAAAAGAACATATACAGATGCTTTTTCGTCATACTAATACAGTTATATACTGTTACGATGGTGATGATGCAGGTAGAAATGCTTCTTGGAGAACTTTAAAAATTGCATTACCATATATATCTGATGAAAAAAGTATAAAATTTATAATGTTACCTAAAAATGAAGATCCAGATACAATTATAAAAAAAGAAGGTAAAAAAAAATTTCAATTACGCATTGACAATGCTCTTACAATGTCAAAATTTTTTTTTAAAAATATTTTAAAAAACGTCGATTTATCATCTAATGATGATAAGTTTCATTTGAGCGTACGTGCTTTACCTTTAATAAACTGTATATCTAGTGATACAATAAGAATTTATTTACGACAAATATTAGCTAGGATAATAGGAATTTTAGATGATCATCAATTTGAAAAATTTTTATATGAAAAAGAAAGAAAAAATAAAAATTTACAATTTCAAATTAAACATACTCCTATGCGAACACTTATAAGTTTACTTATTCAAAATCCTAATTTATCAAAATTGGTACCTTCAACAAAAAAATTTGAAAATGAAAAAATAAAAGGACTTCCTATTTTTTTAGAAATTTTAAAAACATGTTCTAATAATCCAAATTTTAACACAGGTCAATTATTAGAGTTTTACAGAAATAGTAAAATAATTAATATTTTAAAAATTTTATCTAAATGGGATCATATGATAATTAAAGAAAAAACTCGAAATATGTTTTTAGATTTATTAAAAAACACATACAGCAAAATTCTAGAAAAAAGACAAGAAAAATTAATTGCAAAAGAAAGAGTTAAGGGACTAACAATAGACGAAAAAAAAGAGATTTGGTCTATTAATAAAAAATTATCAAAAAAAAATTATTTTAATTTACATTAAAAACATCAATTATTATTCATTATTGACTAAAACAGTCAATTAATATTCATTATATCAATAAAATTTGGATATTTTCCTATGGAGCAAAACCCACAGTCACAACTTAAGCTGCTTGTTACACATGGTAAGGAGCAAGGGTATTTAACCTATGCCGAAGTTAATGATCATCTACCAGAAGAAATTATTGATTCTGAACAAATCGATGACATTATTCAGATGATTAATGATATGGGAATTCAAGTTGTCGAAGAAGCACCTGATGCAGACGATTTGATTTTAAATGAAATAAATACAGATACAGACGAAGATGCAGTTGAAGCTGCTACGCAAGTTTTATCAAGTGTTGAATCAGAATTAGGAAGAACTACTGATCCTGTTCGTATGTACATGCGAGAAATGGGCACTGTTGAATTACTCACAAGAGAAGGCGAAATTGATATAGCTAAAAGAATTGAAGAAGGAATTAATCAAGTACAATCTTCTGTATCAGAATATCCAGAAGCTATTACTTATCTTCTAGAACAATATGATCGAATTAAAACTGGTCAAATACGATTATCTGATATAATAACAGGCTTTGTAGATCCAAATGCAGAAGAAATATTTTCTCATCCTACAGCGACAATACATATTGGTTCTGAAATTTTAGATGATATGACTCATGAAAATGATAATAACGAAGATGACAACGAAAATGACAACGAAGATGACAACGAAAATGACAACGAAGATGACAACGAAGATGACAACGAAGATGAAAACAGCATTGATCCAGAGCTAGCTAATGAAAAATTTAAAGAATTAAGAAAGCAATATACTAATACAAGCAATACAATTAAAAATAAAAATAGAAATCACAAAGATTCATTGTTAGAAATTTATAATCTTTCAGAAATTTTTAAACAATTTAGATTAGTTCCAAAACAATTTGATCATTTAGTTAATAATATGCGGAATATGATGAATAGAGTAAGAATACAAGAAAGAATGATTATGAAATTATGTATTGAAGAATGTAAAATTCCTAAAAAAATTTTTTTAAAAATTTTTTCAGGAAAAGAAACTGATGAAAACTGGTTTAAAAAAGAACAAAATTCAAATCAACCGTGGTCTGAAAAGTTAGAAGGAGTTAAAGAAAAAGTTTTTTCTAGCATAAAAAAACTAAGTCAAATAGAAAAAGAAACAGGTTTAACAATCGAGCAAGTTAAAGATATTAACAAAAGAATGTCTATTGGAGAAGCCAAAGCCAAAAGAGCAAAAAAAGAAATGGTAGAAGCTAATTTAAGATTAGTTATTTCTATTGCAAAAAAATATACTAATAGAGGACTACAATTTTTAGACTTAATTCAAGAAGGTAATATTGGACTTATGAAAGCAGTAGATAAATTTGAATATCGTCGAGGCTATAAATTTTCAACTTATGCAACTTGGTGGATCAGACAAGCCATTACTCGTTCTATCGCTGATCAAGCACGAACTATTCGAATCCCTGTACATATGATAGAAACTATTAATAAACTTAACCGAATTTCTAGACAAATGCTTCAAGAAATAGGACGAGAACCAACTCCAGAAGAACTTTCTGAAAAAATGTTAATTCCTGAAGATAAAATTAGAAAAGTTTTAAAAATAGCTAAAGAACCAATATCTATGGAAACACCTATTGGTGATGATGATGATTCACATTTAGGTGATTTTATAGAAGATACTACATTAGAATTGCCACTTGATTCAGCTACATCTGAAAGCTTAAGATCAGCAACACATGATGTTTTATCAGGTCTTACAGCTCGTGAAGCAAAGGTACTTCGTATGCGTTTTGGAATTGATATGAATACTGATCATACTTTAGAAGAAGTTGGAAAACAATTTGATGTCACTCGAGAAAGAATAAGACAAATAGAAGCAAAAGCATTAAGAAAACTTCGTCATCCAAGTAGATCAGAAGTACTGCGTAGTTTTTTGGACGATTAGTATAAAAGAGATATATGTAATATTATCGAAAATAAAACTTCTGTACCAAAAAATAGTAATATATAAATTATATTCTTAAGAAAGAAACAGGAGTTTTAATTTCAAAAAAATATATATAAATTAGATACCTTCTCCATATTGAAAAAATTCTAAATTACGCATTAAATTATTTTTTTCCTCTTGAAAAAAATTTTTTTCACTAGTTTGATTTTTTTTTATAATTTTAGCGGGAACACCGGCAACAGTAACAAATGGGGGGATGTTTTTTAAAACTACAGATCCAGCTCCTACTTTGACTCCTTTACCAACTTCAATATTACCCAATATTTTTGCTCCAGCACCTATGGTAACTTTTTTTCTAATTGTAGGATGTCTATTTTTACCGCTGTTTTTACCTGTTCCACCTAAAGTTACTGAATGAAAAATTGAAACATCATTCTCTATAATTACACCTTCTCCAATAACAATACCAGTTGCATGATCAAACATGATACCAGAACCAATGAAAGCACCAGGATGAATGTCTACTGAAAAAACAGTAGATATTCTACTTTGCAAGTATGTAGATAACTCATATTTTTTCATATTCCAAAGATAATTACTTAATCTATATGCTTCTAAAGCCTGGAAGCCTTTTAAATATAAAAGAGGGGTTAAATAATTTTTTACGACTGGATCACGTTGTAATACTGCTTTTATATCTTTAACTACAGAATTAATTATGAATACGTTGTTTAAATATATATCATTAAAAATATTATATAATTTTTTTTCGGATATCATCGATGTTGATAATTTATTAGATAATATATAACTTAAAGAACCACTTATTTTTTTATGATTTAATATACTTTCTTGATAAAACTTTGATAAAACTGGCTCTTTTTTTAATACATTTTGAGCTTCATGTTTTATGATATTCCATAGTTCTAACACTTCTAAAGAACACATAATTTCCTCCTTACAACAGCATCTAAAATAAATTAGTTTAATTTATAAAACTAATGAAAATTAAAAATTATCTTTTTGATTAAAATTATTTTTTTCGAATTCTAAATTTTTATAAAAAATATCATCAAAATTAATAGGTGCAAGATTCAATTGCGGAAAACTACCATAAGATACTAAACTAGATATACATGTTCTGGCATAAGGAAACAAAATATTTGGACAATAAGATCCCAGACAATGTTTTAATTCTTTTTCATTTAAATAAGCAATAAAAAAAATACCTACTTGATGGACATCACATAAAAAAACTAAGTTTTTCTCACTTTTTACTATTACTCTTACTTGTAAAGTGGTCTCAAAAATATTTTGTTTTAATTTTTTAGAAACTGTATTTAAATTAAATTTTATTGTGGGATTCCATTTTTTATGAAAAATATTTGGAGTATTCGGAGCTTCAAAAGAAGCATCTTTTATATAAATTCGCTGAATTTCAAAAGATTTCTTTTTCAATTGTTTTTCTGACATATATTATCCATTAAAATTAGTAAAATTTATATTTTAAATATTAAAAAAATTGGATTTTAAATCTTAATTTTAACAGTCTATTTTAGAAAATTATTTTTTTTGTTAATAGTAGTAGGTAAGTTTTCTATGTTCCAAGAATCCATTCCATTCTTTAAAAAATAAATTTCATCTAATCCATATTTAATGAATTTTTTAATATATTTATTATAATCATCGAATGAATCTATAATAAGAATAATAGGAATAGATTTAGATAAATCTAAATCTTTTATTGTTTTTGAAAAAACATTTTTGAAAGGAATATTAATAGCATTTACAATATGACCTGAATTATACAATTCGACAGACCGTGTATCAATTACAATAGCATTGTTTTCATTTATCAGTTTTATTGCATGAAAGTTATTAATAATTTTAGATTTTAAATACATATTTTTAGTACTTAAAAAAACTATTGAAATAAGAAAAAAAAACCATATAAAACTAAGTACTAAATTATTAGAAATAAAAAATAATATATCTTTCATACAATAAAAATCCTATATTTTATGGTTCAAAAAAACATTCTTTTATAAAAATAAACTTTAATTTTAGAATTTAAAAAAAATTAAAATGCGTTATAAAATTCAAAAATAAAAAAATTTTTTAATTAAAAATTAGTTTTTTATAAAATATTTAATCTTTCTTTTTCTTTTATAATCTGTTTACGTATCTCATTTGGCGCCACTCCACCTTTAGAAGATCGCTTTTCAAGACATGCTTCTAATGTAATATTTTCATATATATCATCAGTAATAAGAGTGCTGTACTTTTGAAATATAGATAAATCTAAATCATTTAAGGATTTTTTTTCATTAATAGCACGCAGTACTAATTGACCAGATATATTATGTGCTTCACGAAAAGTCATACCTTTTTTTACTAAATAATCCGCAATTTCTGTCGCATTAGAATAACCTTTTTCTGCCGCTTGACGACATGAAGAACGATTTAGTTTTATATTTTTTAGAACTAAACTAGCCATTGATAAAGAATCATGCCAAGTTTTAAGCGAATCAAAAAGACCTTCTTTATCTTCCTGAAGATCTTTATTGTAGGACAAAGGAAGAGATTTTAAAATCACCAAGATAGAAACTAGAGCACCATGAACACGACCACATTTAGAACGTATAAGTTCTAATGCATCTGGATTTTTTTTTTGAGGCATTAAGGACGAGCCAGATGTAATAGAATCAGATAATTCAATAAAATTAGCTTCACTAGAGTTAAAAAAAATTAAATCTTCAGAAAATCGAGATAAATGAGTCATACTAATTGAAGAGGCAGATAACAATTCTATAACATAATCTCTATCAGAAACACTATCAAGTGCATTGTTAGTCTCTGAATTAAAACCCATTAATATAGCAAGTTTTTTTCTATTAATATTCCATGCTGTTCCAGATAAAGCCCCAGAACCTAATGGACTAACATCTAATCTCTTTAAAATATCTTTTAAACGACTAGCATCACGTTTTAACATTTGTATATAAGCTAAACACCAATAAGAAAAAGTAATTGGTTGAGCACGTTGTAAATGAGTATAGCCTGGCATTATAATATCATAATTTAATTCAGCAACAAAAATAAAATTTTTTTGTAAATTAATAATACTATCTAATAAAACAAAAATTTTTCTTTTGCACCATAATTTTAAATCAGTTGTAATTTGATCATTTCTACTACGACCAGTATGCAATTTTTTACCTAGTTCACCTATTTTTTTGATAAGATTAGCTTCTATCCAACTATGAATGTCTTCATAGTCACTCTCAAGAATTTTTTTTGGATTATTATGAATTTCTTCTTTTAAAAAAATTAACGCAGACTCTATTTTTTTTTGCTCTTCTTGAGTAAGAACACCAACTTCCAAAAGAGATTTAGACCAAGCAATAGATGCAAATATATCCTCTTTAGCTAAAACATAATCAAAAGGTAAAGAGGCATTAAATTTTTTAAATATTTCGTTAGATTCATCAAGGAATCTTCCACCCCAAAGCGACATATATTTTCTCTATAAAAAATGATTTAAAAGTACAAAACATTTATATATTTTATTTTATCTTGTTTTGAGCACGTATTCTAGAAGAAAGAGAAAAAAGACGAATAAAACCTTCGGCATCAGAGTGTTTATAAACTTCATCTGCACCAAAAGTTGCATATTCTTCAGAATACAAAGAATTTGAAGATTTTTTTTGTACGGGAATCACACTTCCTTTATACAATTTTAATACCACTTCACCATTTACTTCAGAAGATAAAGAATCTGCAGCAGCTTGCAATGATTCACGAATTGGAGTAAACCAACGTCCATCATAAACAACTGAAGACATTTCTAAACCAATTTTTTCTCTCCATTTAAAACTCTCTCGATCAAAAACCAACTGTTCAATTGCTCTAAGTGCTGTAGTCATAATAGTACCACCTGGAGTTTCATAACAACCTCTAGACTTAATGCCAATAAGTCTATTTTCAACAATATCTATTCTTCCTATAGCATGTTTAGAACCAATTTTATTCAATTTTTGTATGCATTTTAAAGGAGTTAAATGTTCATTGTTAACAGATATAACAGAACCTTTTTTTACTATCAGTGAAATATATTCTGGTTTTTCTGGAGCATTTTCTAATTCTACCGTCCAATTCCAACAATCTGGATTTGGTCTATTCCAAAGATCTTCAAGCAAACCTCCTTCTGTAGAAATATGCCAAGAATTTTCATCTTTACTATAAATTTTTTCTAAAGTTGCTGATGTTGAAATGTTTCTTTTACGTAAATATTCTAATAATGATTCTCTTGAATTAAGATTCCACTCACGCCAAGGAGCAATTACTTTCATATGAGGTGCTAATGCGGCATAAGCGATCTCAAAGCGAACTTGATCATTGCCCTTGCCAGTAGCGCCATGACACAAAAATTTTGCTCCAATATTTGAAGCAAATTCTACTTGCTTTTTCGCAATAATGGGTCTAGCCATTGCTGTACCTAATAAATAATTCCCTTCATATAAAGCACCTGTTTTTAAGACTGGATATACATAATCCTTTATAAATTCTTCTTTTAAATCAAAAACGTGGCAATCAATAGCACCAGATTGCAGTGCTTTTTTTTCAATACCGTTTAAATCTTCTTTTGATTGACCTATATCTGCCACAAAAGCCACAACATCAACGTGATAATTTTCTTTTAACCAGGGAATAATTGCTGAAGTATCCAAACCACCTGAATACGCTAAAACAACTTTTTTAAGATTATTCATAATGTTTTTTAAAACCTATTATAATTAGACTATACTACAACTCGAGTACCAATGTTTATGCCATCAAATAACAATTTAAGTTCATCTGTATTTTGCCAACTAGCAATATCTATAGGACGTTGTAAAACATGAGCAGCTTCTAAAGCAGCATTAACCTTAACAATCATACCATTAGTAATAATACCCTGAGAGATTAATCTTTTAGCCTGAGAAGAATTTATTTCTGGAATTCTTTGACCTTTTCCATCTAATATTGAACTGATATCAGATAATAAAATTAAATTTGCCTCTAAGGTAGTAGCCAAAGCCATAGCAGCTAAATCTGCATTAACATTCATTAGCAAACCATCATCTGTAATACCTATAGAACTAATAATTGGCAAAATACCTTGTTCGCATAATTTTGTCAAAAAAAGAGGAGAACCTGGTTTAGCTTTTCCTACATGCCCTAAATTCTGATCTAATTTTTCTACATTTACACTTTTTCCATCTGCTAAACATAAACCAACAGCATTTATTTTATATTTTAATGCCCACGAAAGTAGAATTTTATTAGCGGTTCCCGCCAACGCACCTGTAATAATATTAATATGTTCAGATTCAGTGATTCGTAAGCCATTTTTTTTCTCAACAGGCAATGATAATTTATTCATTAAATCGTCTATTAATCTTCCTCCTCCATGAATTATTAAAATATGTCGTTTGTTAGATATTTGATAATCAACAAGTGCTTTAAATAAACGCATCATTGCATCATCACTTTCTAAAAGAACTCCACCTAATTTAATAACTAAGGGATTCATCATCAAAAAACACCTCATTTAAATAATTGATTCAATTTCGGAAAATCCAAAACGAATATTAAAACATTGTACAGCTTGTGCAGCTGCACCTTTCAATAAATTGTCTTCAGCAGCTATAATAACAATATATTTATCTTTAACTATAAATCCAATATCACAAAAAGGTAACTTTACCACAGCTTTAATACTAGGAAAGTTTTTTTGATATATTCTAATCAATGGTTTTTCTTTATAAACTGAATTATATAAATTATAAATATCCTGTAATCTAAAATTAGATTTTAACTGACATGTAATAGTAGCAATAATTCCACGTGAGAAAGAACCTAAATTTGGAATAAAAATTACTGGAATTCCCAAATGCTCTATAATTTCAGGAGTATGACGATGAGTGAAAATATTATATGGATGCAAACTAACTTCACAAAAACTATTAGTAATATTAGCTTTTCTACCGGCTCCGCTGACACCACTTACAGCATTAATAATAGGAATAAATTTTTTATCTAAAAAATTTGATTTTACAAGAGGTTTTAAAGCTAATTGTATACACGTTGCATAACAACCTGGTACAGCAATTAATTGAGCTTTCTTGATTTCTTTCTGATTCCATTCAGCTAATCCATAGACAGATTTTTTTAAAATATCTTCATGTTTATGAGAAAATTTATAATACTTTATATAAGTATCAATATTTTTAACTCTATAAGCACCAGATAAATCAAAAACAACACAATTAAGAGATAAAAAAAAAGGCACGAGAGAATGACTAACATAATGATCTGTAGCTAAAAAAACAGCATCAATATCTTTATCAATTAAAGTAGAACGGTTAATTGCTTCAAATGGTAAATCTATAATATTTGTAAATTGTTGATGCAATTCTGAAAACAACTTACCTATACTTGAACTATTTTCTGAAACAAAAATTTTTTTAATTTTAGCAAACATATGACGGTTAATATAATTAACTAATTCTGCACCAGCATATCCACTAGCACCAACAATTAACACATTCAACATAAATGAATAAACCTTAAAAATAAAAAAGTATCAAAAAAAAATGAATTCATTAAATTTTTAAAAAAATACATTTTATTAATTACTAAATTTTATTGATATTTTTTGTTTTATAAATAATTAAAATAAATTATAATTATAAAAAATATTAATAAATTACCTAAAAAAAATCACTTAAATGATAAGAAAAATACCTTCTTTTATTGAAATATATGAATCATTAATTAAAATACCTACTATTAGTAGTCAAAAAAAAACACTTGATCAAAGTAATAAAATTTTAATTGATCTATTATCTAATTATTTTTCTGAATTAAAATTTTCAATAAAAATACAAAACATTCCGAATACAAATAAATTTAATATGTTAGCCTCCATTGGTAATGGAACAGGAGGTCTTTTACTTTCTGGACATACAGATACTGTTGACTTTGATGAACATTCATGGACAAAAGATCCTTTTAAACTAACTAAGCAAAAAAACAAATTATATGGATTAGGCACAGTAGATATGAAAGGTTTTTTTGCTTTTATACTTGATGTTTTATGCTCGATAAATATAAAAAAAATTAAAAAACCAATTTACATTCTTGCAACTGCAAACGAAGAAACTGATATGTCAGGAGCTAGATATTTTATTAAATCTACCAGTATAAAACCAGATTGCGTTATAATTGGAGAACCGACATCTTTACAGTTAGTAAAAGCACATAAGGGACATATCTCTTATTCTATTAATGTTATTGGTAATACTGGTCATTCTAGCAATCCTTCTAATGGTGTTAACAGTATTGAAATCATGCATTTCATTATAAAAAAACTACTTCAATTAAAAACATATTTAAGAAAAAAATATTGTCATAAAGAATTTTCTATTGCGTATCCTACTATGAATTTTTCTTCTATAAATGGAGGTAATGCAATTAATCGAATTTGTGCATTATGTAATTTAAAATTTGAAATACGACCTATACCGGGATTGACTTTAACACAAATTGAAATTTTAGTTCAAGAAATGTTACAAGTAACTTTTAAAAAATGGCCGAATCGTATTTTTTTAAAAAACCTTTTTTTTTCTGTACCTCCATATGAATTTCCTAAAGAAAGCAAAATCGTCAAAAAAATAGAAAGTTCGTGTAACTTAATTCCAATAACAGCTAATTATTGTACTGAAGCACCTTTTCTTAAAAAAATTGCACCAACTTTAATATTAGGACCAGGCTCTATTGAACAAGCACATCATGCAGATGAATATTTAGACTGTTCTTTTATCGAACCTACTAAAAAAATTATAAAAAAATTAATAATAAAATTCTGTTATTAAAAAAATGATTTTTTTAGTTTTGAAAACCAAACATATGACATATAGAATATATTACGTCTGCTTGATTTAAAGTATAAAAATGAAAATTCTTCACTCCTTCATAAGATAAATTTTTTACCATATCTATAACTATGTTTGCACCTATAATTTTCTGAGTCACTAAATCTTTATCTAATCCGTTAAACATTTCAAACATCCATTTAGGAATACTTACATTAGTCATACTAGAAAATTTTTTGAGTTGTGCAAAATTATAAATTGGTAATATACCAGGTATAATTTCAATATTTATATTATTTTTTATACAATTATCGCGAAAACGTAAATAGCTTTCAATATTAAAAAAGAACTGAGTAATAGCTCTATTTGCACCAGCATCAACTTTCTTTTTTAAATTTAAAATATCAGATTGAGCGTTTTTTGCTTCTGGATGTATTTCTGGATAAGCAGCGACAGAAATATCAAAATCAGCAATTTTCTTTAACAATAAAACTAAATCTAAAGCATATATTTTATGTTGATATGATTTTTTTAGTGCATCTCCCCTTAGAGCAACTATACTTCTGATACCATTTTTCCAATAAAATTTTGCTATTTCTTTTAGTTCACTTAACGTAGCGTCGACACAAGTAAGATGAGGAGCTGTCGTAATACCGGTTTGTTCATGTATTGTTTTTACAATATTATAAGTTTTTTCTCGTTCTCCACTATTCGCCCCATAAGTGACAGAAAAAAAAATTGGTTTCAATTGACTTAATTTTAAAACTGAAGAGAATAACTTTTTTTCTGCATCTAAACTTTTAGGAGGAAAAAATTCAAAAGAACATTGAATGGTATCATTTAAATTTTCTAATTTTTTCTTAATTATATCTCGATGATATTGGTTTAAAAAATTCATTATTGAAAGTTCCATTAAAATTTGATATGTAAAACTGAATGTTTTTGATATATTATACATCAAATTTATATTAACTTTTTTAGATTTTAAAAAATTAAACTTTATTTAAAAATTAAAAAAACAACTACGTTAGTATTTAAAATTTTATGTATAAAAAAAAAAACTTTCTCGATCTTTAAAAGATTTAAACACATTTTCAATAGATGTTACAGCAAAAAAAATTGTTTTTGTTAAGACAATTCAATCATTAATTAACATATGGAAAATATGTAAATTATCTAATCTTCCTTATATAATTTTAGGTGAAGGTAGCAATGTACTTTTTTTAGAAAACTATGAAGGAATAGTTATTGTTAACCGAATAAAAGGAATAAAAATCCAAGAAAGACAAAATATTTGGTTATTACACGTTTTTTCAGGAGAAAAATGGCATGATTTAGTTAAATATACATTACGAATGGGTCTCTTCGGATTAGAAAATTTAGCTTTAGTTCCTGGTTCAGTAGGATCGGCAGCTATTCAAAATATTGGTGCTTATGGTTTAGAATTAAAAAATATATGTGAATACGTAGATATTATTTCTCTAGACAATGGTAAAATAATTAGATTTAAAAAAAACTTATGTAATTTTTCTTATCGAAGTAGTATTTTTAAAAAGAAATATAATTATGGATACGCAATTATTGCAGTCGGTATAAAAATACAGAAAAATTGGAAACCTATTATTTTCCCATCACTTTTAAAAAGTAAAAAATTATTGAAAATAAGTGCTTATAAAATATTTAATATAGTATGTCAAATAAGAAAAAAAAAATTACCTAATCCTAAAAAATTAGGCAATGCAGGAAGTTTTTTTAAAAATCCTATTATTACATTTAAAAAAGCAGAAAAAATTTTATCTTCATACATTAATGTACCACATTATATTCAATACAACGGTTTCATAAAAATTTCTGCTGCTTGGTTAATTGAAAAATATAATTTTAAAAACATTCAAATTGGCAATGCAGCAATTTATAAAAAACAAAAACTTATATTAATTAATCTAAAAAACGCAAATTCAAAAGAAATTTTGAAATTAGCGAAAACAATACAAAAATGTATTTTAAAAAAATTCGAGATATACCTAGAACCTGAAGTAGATTTTATTAATTCTTCAGGAAAAATAAAATTATTATAAAATATTTACTTAGAAAATTATTTTTTAAAAAAACTTGCAATAAAAATGAAAAATTATATAATATAAAAAGTAAAATTTATTTAAATATTTTACTTCAATAAAATAACAAAAAGCCGGCTTAGCTCAGCAGGTAGAGCAACTGACTTGTAATCAGTAGGTCACCAGTTCGATTCCGGTAGCCGGCATAATTAAATTTAAACAAGGTGGGATTCCCGAGCGGCCAAAGGGAGCAGACTGTAAATCTGCCGTCTAAGACTTCGAAGGTTCGAATCCTTCTCCCACCAAAAAAAATGCGGACATCGTATAATGGCTATTACCTCAGCCTTCCAAGCTGATGATGCGGGTTCAATTCCCGCTGCCCGCTTAAAAAAGTATTAAAAAAAAGTATTATAAAACTTGCTGATATGGCTCAGTAGGTAGAGCACACCCTTGGTAAGGGTGAGGTCCCCAGTTCAAATCTGGGTATCAGCATAGAATTTTTTATTTTTTTCAAAAATATAATATCATCTAGTAAATTTTATTCATTTTTTTAAAAATTTTCAAAAAAAATGATTATTTTTAAATCATTAAACCAAAAAAAATCTCACCTATAATATTTTAAGATTTTCTATATTTCTAAATTCACTTATACTAAAAAATCTCTATTACTAGATAGCTGATAGTTTTTTTTTAAATTAAATATATAATAATAAAATTAAATATATAATAATATGTAAAATATAAAATAATACATACTAAATACTATCTATATGATACAAATAAAATAAATATTTTTTAAAACATATTAAAAATCTAAAAAAAGTTAACATATTTTTTCTATATTATTTTATTTTTATAATTTTTAAGAGAAACTATGAAAATTCGCATTCCTAATCAAAAAAAAACCAAAAATTTAGAAAAAATAAAGTGGTTTTTTATAATTTTAATTCTTATTACATCGTTTTTTATCCATATTTTTTTTGATAAAATAGGATTTTTTACTCGTACATCTATAATTACTTTATTAGTTGGTTTTGCAATTGGCATAGCAATATATACAAAAAGAGTAAAAGATATTTTTTTATATATTAATGCATCAAAAAATGAAATGAAAAAAATAATTTGGCCTCAATACAAAGAAACTTTATATACCACATTTATTATTATTTCTGTAACAATAGTCATATCTCTGTTTCTATGGGGCCTGGATAGTATTATATTTCGTTTAATAGCATTTATTATTAGTTTAAGGTTTTAAAAAAATGCACCAGAATTTAAAAAAAAAATGGTATGTATTACAAGCTTTTTCTGGTTTTGAAGGTAGAGTGGCACAATCAATAAAAGAGCATGTTAAATTAAATAAAATGGATGATTTCTTCGGAGAAGTTATGATTCCTTCAGAAGAAGTAATTGAAATCCGAGGTGGACAACGTAGAAAAAGCGAATACAAATTTTTTCCAGGATATGTTTTAATTCACATGATTATGACAGATTCCACTTGGCATTTGATAAGAAATGTTCCTAGAGTATTAGGATTTATAGGAGGAAAATCAGATAAACCATCACCAATTAGTGATAAGGAAGTGGAAATTATTGTTAATAGATTACGTCAAATTGGAGATAAACCAAGACCAAAAACTTTATTTGAACCAGGGGAAATGATTCGTGTTAATGATGGTCCATTTGCAGATTTTAATGGCGTTGTAGAAGAAGTAGATTATGAAAAAAGCAGATTAAAAGTATCTGTTTCTATTTTTGGTAGAGCAACTCCTGTAGAGTTAGATTTTAGACAAGTTGAAAAAAATTAATATTTTTTATTTTAAAGAGAAATTTAAAAATGGCAAAAAAAATACAATCTTATATAAAACTTCAAATTGCTGCAGGAATGGCTAATCCTAGTCCACCAATAGGACCTGCATTAGGACAAAAAGGAGTAAATATTATGGAATTTTGTAAATTATTTAATACAAAAACAGAAAATATAGAAAAAGGTTTACCGATACCAGTAATTATCACTGTATATTCTGATCGTTCATTTACGTTTGTTACAAAAACACCTCCAGCTTCTGTTTTGTTAAAAAAAGCAGCTGGAATAAAATCAGGTTCCAGCAAACCAAAAATAGAAAAAACAGGAAAAATAACAAAATTACAAATTAAAGAAATAGCAAAAACAAAAAAAAATGATATGACTGGTTCAAATATTCAAAGTATGATGCGATCTATTGAAGGAACAGCTAAATCTATGGGTTTAATTATTGAGGACTAAAATGAAGAAAATTAATAAACGCATGAAGAAAATTAAAAATGATATAAACTTTGAAAAACTATATTGTATTGATGAATTGATACAATTACTAAAAAAATCATCAAATGTAAATTTTACTGAAAGTATTGACGTTGCTATTAATTTAGGAATTAATCCAAAAAAATCAGATCAAAACATTCGGGGTTCAACAATATTACCACATGGAATAGGACGTTGCGTTAAAGTGGCTGTGTTCACTCAAGGCGATAATATTAAAATAGCAAAAAAAGCAGGTGCAGAATTTGTAGGAATGGAAGATTTAGCTGAAAAAATAAAAAAAGAAGGTATTAAATTCCATACAGCTATTGCCTCTCCAGATGCTATGAAAATTGTTACTCAATTAGGACATATATTAGGGCCTCGAGGTTTAATGCCTAATCCAAAATTAGGTACTGTAACAACAAATATTGAAGAAGCCATTAAAAATGCTAAAACAGGACAAGTTTGTTACCGAAATGATAAAAATGGAATTATTCATGCTACTATTGGACGAATAAACTTTGAAAAAAACAAAATAAAAGAAAATTTTAATATTTTTTTAGAATCTATAAAAAAAGCAAAACCACCTCAATCAAAGGGAATATACATAAAAAAAATAGTTTTATCAAACACTATGGGTATAGGATTAATTCTTGATCAATCTAGTTTATCTATTTAATTAAATCTTTTTTACTTTACGATAGAAAAAAATTTATCTATAATAATAGCCCCATTTTTTAAAAATTCCACAATTAATTTTAATTGAGCATTTTAAAACATCTAAATTTCAATATTATTATTTAATAAATTTTTAAAATCGTATTATACGATAATACTAAAAATTTTATTATTATTTAATAATAATTAACAAAAAGTTTAATAACTAAAAATCTTTTCTCTCCATCAAATTATAGGAGAATACGATAAATGGCTTTAAATCTTAGTAAAAAAAAAACAATCGTTTCCAAAATAAATCAAATTTCTAATTTAGCACTATCAGCAATAATCGCTAATTCTCAAGGTATATCTGTCAATAAAATCAATCAACTTCGAAAATCTGGCCGTGAAGTTGGCGTTGAAATGAGTATTGTTCGAAATACTCTTTTATCTTTAGCTATTGAAAATACTGCTTTTGAATGTTTAAAAAAAAAATTAAAAGGTTCTACTTTTATTGCTTATTCTACAAAACATCCAGGAAGCGGTGCAAGATTATTTAAAGAATTTGAAAAAAAAAATAAACAATTTAAAATTACAGGAGCTGTTTTTGAAGGTAAATTATTATCTGAATTAGAAATTAATCAACTTGCAGATATGCCTACTTATGAAGAAGCAATAAGAAAACTTTTACTAGTACTAAAAATATCAATTGCTGGTAAACTTATCTATACATTATCTGCTATAAAAGAGAAAAAAGAAACCTCTTAAAAAAGATTATTATTTTTGATGTATTATTAAACATCAAAAATAATTCTATTTGTCATTGGGAATGATTGCTATGTCTATTACTAAAGAACAAATTTTAGAAGCCGTGTCAGAAATGTCTGTTATGAACGTTGTAGAGCTTATTTCCGCGATGGAAAAAAAATTTGGAGTCTCTGCAAACATGTCTATAAATGCTAACAACAATAATGAAAAAAGCACCGTCGAAGAAAAAACGGAATTTGATGTTTTTCTAAAAGCTATTGGTCCCAATAAGGTGTCAGTAATAAAAAGTGTCCGTAGTGCAACTGGTTTAGGATTAAAAGAAGCTAAAGATTTAGTAGAATCTGCACCAACAGCATTAAAAGAAAACATGAGTAAAAATGACGCAGAATCTCTTAAAAAAATTTTAGAAGATGCTGGAGCTGAAATCGAAATTAAATAAATATATTATATATTTTTTTAGTTAACCTTCATATATGGCTGGTGTTTTTAATTCACCAGCCGTTTTGATATGAATAGTGTTTTGATAATTTTAAGTAAAATTTTTAATTTTAAAAAACAAAAAAAATTGTAAAAATAATCTATTAAAAATAAAAACTGTCTCTCCTTCAGACAGAAAGACAATTTTAGTCTTAATTTATCTGTCAGCGAGCTTAGGAACCCCATGGTTTACTCTTATACCGAAAAAAAACGCATTCGTAAAGATTTTGGAAAACGTCCGCAAGTTTTGGATATACCATATCTTCTTTCGATTCAACTCGACTCCTTTAAAAAATTTATAAAAATAGATCCAGAAGGTCAGCATGGATTAGAAGCGGCTTTCCGTTCTGTATTTCCTATATGTGGTTATAATGGAAATTCTGAACTTCAATATGTGAATTATCGTTTAGGTGATGCAATATTTGATGTTAAAGAATGTCAGATACGAGGTGCTACTTATTCAGCACCTTTAAGAGTAAGATTACGTCTTGTTATCTATGAACGTGATGTTCTAGAACCGACTGTTAAAGATATTAAAGAACAAGAAGTATATATGGGTGAAATACCATTAATGACTAATAATGGAACTTTTATAATCAATGGTACAGAAAGAGTCGTTGTATCTCAATTACATCGCAGTCCTGGAGTATTTTTTGATAGCGATAAGGGAAAAACACACTCTTCAGGAAAAGTTTTATATAACGCACGTATTATTCCTTATCGAGGATCTTGGTTGGATTTTGAATTTGATCCAAAAGATAATTTATTCGTAAGAATTGATAGACGAAGAAAACTACCAGTAACTATTATTCTACGAGCACTTAACTATAATACAGAAGAAATATTAAATTTATTTTTTGAAAAAAATATTTTTAATATAAATAATAATAAAATTCAACTAGAACTAGTTTCTGAAAGACTTCGTGGTGAAACAGCATCTTTTGATATTAAAAAAAATGGAAAAATATACGTAAAAAAAGGTCGTCGTATTACCGCAAGACATATTCAAGAATTAAAAAAAAATAAAATAAGTTCTATTACTGTGCCAGTAGAATATATTTTAGGAAGAATAGTATCTAAAAATTATTCAGATCCTAAAACAGGTGAAATAATTATTTCAGCTAATACAGAATTATCTCTAGAGACATTAACAAAATTAAAAAAATCTCATTTTTTTTCTATTGAAACACTTTTCACTAACGATTTAGATCATGGTCCCTATATTTCTGAAACATTACGTATTGATTCTTCTAACGATCGAATGAGTGCATTAATGGAAATTTATCGAGTTATGAGACCTGGAGAACCTCTGACCAAAGAAGCAACAGAAAATTTATTTGAAAATTTATTTTTTTCGGAAGATAGATACGATCTTTCTTCAGTAGGTCGAATGAAATTTAATCGTTCTCTACTACGTAGAGAAATTGAAGGGGAAGGTACCTTAAATAAAGAAGATATTATAGATGTAATAAAAAAATTAATTGATATTAGAAATGGAAAAGGAGAAGTAGACGATATCGATCACTTAGGGAACAGACGAATTAGATCAGTAGGGGAAATGGCAGAGAATCAATTTAGAATTGGGTTAGTAAGAGTAGAAAGAGCAGTTAAAGAACGATTATCTGTAGGTGATTTAGATACTCTAATGCCACAAGATATGATTAATGCAAAACCAATATCTGCTGCTGTTAAAGAATTTTTTGGTTCTAGCCAATTATCTCAATTTATGGATCAAAATAATCCATTATCAGAAATTACACATAAAAGAAGAATTTCAGCATTAGGACTTGGTGGTTTAACTAGAGAAAGAGCAGGATTTGAAGTTAGAGACGTTCATCCCACTCATTACGGACGAGTATGTCCTATAGAAACACCAGAAGGACCAAACATTGGATTAATAAATTCTTTATCAGTATATGCTCGAACAAACTCATATGGATTTTTAGAAACACCTTATCGGAAAGTGCAAAATCGTTTAATTACTAATGAAATTCACTATTTGTCTGCAATAGAAGAAGGAAATTATATTATTGCACAAGCTAATACTAATATAGATAAAAATAGTTATTTTATTGATGATTTAGTCACCTGTAGACATAAAGGTGAATCTAGTTTATTTAATTCTAATCAAGTTGACTATATGGATGTTTCTACTCAACAAATTGTATCTGTCGGAGCCTCTTTAATTCCCTTTCTTGAACATGATGATGCAAATAGAGCATTGATGGGTGCAAATATGCAACGTCAAGCCGTTCCTACTCTAAAAACTGATAAGCCTTTAGTAGGAACTGGAATGGAAAGAGCAGTGGCTGTTGATTCAGGGGTGACAGTAGTAGCAAAAAGAGGAGGTACTATTCAGTATGTAGATGCTTCTCGTATAATTATCAAAGTAAATGAAAAAGAAACATACATAGGAGAAGCTGGAATAGATATTTACAACTTAACTAAATATACTCGCTCTAATCAAAATACTTGTATCAATCAAAAACCATGTGTGAAATTAAGAGAAAAAATTAATAAAGGTGATGTTTTAGCAGATGGACCGTCAACTGATTTAGGTGAATTAGCATTAGGACAAAATATGAGAGTCGCTTTTATGCCATGGAATGGATATAATTTTGAAGATTCTATATTAGTCTCAGAAAAAGTTGTACAAGAAGATCGATTTACAACAATTCATATCCAAGAATTATCCTGTATATCTAGAGACACTAAATTAGGACCAGAAGAAATTAGTTCCGATATACCAAATGTAGGAGAAGCAGCACTATCTAAATTAGATGAATCAGGAATAGTTTATATCGGAGCTGAAGTTACTGGAGGGGATATATTAGTAGGAAAAGTAACTCCTAAGGGAGAAACACAACTGACACCAGAAGAAAAACTATTGCGTGCAATTTTTGGTGAAAAAGCTTCAGATGTAAAAGATTCTTCATTAAGGGTTCCTAATGGAGTATCTGGAACAGTAATTGATGTACAGGTTTTTACTAGAGATGGTGTAAAAAAAGATAAAAGAGCTCTCGAAATCGAAAATATGCAACTTAAAAAAGCAAAAAAAGATCTGACAGAAGAATTTAAAATATTTGAACTAAGTTTGTTTTCAAGAATTAAAAAAACTCTTATTGCTTTTAATATTGGAGAAGATTATTTAAACAAATTACCTTACGAAAAATGGTTCAAAATAGATATTAAAGATCAAAACAAAAAAAAAGAAATAGAAAAACTTTTACACCAACATAACGAATTAAAAAAAGAATTTGAAAAAAAAATAGAAATAAAACGCCGTAAAATCACACAAGGAGATGATCTTGCACCAGGAGTGTTAAAAATAGTTAAAGTATATTTGGCTGTAAAGCGCCAAATACAACCTGGTGATAAAATGGCAGGACGACATGGAAACAAAGGGGTAATTTCAAAAATTAATCCTGTTGAAGATATGCCGTATGACGAAAACGGCATGCCAGTAGATATTGTTTTAAACCCTTTAGGAGTTCCATCTCGTATGAATATTGGACAAATATTAGAAACACATTTAGGCATGGCAGCAAAGGGTATTGGTGATAAAATCAATAATATGCTCAAACAACAAGAAAAAGTTGCTAATTTAAGAAAATTTATTCAAAAAGCTTTTGATTTAGGAGACAATCTAAGACAAAAAGTTAATTTAGATGATTTTTCAAACGAAGAAATATTAGATTTGGCAAAAAATTTAAAAAAAGGAATGCCTATTTCAACTCCGGTATTTGATGGAGCGCAAGAAAATGAAATTAAACAAATGTTAAAGTTTTCTAATTTACCTACTTCTGGTCAAATCGCGCTTTTTGACGGAAGAACTGGAGAAAAATTTGAAAGACCCGTCACTGTTGGTTACATGTACATGCTAAAACTAAATCACTTAGTAGATGATAAAATGCACGCGCGTTCTACTGGTTCTTATAGTTTAGTTACTCAACAGCCATTGGGAGGAAAAGCTCAATTCGGTGGACAACGTTTTGGTGAAATGGAAGTTTGGGCATTAGAAGCATATGGTGCTTCTTATACGTTACAAGAAATGCTAACTGTAAAATCTGACGACGTTAACGGAAGAACTAAAATGTATAAAAATATTGTAGATGGTAATCATCAAATGGAACCAGGAATGCCAGAATCATTTAATGTATTACTAAAAGAAATTCGTTCATTAGGCATTAACATTGAATTAGAAAATGAATAAAATTTAAAATAATCTAAAATAAAAATTATAGATTTACCACCTTCAAAAGTTTCACTCCAACGAGAGCTCATGCGTGAAAGATTTACTAAAATTTTTAAAAGCCCAAACTAAAACTGAGGATTTTGATGCTATTAAAATTTCACTAGCATCACCTGATATGATTAGATCCTGGTCATTTGGTGAAGTTAAAAAACCAGAAACTATTAACTATCGTACATTTAAACCTGAACGAGATGGACTATTTTGTGCACGTATTTTCGGTCCAGTGAAAGATTATGAATGTTTATGCGGAAAATACAAAAGATTAAAACATCGAGGTGTAATTTGTGAAAAATGTGGTGTTGAAGTTACACAAAGTAAAGTTAGACGTGAACGAATGGGTCATATAGAACTTTCTTCTCCTACAGCTCATATTTGGTTTTTAAAATCATTACCATCACGTATCGGCTTATTATTAGATATGCCTTTAAGAGATATTGAAAGAGTACTCTATTTTGAATCTTATGTTGTTGTTGAAACAGGTATGACAAATCTTGAAAAACGTCAAATTTTAACTGAAGAACAATATCTAGACGCATTAGAAGAATTTGGAGATGAATTTCATGCAACTATGGGAGCAGAAGCAATTCAATTTTTACTAAAAGATATAAATTTAGTAAAAGAATGTGAAAACTTAAGAACAGAACTAAATGATACTAACTCTGAAACAAAGCGAAAAAAATTAACTAAAAGAATTAAATTATTAGAATCTTTTGTACAATCTCACAACAAACCAGAATGGATGATTCTAACTGTTTTACCAGTATTACCACCAGATCTAAGACCATTAGTACCATTAGATGGAGGAAGATTTGCAACATCTGATTTAAACGATTTATATCGTCGAGTTATTAACAGAAATAATAGACTAAAAAGATTATTAGATTTAGCAGCACCTGATATCATTGTTCGAAATGAAAAAAGAATGTTGCAAGAAGCAATAGATGCATTGCTAGACAATGGAAGAAGAGGAAGAGCTATTACTGGTTCAAATAAAAGACCTCTAAAATCATTAGCAGATATGATTAAAGGAAAACAAGGTAGATTTCGACAAAATCTTCTAGGAAAACGTGTTGATTATTCAGGAAGATCGGTTATTACTGTAGGACCCTATCTTCGTTTACATCAATGTGGTTTACCTAAAAAAATGGCGTTAGAACTTTTTAAACCATTTATATATGGAAAGTTAGAAGTACGTGGACTAGCAACTACTATCAAAGCCGCAAAAAAAATGGTTGAGAGAGAAGAATCAATAGTATGGGATATACTAGACGAAGTTATTCGAGAGCATCCTGTTCTTTTGAACCGCGCTCCTACGTTACATAGATTAGGAATACAAGCATTCGAACCAGTTTTGATAGAGGGAAAAGCTATTCAATTACATCCATTAGTTTGTGCTGCTTATAACGCTGATTTTGATGGAGATCAGATGGCTGTTCACGTTCCATTAACTCTAGAAGCTCAATTAGAAGCTAGAGCTTTAATGATGTCTACAAACAATATACTTTCTCCAGCTAATGGAGAACCAATTATCGTACCATCTCAAGATGTAGTCTTAGGACTTTATTATATGACTCGTGAAAAAATAAACGGGAAAGGAGAAGGAATGTTTTTAAACGGTTCTAATGAAGCAGAAAAAGTATATCGTTTGGGAATTGCAGAACTACATTCTCTAGTTAAGGTACGTATAATAGAACATAAAAAAAACAAAGATCAAAGTTTTACTCCCATAAAAAAAATAATCAATACTACCATAGGACGAGCTATTTTATGGATGATTGTTCCAAAAGGACTTCCATTTAGTATTGTTAATCAGATTTTAGGGAAAAAAGATATTTCTAAAATGTTGAACACTTGTTATCGTATTTTAGGTTTAAAACCTACTGTCGCTTTTGCTGATCAAATTATGTACACAGGTTTTGCTTATGCAGCAAGATCTGGAGCTTCAGTTGGTATTGATGACATGGTTATACCTGAAAAAAAATCAAATATTATTCATGAAGCGGAAATTGAAGTGGCTGAAATACAAGAACAATTTCAATCTGGACTAGTTACAGCAGGTGAAAGATATAATAAAGTTATTGATATTTGGGCAGCAGCTAATGAAAGAGTAGCTAAAGCAATGATGGAAAACTTATCTACAGAATCTGTTTTGAATAAAAAAGGAGAGAAACAAAGACAGATCTCTTTTAATAGTATATTTATGATGGCTGATTCAGGAGCTAGAGGTTCTGCGGCACAAATTCGTCAATTAGCAGGAATGCGAGGTTTAATGGCAAAACCAGATGGATCAATCATTGAAACACCTATAACAGCTAATTTTAGAGAAGGTTTAAATGTATTACAATACTTTATTTCAACTCATGGAGCGCGAAAAGGTTTAGCTGATACAGCATTAAAAACAGCTAATTCTGGTTATTTAACCCGTCGTTTAGTAGATGTTGCACAAGATTTAGTTGTAACACAAAATGATTGTGGAACTCATAAAGGAATTTTAATGACTCCTTTAATAGAAGGAGGAGATGTAAAAGAACCATTACGTGAACGTGTTTTAGGACGTGTTACAGCAGAAAAAATACTAATTCCTAATACAGAAAATATATTAATTGAAAGAAATACTTTATTAAACGAGCAATGGTGTAATCTTTTAGAAAAAAATTCTATAGATACTGTAAAAGTAAGATCAGTGGTAAATTGTGAAACTGATTTTGGTGTTTGCGCTTACTGTTATGGTCGTGATTTAGCACGAGGTAATTTAGTTAATAAGGGAGAAGCAATAGGAGTGATTGCTGCACAATCTATAGGAGAACCAGGTACACAATTAACTATGCGAACTTTCCATATTGGTGGTGCCGCATCAAGGGCAGCTACTGAATCTAGTATTCAAATAAAAAATAAAGGTATCATTAATCTTAACAATGCAAAATCTGTTACTAATTCTTCAGGTAAAATAGTTATAACTTCAAGAAATGTAGAACTTAATATAATTGACAATTTTAGAAGAACAAAAGAAAGTTATAAAGTTCCTTATGGAGCAATTATGGCCAAAGGACACGGTGAACAAGTGAATTCCGGAGAAACAGTGGCAAAATGGGATCCACATACTATACCTGTTATTACCGAAGTTAATGGCTTTGTTCGATTTGTAGATATGATAGACGGTCAAAGTATTACAAGACAAGCTGATGAACTAACAGGATTATCTTCTATAGTTGTACTAGATACAGCAGAAAGAATGACAATTGGAAAAGACTTAAGACCTTCATTAAAAATTGTTGATTATCATGGAAACGATGTACTTATTTCAGGAACAGAAATGCCAGCACAGTATTTTTTACCCGGAAAAGCCATTGTTCAGCTTAATGACGGAGTACAAATTAGCTCTGGTGATACTTTAGCAAGAGTACCACAAGAATCAGGAGGTACTAAAGATATAACTGGTGGATTGCCAAGAGTTGCAGATTTATTTGAAGCTAGACGACCAAAAGAATTAGCAATTTTAGCCGAAATAAGTGGAATTATATCTTTTGGAAAAGAAACAAAGGGTAAAAGAAGATTGATTATTACTCCTGTAGACGGAAACGACGCGTATGAAGAAATGATTCCAAAATGGAGACAACTAAATGTTTTTGAAGGAGAAAGAGTAGAACGAGGTGATGTTATATCAGATGGACCAGAATCACCACACGATATTCTTCGCTTAAGAGGAGTACAAGCTGTAACTAAATATATCGTAAATGAAGTACAAGAAGTATATCGTTTACAAGGTGTCAAAATTAATGATAAACACATTGAAGTAATAATCAGACAAATGCTTCGAAAAGCCACTATAATTAAATCAGGAAGTTCAGAATTTTTAGATGGAGAACAAGTAGAATTCTCTCGAATAAAAATTTCAAATCGCATTTTAAATAAACAAAATAAAACATTAGCAACTTTTTCAAGAGATTTATTAGGAATTACTAAAGCATCTCTTGCTACTGAATCTTTCATATCTGCCGCTTCTTTTCAAGAAACAACTAGAGTTTTAACAGAATCTGCAGTTGCAGGAAAAAAAGATGAATTACGAGGATTAAAAGAAAACGTTATTGTTGGACGTTTAATACCTGCAGGTACTGGATATGCATATCATAAAGAACGTTTAAATCGTCGTCATACAATAAATACCAATCAAATAACACCTAATAATAACAATAGTTCTTCTTCTCAAGTTAGTGCAGAGGAAGCATCTGCAAGTTTATCAGAATTGTTAAATTCCACTCTTATACAAAATGATCATACATAAATAATTTTAAAATAATTATACTATGGCTGCTCTTAAAAGCAGCCAAAATATAAAAAAATAGCGTTCATTATGCTAAAAAAAATTTAAAAATTATAAATTTGATTTAATAAATAATTAAAAAAAGAAATTAAATGAGTCATTTATATTAAAAATAAACAACTTAATAAGTTTTATTAAAAATATTTCGATAAATAGACGATGTTAAAAACATATGTATACACTTTATTTATACTATCTTTTTACCTATTTTAGGATATATTATATATTTTAATTTTAAAAGTTAAATCTTTTTTTCAATCAATTTTTACAAATTTAATATTAATTAACTATTATTAAAAAAAAATAGAATTACGCATATTTATTATCTCATCTATAAAATATACAAAAATTTGTATTAAAAAACAATTTATTTTAAGTGTAAAAATAAATTATTTTTATTTAAATTAATTAATACTTTTTAAGTAAAAAGGGAAAATAATGAATAAAACTCAGTTAATTGACATTATTTCTAAGCAATCTAATTTATCTAAAATACAGGTTAAATCTACTTTAGAAACAATACTATCAGCTATCATTGAATCCTTAAAAAAAGGTGAATCAGTACAAATAGTAGGTTTTGGTACTTTCAAAGTAAATTTAAGAACATCTCGAACAGGAAGAAATCCTCAAACAGGAAAAGAAATAATTATTCCTGCAACAAAAGTTCCCAGTTTTATATCTGGAAAAACATTAAAAAACGCAATTAAGTAATGTATAGAATTACAGCATAAAAAAGGGGCATTATGCCCCTAATATTAAACTATCTTAAAAAAATAAAAATTTTTACATATAAAAAAACATTTAAATTTATACTAATTCACAGTTATCATTTTTATAAAAAAGAAAACAAATTATGTTATTAAATAATACTATAAAAAATGCCTTGATTAGTTTATCAGATAAAACAAATCTTTTAGAAATATCAAAAATACTTTCAGAAAAAAAAATAAATTTACTTTCTACAGGAGGAACGGCTGATATTTTAAAAAAAAACAACATACCTGTCATGGAAATATCAAATTACACAAATTTTCCTGAAATAATGGATGGACGAGTTAAAACATTACATCCTAAAATAATAGGTGGTATTTTAGGTAGAAGAAAAAAAGACCAAAAAATTATGAAATTACATAATCTAATACCTATAGATATGGTAATTGTGAATTTTTATCCATTTGAAAAAATACAAAATCGAGAAGAATGTAATGCAGAAGAAATAATTGATAATATTGATATTGGTGGTCCGACACTTGTCCGTGCTGCTGCTAAAAATTACAAAGATGTTGTAGTTATAGTAGATTTATCAGATTTTAAATCAGTTATTAAATTAATTAATAACAATACTATAAGTTTAGAAAAAAGATTTGATTTAGCAACTAAAGCTTTTGAGTATACTTCGTCATATGAAGAAATAATTTTTAAATATTTTTTAAAAAACAATTCTTATAAAGAAAAAAACCAAAATGATATTTTTCCAAATGAAATTAAATTAAATTTTATAAAAAAGCAAGACTTAAGATATGGAGAAAATCAACATCAAAAATCTTCATTTTATGTAGAAAAAGAAATATTAAAGTCTGGAACGATTAGTTCGTCACGTCAAGTACAAGGTAAAAATCTATCTTATAACAATATATGCGATGCTGATATAGCATTAGAATGCGTAAAAGAATTTTCTGAACCAACATGTGTTATTGTCAAACACGGGAATCCTTGCGGAGTCTCAGAAAGTAATTCTCTTATAAAATCATATTTATCTGCTTATAATTCAGATCCTATTTCGGCTTTTGGAGGAATAATTGCTTTTAATTCTACATTAGATTTAAAAACAGCTCAAGAAATTGTTAAAAAACAGTTTGTCGAAGTTATTATTGCTCCTGAAATAGATGAAAGAGCTTTAAAAATACTACAAAAAAAACAAAATATACGTTTAATTGTTTGTGGAAAAATTGAAAAAAATAAAAAAGGTTTAGATTTTAAGAGAATAACTAACGGATTGCTTATACAAGAATATGATTTTAATAAAGTAAATATAAAAAATTTTAATTTTGTTACAAATCGATTACCTACTCAAAAAGAACTAGAAGATGCCATCTTTTCTTGGAAAGTGGCTAAATTTGTTAAATCGAATGCTATCGTATATAGTGTCAATAAAACTACTATTGGAATAGGTGCAGGACAAACAAGCAGAGTTGATGCAACTAAATTAGCGAACTTAAAAGTGAAAGATCGAAATCATCATAATACTATTGGAGCAATTATGGCTTCTGATGCTTTTTTCCCTTTTCGAGATGGGATAGATAATGCTGCTTTAGTTGGTATTAGTTGTATTATTCAACCAGGTGGTTCTATTCGAGATAAAGAAGTAATCCAATCCGCCAATGAACATAATATAAGCATGATTTTTACTAATAAACGTCATTTTAAACATTAATTAAAAGTTAAAATTTATATAATTTTTTATTTTTAAATTATTAATATAAGAAAAGTTTTAAATAGAAATAGCATAAAGAAATCTAAAAAAATAAATTGATTAAATCATCATTTAGATTTTTATTTTTAATAAAAACAATCTAAAAGATGATTTAATGAAATTTTAAATTTAAAAAAAGAGTTTATTTTATTTATTTAAGTTATTTTTTTGAATTTTATTTCTCATTTCTTTTGCTGCACAAACCATATTTTTTAATGCTGATATTGTTTCATTCCAATTTCGAGTTTTTAAACCACAATCTGGATTTACCCAAATACGTTCTACTGGAATATAGGCCATAGCTTTGCTTAATAAAAAATTAATTGATTCAATGTTAGGTATATTTGAGGAATGAATGTCATAAACTCCAGGACCAACTTCGTTTGGATAATTAAATGTTTTAAATGCTTCCAATAATTCCATATCTGAGCGAGCAGTTTCAATCGTAATAACGTCAGCATCTAATAAAGCAATGGCATCCATAATATCATTAAATTCACAATAACACATATGTGTATGAATTTGTGTAGTATTTTTTACCCCTGAAGAGCTTAAACGAAATGCATCCACTGCCCAAGACAAATACTCTTTCCATAAACTTTTACGCAAGGGCAAACCTTCTCGTAATGCAGGCTCATCAATTTGAATGATTTCTATTTTTTCTTTTTCTAAATCTAATACTTCATCTTGCAATGCCAATGCAATTTGTTTAGCAATTTTTTCTAATGAAATATCTTCTCTAGGAAAAGACCAAAATAAAATTGTTACCGGTCCTGTCAGCATTCCCTTTACTGGTTTATCGGTTAAAGATTGAGCATATTTAGACCATTTTACAGTTATTGAATTTGAACGACTGATATCACCGACAATAATAGGAGGTTTAACATAACGTGAACCATAACTTTGAACCCATCCGTTATCTGTAAAAACAAATCCATCTAAGTTTTCACCAAAATACTCAACCATATCATTTCTTTCAGACTCTCCGTGTACTAAAACATCTATACCTAGTTGTTCTTGTACTTTTATTACTTCTTTAATATGTTTTCTAATTCCTATTTCATAATCAGTATTATTTATTAATCCTGCTTTATAATCACGTCGCAATTTTCTTATTTCAACTGTTTGTGGAAAAGATCCAATAGTAGTTGTTGGTAAAATAGGTAAATTAAATTTTTTTTTCTGTTCTTGAGAACGAATTTCATAAGAATGAGAACGTTCAAAACTCGTATTAAAAATTTTAGACAACCGTTTTTGAACTTCAATGTTTTGCACCCTTTTAGAAAAATCACGCTCATAAATAGGTGAACACCATTTTTTAATAGCATTAATATCGTTTTTATTTAATGCTTCAGATAATAAAGATAGTTCAGTGCACTTTTGTATAGCGAAAGAAAACCATTTTTTAGACTCTTTGTCTAAATTTTTTTCTTCTTTTAAATCAATAGGAGAATGCAATAAAGAACAAGATGAACCAATTAATAATTTTTCACGAAATTTTAAAATAGTAGAGATATTTTTAAACCATTTTAAAAGATCAGCACGCCATACATTTCGACCATTAATTACTCCTAGAGATAAAATCCATTCTTTAGGTAGTTTAGAATTAAAATCAAATAAGTTATATTTTCCAAAAACTAAATCAATATGAATACCATAAATAGGTAAATTTCGAATATACTCTATATTATGTTCAATACTATCAAAATATGTTGTTAATAGTATTTTAGTTTTTCCATGTAAATATTCATAAACGTAAGAATAAGCTTTTTTCCATTTTTCTGGAAGATCTAAAACTAAGGCAGGTTCATCCATTTGAACAAAATCAATATTACGTTGCGATAGCTCATTTAAAACTTGTTTATATATTGGTAATATATTTTTAAGAAGATCTAAACGATCAAAATATTCTCCTTTTATTTTTCCTAACCAAAGATATGTAATCGGACCTAAAATTACAGGTTTTACTTTATATCCTAATGATAAAGCTTCATCTGTTTCTTCTAAGATTTGTTTCCACGAAAATTTTAGTATTCTATTTTTATTGAATTCTGGTACTATATAATGATAATTTGTATTAAACCATTTAGTCATTTCTGAAGCAGGAATATCTGGAGAAAAACCGCGTGCAATTCGAAATAAACAATCTAAATCAATTGTACTATTACTATTAACGTTAAGATGTCTTTCAGGAATATTTCCTAACATCATACTAGTACTTAATACATGGTCATACCAAGCAAAATCTCCAACTGGTATATAATCAACTCCAGCTTCTTTTTGTTTTCTCCAATTTTCTCTTCTCAATTGAGATCCTATGGATAATAATTCTTCAGATTGAAGATTACCAGACCAATAATCTTCCTGAGCTTTTTTTAATTCGCGATTTAAACCTATTCTTGGAAATCCAAGAGTATGATTAAAAATAGTCATCTTTTTCCCTTACTATTTATAATTAAATTATTAATTAATAAAGTTTTATATATTGATTTATTTAAAACAGATATCTTATAATTCTAGTATTAAGTAAAATTCGCAAGCGCAAATAGTTAATTCTCGATATGAAGGAATCTCATGATCGAAATAAAACATCTTCGGACACTACAAGCTTTAAAAAATAGTGGTTCATTAAGTGCAGCTGCAATTCAATTGCATCAAACACAATCAGCCATCTCTCATCAATTTAATGAATTAGAAAAAAAATTAGGTTTTAAATTATTTATTAGGAAAAGTCATCCTATAAAATTTACAATACAAGGTGCAATTTTACTTCAATTATCAAAAGAAATATTACCAAAAATTCATAAAGCAATACAAAATTGCAAGAAAAATCATCAGATGACTATTAGACTTGCCATTGAATGTCATAGTTGTATTCAATGGTTAACGCCTGCATTAAAAATATTTCAAAAAAGATGGCCAAGGGTAGAAATAGATTTTTATTCAGATATGATTTTTAGTCCTCAACCATCTCTTCAACAAGGAAAACTGGATATTGTATTAACTTCAGAAGTATTACCAAGAAGTCATTTATTTTATGTTCCTATGTTTGATTTTGAAGTACGTTTAGTATTATCACCTCACCATCCTTTAGCTCAAAAAAAACAAAATATTCTTCCAGAAGATTTAACATCTGAAATACTTATGATATATCCTGTTCAACGTGATAGATTAGATATATGGAAATTTTTTTTACAACCAGCTGGAATTATACCAATATTTAAGAATGTAAATAATACTTTACTTTTAATTCAAATGGTTTCAGCACAAATGGGCATTACTGCATTACCACATTGGGTAGTAGATACTTTTGAAAAACAAGGTTTAATAGTAACAAAAAAATTAGGAAATGGAATGTGGAAACGTTTATACGCTGCTATACGTGATGGTGATCAAAAGGAATTAATAATACAAAATTTTATTCATTCTATACGTTTACATGCCTGTACTCATTTAAAATTTATTCGTGATGCATTAAAACCTCATTTTTTTAAAAAGATTAAAAATATTTAATATATTCATTTTTTTATAAAAATTTTATCTAAAAAAACTGCAACACCATCATTTTTATTACTTCCAATCACTTCAGCATATGGTAGTTTTTTTTTCAAACGCGAATCTGCATTCTGCATAATACATGCTTTTCCAGAAATACTAAGCATATCTTGATCATTCATTCCATCTCCAAAAGTAATAAATTCTTTCAAAGAAACTCCTGAAATTTTAGATATCAACTTTAATCCATATCCTTTGGAAACTTTTCCAGATACAACTTCCAAACAACCTGGTACAGAAAAATGCACATTAACTTGATCACCGAAAGAAGAAGTAATTTCTTTTTCAAGATTATGTAATTTTTTTAAATTATAACTTGTAAAAAAAACTTTACTTACTTTATTAAAATTAAATATATCTGGACGAAAGTATTTATATCTTAGTAATGATAAAGTGGGACAAAAATTATTATCTATTTTATTATTATTTATATACCATTGATCATTACGATACACTTGAGTAATAATATCTGAATCTAAATATTTTATTTTACATAATTTTAAAGCAATCTCTTCATCTAAGTTATTTTCAAAAATTAACACATCATTTAAATCGTAAACTCGAGCTCCATTAGAAGTAATCATAAAAACTTTTATATTCAGAGCGTCTCTAATTTCCATGATATCAATGTAATGACGACCGGAAGCGAAAACAAAATAAAAACCTTTTTCTATTAACAATTTTATGATTTTTTCAGTATATTTTGTTATTTTGTTTTCTGGTGAAAGTAAAGTGCCATCTAAATCTACTGTAATAATTCGATACATAAAAGAACCTTTATAAAAAAATATACATTTAATATGTGAAAAACATATTATAACAAATATAAAAAATAATTTAGAATTTTATAAAAATTAACGATTTAAATAAAAATTGTAATCTTATAAAAATGAAAAAAGGATATATAAATGTTAAAAAAAGAAATAAATGTAGTAATACTAGCAGCTGGAAAAGGAACAAGAATGAAATCTAGCTATCCTAAAGTATTACATAAATTAGGTGGGAAAACAATTCTAGAACATGTTATAAAAATAGCAAAATCTATAAAACCTAAAAAAATTATATTAGTTTATAATAATAAAGAAAAAACAATAGAATCTACAATTAATGATGCGTCTATAGAGTGGATCGTGCAAAAAGAACAAAAAGGAACAGGGGATGCTATACTAATAGCATCTAAGAATTTTTCAGACGATAATGACGTAGTAGTTCTTTATGGAGATATGCCATGCATTTCAATTGAATCAATAAAAAAACTATTTAATTCTAAAAAAAAATCTAAAATCAGTCTATTAACTGCTCGTACTAAAAACCCTGATGGATATGGACGAGTTTTAAAAAAAAATGGGAAAGTTATTAAAATAATAGAAGAACAAGATGCAAATTTTCATGAAAAAAAAATCAAAGAAGTATATTCTGGAATATTTATAGCAAATGGAAAAGATTTAAAAAGATGGCTAAATAAAATTAATAATAAAAATATAAAAAAAGAATTTTATGCGACTGATATTATCTATTTTGCTCATTTAGAAAAAAGTACTATTAAAACAGTACAGGTTTTAAACTATGAAGAAATATTAGGTGTAAATAATAAGCTACAATTATCTATTTTAGAAAAAATATTTCAAAAAAAACAAATCAATGATTTACTACTTTCAGGTGTAACATTAAAAGATCCAGATCATTTTATTTTAAGAGGAATATTAAAACATGGAAAAAATGTAGAAATAGATACTGGTGTTATATTAGAAGGAAATATTATTTTAGGAAATAATGTCAAAATTGGAGCTGGATCTGTGATTAAAAATAGTTTTATTGATAATCAAACTGAAATCAAAGAATATACAATTATAGAAAGCGTCAAAATAGGAAAAAAATGCATTATAGGTCCTTTTGCACATTTACGACCTAAAACTATATTAGACAATCAAATTCATATAGGTAACTTCGTTGAAATTAAAGAAAGTACCATCAAAAAAGAATCTAAAATTAAACATCTAAGTTATTTTGGAAATTCTGAAATTGGTTCTCAAGTTAATATTGGAGCAGGTAGTATTACATGCAATTATGATGGTGTAAATAAATTCAAAACTATTATTGGTGACAATGTCCTAATAGGTGCTAATACACAATTAATTGCACCTATTAAAATTATAAAAAATGCAACTATTGCAGCAGGAACTACTCTGACTAAAGATGTTGATACACCATGCTTAGTTTATAATAATAAAGAACAAAAACAAAAAAAAAATTGGATACGTCCTCAAAAAAACATCAAAAAAATTGATTAATAGTATTGAATAATTGATATTTTTAATAAAAAATAATTTTTTAAAAATTTAAAAGGTATATTTCTATGTGTGGTATTGTTGCTGCAGTAACACAACGCAATATAATTGATTTTCTTCTCGAAGGTATTCAAAAATTAGAATACCGAGGATACGATTCTTCAGGATTAGCAGTAATAAATCAAAACAACAATATCATTCGTATCCGATGTGTAGGAAAGGTAAATAAACTTTTAAAAAAAGTAAAGAAAAAAAAACTATTTGGTAAAATTGGTATTGCTCATACTAGATGGGCTACTCATGGAAAAGTTTCTGAAAAAAATACACATCCGCATATATCTTCACATATTGCCGTAGTTCATAATGGAGTTATCGAAAACAATTTAAAGTTACGAACTTTTTTAGAAAAAAAAGGTTATATATTTTGTTCTGACACAGATACAGAGGTAATCGCACACTTATTACATTGGGAACAAACTAAAACAGGACAATCACTTCCAGAAGTTGTACAACGCAGTAAAATAAAATTAAATGGAAATTATAGTATGGTTATTATGGATGCATATAATTCATCAAGATTAATAGCAGTACGTTCTGGAAGTCCATTGGTTATTGGATTAGGTGTAGAAGAAAACTTTATAGCTTCAGATCAAATTGCACTATTAAATATTACAAAACGTTTTATATATTTAGAAGAAGGAGATGTTGCTATTGTTAAAAGCAAAAAAATAAATATTTTTGAAAAAAATGGTTCTATAATCAAAAGAAGGGAAATTATATCTAACGTAAAATACAAACCAGTAAATAAAGGTAAATATAAACATTATATGGAAAAAGAGATATATGAACAACCTATTTCAATTCGTAATGCACTAAATAATCGTTTAAAAAAAGATACAATTAGTTTTTCAGAATTAGGAGATAGAGAACAAAGTTTTTTTTTAAATGCAGAACATATTCAAATAGTAGCATGTGGTACATCTTACCATGCTGCCATGGTTTCTAGATATTGGTTTGAATCGCTAGCTAATATTCCATGTGATGTTGAAATAGCATCTGAATTTTCTTCACGAAAATTAGCAGTTAGAAAAAAAAGTGTTTTTATTACCTTATCACAATCTGGTGAAACAGCAGATACACTGGCAGCACTAAGAATTTCAAAAAAATTAGGTTATTTAGGAAGCTTAACTATATGCAATATGAAAGGTTCATCTTTAGTTCAAGAATCTGATTGTTGTTTATTAACTGAGGCAGGAATAGAAATAGGAGTAGCTTCGACAAAATCTTTTACTACACAGTTAACTGTATTATTAATGTTGGTAGCAAAAATTACAAAATTTAAAAAACAAAAAAATGATATTGAAAAAAAAATTGCAAAAACATTAAATATTTTACCATTTAGAATAGAAGAAATTTTAAAAAAAGATACTTTAATTAAAACTATAGCAAATCAATTACATAATAAAAAAAATATATTATATCTTGGACGAGGAGAACAATATCCTATTGCTATGGAAGGGGCGTTAAAATTAAAAGAAATTTCTTATATTCATGCTGAAGCTTATCCCTCTGGAGAACTTAAGCATGGTCCTCTTGCATTAATCGATAAAAATATACCAGTTATTATTACAGCTCCAAAAAATTTATTACTTGAAAAAACAAAAAAAAATATTAAAGAAATATGCGCAAGAGGTGGTGTGATTTATGTTTTTTCAGATCAAGAAATTGATTTAGAAAAAAATATGACTATTATAAAAATTCCTTATGTAGAAGAAATAATAGCACCTATTTTATATATAATTCCATTGCAGTTACTTGCTTATTATATTGCCTTAAGTAAGGGAAAAAATATTGATCAACCAAGAAATCTTGCAAAATCAGTTACAGTAGAATAAAAATTTTTTAATTTTTATTTTTAACAAAATAAAGTTAATTTTTTTTGTTAAAAAAGAGTATGAGCTATCAATTTTAAGAAACTTAATCTCATACTCTATGTAGATAATTATCTAAAATTAAAAATCTTTAATTCTTCACATTATTAAATATATATATATTTAATTTTCTATATCTATTTTTAATTTTTTCATGGCATTTTTTTCTAATTGTCGAACACGTTCAGCAGAAATTCCATAATTTTTTGCGATTGTTTGCAAAGTATTTTTTTTCTTCTTATCTAACCAACGTGCACGAATAATATTTCGACTGCGCTCATCTAATCTTAATAACGCACTGCTTAATTTATTGGTAGTATGTTTATCCCAATTATCTTGTTCTAATCCATTGGCAAAATTAGATGTTTTATCTTGTAAATACAACATATTTTTATTAATTTTTCCATCTTTTAAATCTTCGTCTGGAAATGGATTAAAGGTTACATCTTGCGCTGACATTCTAGATTCCATCTCTCTAACATCTTCGCTACTTACACCTAATTCTTGAGCAACTATTTCAATTTCTTCTTCGTTAAACCAACCTAATCTTTTTTTATTTTTTCTTAAATTAAAAAATAATTTTCTTTGAGACTTAGTTGTTGCTACTTTTACAATTCTCCAATTACGCAATACATATTCATGTATTTCTGATTTAATCCAATGTACAGCAAAGGAAACAAGACGTACTCCTATTTCTGGATTAAATCTACGCACAGCTTTCATCAAGCCTATATTACCTTCTTGTATTAAATCAGCTTGGAGTAAACCGTATCCTGAATAATTACGTGAAATATGAATAACAAAACGAAGATGAGAAAGAATCAAAGTTTTTGCTGCATCTAAATCACCGTTATAGCGTAAACGTTTAGTTAATGATTTTTCTTCTTCAATAGACAACATTGGCCATAGATTAGCTATTCTAATATAAGCATCTAAATTACCTAGTGCTGTTACAGATAAAATCTGTACTTTATTAGTCATTTTAATTCCCGCATTGATAAAATATATTTAATTAATCATGAATATGTGGGATTACTTCATCATACTTTAATTAAAAATTAAAATCAAAATTTTATAAAGATACTAATTATAAATTAAGTATAAAAAATTTTAAGTTTATTATTTAATAAAAATAGATTCAATAAAATCATTACTGTTAAAAACAACTAAATCCTTTGTTTTTTCACCAATTCCAACATAACGAATAGGAATTAAAAATTGATTAGCTAAAGAAAAAATCACCCCTCCTTTTGCTGTTCCATCGAGTTTAGTAATAACTAATCCTGTTAAGTTTATTGCTTTATGAAACATTTCTGTTTGCTTAATCGTATTTTGGCCATTACAAGCATCAATAACCAACATAATTTCATGTGGGGCAGATAAGTTTAATTTTTTAATAACTCTAATTATCTTTTTTAATTCTTCTAATAAATATAATTTGTTGTGTAATCTTCCAGCTGTATCAATAATTAAAACATCTATTTTTTTTGATATAGCAGATTTTAGTGCATCAAAAGCTACTGCAGCTGGATCTGACCCAGAAGATTGAGCTATAACAGGAATATTGTTTAATTTTCCTAATGTTTGTAGTTGTTCTATACCAGCAGCACGAAATGTATCTGCTGCTGCCAGCATTACAGATTTTCCTTCTAGTTTATATTTTTTTGCTAATTTAGAAACTGTTGTAGTTTTTCCTGTTCCATTTATCCCTACTACTAAAATAACAAACGGAACATGATTAGATATTTCTAAAGGTCTTTCTACTTTTTTTAAAATAGAACACATGTTTTCTTTTAAAAGAAAATAAATTTTTTCAGGATTTTTTAATTCTTTATGTGTTGCATCATCAATTAATTTGTTGATAATCTGATCTGTAGTATGAACACCAATATCGGAAAGAAGCATAGTTTCTTCTAATTCTTCAAAAAGAGTATCATCTATTTTTTTTGAAAAAAAAATACGATTGATTCCATCACCAAAAAATTTTTTAGTTTTGTTTAAACTTTTTTTTAATTTAAAAAGAAAATTTATTTTTTTATTGGTAATATTTTCTATATTATCGATACTATCTTTTTCTTTCTTTAAAGATATATTTTCTTTTGTTTTTTCTTTATTTTTTTTCTTTATTTTAGAATTTATCCAAGAAAAAAAACTATTTTTTTTATCACCATTCATTTTATTACTCCTAATTTAAACAAATAATAATTATTTTATTTATAACTTAAAAAACTAAAAATTAAATATTTATTTAAATTATATTTAATAATAAAATAAATTATATTAATAATATAAAAAAATATAAAAAAATGCACAATGCTTTTTTAAAAAAAAATGGAAAAGTTCATATTATTGCTGGAAAATTAAAGGGAAAAAAAATATTTATTAAAAACAATTTAAATATAAGACCAACAACTAATAGAATACGAGAAACACTTTTTAATTGGTTATCTGTATACATTAAAAATGCTCGTTGTTTAGATTGTTTTGCAGGTAGTGGTTCATTAGGAATAGAAGCTGTATCTAGAGATGCAAAATTTGTAACTCTATTGGAAATAGAAAAAAAAACAGTACTTTCACTAAAAGATAATATAAAAAGATTAAATATATCTAACTTAGAAATTATACATACCAATACTCTCGATTGGCTTAAAAAAAATAAACAACCGTATGATATAATATTTATAGATCCACCATATAATCAAAAATTAGTTGACCAAACTCTTTTTTTGTTAGAAAAAAAGAAATGGATGAAAAAAAAATCATTAATTTATATAGAAAAAGAAAAAAATCACTCTTTTGTTATATCTAAAAATTGGACTTTGTATAAGAAAAAAACTACAAATCGCATATCATGCTATCTTTATTTTTTTAACATGTAAAAAACAAAAATAACTTTTATAAAAATAAATAGGACTAAATATTCATGAAAATTTTAGTTTCAAAAAATATAACTCTTGACTTATTTTGCAAAAATCCCGTTCAAATTATAGAAAAAGAAAAAAATGGCACTATAGCCATATCGAAAAATAAAAAAACTTTATTTTATGTAATAACACCAAAAGTTTTAAAAAATTTATTTGATGTTGAAAAATACGGTTTAAAAAATGAAACAACAAAAAAAGAGAAAAAAGTGATAGAAAAATTCCCAATGCATTCTAATTGGATTCCTGACAAAGATTTTATTCAAAAAGCAGCATTATGGGGAATATCGTTAAACGAAGAAGTTTCAAAATACGAGCTTGCTTCCTTTATTTCTTATTGGAAGGCAGAAGGTTTCTTTTTTCATCATATACAGTGGCAACAAAAATTAGCTCGAAGTTTAGAACGAAGTCGATCTATGAATTTAATTAAACAAAAAAGAGATATTACTTATATACCAGTACCTGATCAAAAAACACCTGATGGATTTAGAGGCAAATAATGACATTTTATACTGAATTTTTTAAACGCCTTCAACGTCTTATGCCTAATAATATTAAACCAAAGTTTGAAAGTGATCAAGATTTATTAGCTTGGAATCAAGAACAAGGCAGACTATCTTCTGAATCCATACTACGTGAAAATAAAGCTATGAAAATGCAACGTGTTTTAGGAAGATCAGGAATACGTGAATTATATATGAATTGTTCTTTTGAAAACTATAGAATTGAACATGATGGACAAAGAAAAGTACTTAAAGCAGCAAAACGTTATGCTGAAGAATTTAATGAAAATATTGCAAGTTTTATTTTCTCAGGAAGACCGGGAACCGGAAAAAATCACCTGGCATCTGCTATAGGTAATTATTTAATTTTACATGGAAAAAGTATCTTAATTGTCACAGTAGCAGATTTAATGTCCAATATGAAAGGGACATTTAGTGGTACTAGTAATATTACCGAAGAAAATTTATTACATAATCTTAGTAGCGTTGATTTATTAATGATTGACGAAATTGGTATGCAGACTGAATCACGTTATGAAAAAGTAATCATCAATCAAATAGTTGATAGACGATCATCTTCTAAACGTTCTACTGGAATGCTGTCTAATTTAGATCATAAGGGTATGAAAAGTTTATTAGGAGAAAGAGTCATTGACAGAATGCGTTTAGGTAATAGTTTATGGTTAACTTTTGAATGGGATAGCTATAGACAATATGTAAAAGGTAATGAATATTAATAATAATTAGAAATAAATAATTTTTATTTAATTCTAGATACATATTCACCAGATCGAGTGTCTACTTTAATAAGTGATCCATTTTGTATAAATAAAGGAACTTTAAGAATAGCACCTGTACTTAATTTAGCCAATTTAGTGGTAGTATTTACTGTATCACTCTTTAAGGTTATCTCCGTATCTATAACTTTAAGTTCTACAAAAATATTAGGTGTAATAGAAATTGGTTGATTATTCCAAAAAGTAACAACACATGTGTCTTGTTCTAATAACCATTTTTTATTAACACCAACAATTTTTTTATCTACTGATAATTCTTCAAAATTATTATTATTAATAAAATACCAAAAATGACCATCATTATATAAATAAGATAGTGTACATTCCAAAACATCAGCAATTTCCAAAGAATCTGTAGATTTAAATGTCTTTTCTATTAGTTGATTTGTTAATAATTTTCTTAACTTTACACGAACAAAAGCTTGACCTTTTCCTGGTTTAACAAATTCACTTGATTCTATCAAACAGGGTTCTTTTTCAAAAATAATTTTACGACCTGAACGAAAATTATTACTATGATATACTCTCATAAAAACCTCTATTTTAAATAAATTAATGAAACTTCAAACAACGAAAAAAACAAACAGAAAAAAAGATTCTTGGTTATATGAAATTGCAAATTCTATTATTGAACCAAAAAAATTATTAAAATTTCTTCACTTAGAACAGCATTCAAAATATTACAACGCTGAATCAAGAAAACTTTTCCCATTTCGTGTTCCTTATTCTTTTGCATTAAGAATGAGAAAAAGAGATCCTAAAGATCCATTATTATTACAAGTAATTACAAATAATCAAGAATTATTAAACAGTTCAGAATTTAATGAAGATCCTATAAAAGAACGAAAAAATATTGTTTTACCAGGACTATTACATAAATATAAAGATCGTGTACTATGGCTATTAAAAACAAATTGTGCCATTAATTGTAGATATTGTTTTAGAAAACATTTTCCATATGAAACAAATAAGGGAAATAAAAAAAACTGGATGAAAATACTTCATTATATTAGTCAAAATATACAGTTAAATGAAGTAATTCTTTCAGGAGGAGATCCATTAATGGCAAAAGATCATGAATTACTATGGCTTATTACATCCTTATCTAGAATAAAACATATAAAAAGGTTAAGAATTCATACTAGATTGCCTATTGTAATACCAAATCGAATAACTTCTGATCTCTGTCAAATTTTTTTTAATTCAACTTTAAAAATTATTATTGTAACTCACATTAATCATCCTCAAGAAATTAATAAACAATTAAGTGATAGTCTATTAAAATTAAAAAAATCTAATGTTATTTTACTCAATCAAAGTGTTTTACTAAAAAATATTAACGACAATGCTATTGTTTTAGCGGAACTTAGCAATATTTTATGTGAAAATAATATTATTCCATATTATTTACATATTTTAGATAAAGTCAAAGGAACATCACATTTTTTAGTTTCAAATAAAAAAGCCAAATCTATTATATCAGACTTAATGAAAATGGTATCAGGTTTTTTAGTACCAAGATTAGTTTTTGACAATGGATCAAAAGATAACAAATTAATTATCATTTAATATAAATAGTTAATTTTATGCTTTTTATTAGTAAAAAAATAAAATCTTTCCTCAGAAAGATACATCTGAGGAAAGATATCTTTAAATTAATTTAAAAAGTATTAACTAAAAATTTTTACATCATTCCGCCCATACCGCCCATTCCACCAGCAGGAGATGAACTAGCATCAGAAGTTTTGTCTTCTTTTGGCAAATCAGTTACCATACATTCTGTTGTAATCATTAAACCAGCAACAGAAGCGGCATATTGTAAAGCAGATCTAGTAACTTTAGTTGGATCTAATATACCAAAATCAATCATGTCACCATATTCATCGGTAGCCGCATTATAACCGTAATTACCTTTTCCATCTTTCACATTGTTAGTAACTACGGAAGGTTCTTCACCAGAATTTGAAACAATTTGACGTAATGGAGCTTCCATTGCACGAAGAGCAACTCTAATACCAACATTTTGATCTTCATTATGACCACGTAAATTAGATATTTTTCCAGCTACACGAACTAAAGCAACACCTCCACCAGCAACAACACCTTCTTCTACAGCAGCACGAGTAGCATGTAAGGCATCTTCTACTCGAGCTTTTTTCTCTTTCATCTCTACTTCTGTAGCAGCACCTACTTTAAGTACCGCAACACCTCCAGATAGTTTAGCTAAACGTTCATTTAACTTTTCTTTATCGTAATCAGAAGTAGCTTCTTGAATTTCTTGACGAATTTGACTAATACGACTTTGAATAGCTTGTTTTTCTCCAACACCACCGATTATAGTCGTAGTATCTTTGTTAATTACAACTCTTTTGGCTTGTCCTAAATCTTCTAAAGTAGATTTTTCTAGATCCATAGCTAATTCTTCAGATATTACAGAACCGCCAGTTAAAACAGAAATATCTTGTAACATTGCCTTACGTCTATCACCGAATCCAGGAGCTTTTACAGCAGCAACTTTAACAATGCCTCTCATCGAGTTTACTACTAGAGTAGCTAATGCTTCTCCTTCTAAATCTTCTGAAATTATTAATAATGGTTTTCCAGATTTTGCAACAGACTCTAATATTGGTAACATTTCGCGAACATTAGAAATTTTTTTATCAGCCATTAAAATATATGGATTTTCTAATTCAACAACACCGGTTTCTGGCTTATTAATAAAATAAGGAGATAGATAACCTCTATCAAACTGCATACCTTTGACGACTTCAAGTTCGTTTTGAAGACCCGTTCCTTCTTCTACTGTAATAACTCCATCGTTACCAACTTTTTCCATTGCTTCTGCAATCAAAGCACCAACTTTTTCATCTGCGTTTGCAGAAATAGTACCAACTTGCGTAATAGCTTTAGAATCTGAGCACGGTACAGATAAATTTTTTAATTCTTCAACAGCACTAATAACAGCTTTATCAATTCCACGTTTTAGATCCATAGGATTCATTCCAGCTGCTACAGCTTTTAAACCTTCATTTACTATAGATTGTGCTAATAACGTAGCTGTTGTTGTACCATCACCTGCTGCATCATTTGCTTTTGATGCAACTTCTTTTACCATTTGAGCTCCCATGTTTTCAAACTTATCTTCTAGTTCAATTTCACGGGCTACTGATACTCCGTCTTTAGTAATACTAGGTGCTCCAAAAGATTTATCTAAAACTACGTTTCTACCTTTTGGTCCTAAAGTTACTTTAACTGCATCTGCTAATACATTTACTCCGCGAAGCATTTTAATTCGTGCTTCATTACCAAATTTTACATCTTTAGCGGCCATTTTTGACATTTCCTTAAATATATTGTTTTTATGGATATAGCATATGATTTAGTTTACTAACTTAGTTTACTATTCAACAATTGCTAAAATGTCACTTTCAGTTAAAATTAATAGTTCTTCATTATCAATTTTTTCTGTTTTTGCACCATAACCTTCATTAAAAATTACAACATCACCAACTTTAACATCTAATGGCTTAATTTGACCATTATCTAGTACACGGCCATTACCAACTGCTGTAATCGTTCCGCGAGTAGACTTTCCTGCAGCAGAACCTGTAAGAACAATACCACCTGCAGACTTTAATTCTGCTTCGTTACGTTTTACAAGTACACGATCATGCAAAGGACGAATTTTCATATAATAATACTCCTGTGAGTAATCCTTCTTAATTATATTAAAAAATTATTTTTTTTAACACTTTTTCTATATATTTAAATATAGGGATGCTTACTAAAACTTTCAAGGGTAAAAATTATTTTTTTATTTTTAATTTTTATTTTATACTTAAAAGTAGATAATAAATGGATTAAATTAAAATTCAAAACCAACTTCTATAAAAAAAGATTGACAAAGTTTTATCTTTGATGATTTAATATCAAAATTGCCCGGATAGCTCAGTTGGTAGAGCAGGGGACTGAAAATCCCCGTGTCGGTGGTTCAATTCCGCCTCCGGGCAAAAATTTTATTTTCCTATACAAAAAGTAGAAAAAATACGTTTTAATAAATCACTAGAAGTAAATTCACCTGTTATTTCTCCCAATAATTTATTAATAATATTAAGTGATTCAGCCAGTAATTCAATATTTTTATACCTTAACCAATCTTTTTGAGCTTTTAAAAATTCACAATACGATAAATCAATTTGATGAATGTGACGTCTTCGAGCAATAAAAAGACTCTCTTTACTTTTATTTATTTCTCTATTTGAGAGATGTTGTTTTAAAATATCAATTCCTTGACCTGTAAGAGCAGAAATACTAATAAATAATAAATTTCCAATTTTTTTAATTCCAAAAAAATCTTCTACTAAATCATTTTTATTTAAAATAAAAGTTACTTCTTTTATCTTATAAGAAGAAATCTTTTTCATAAACTGCATAGACAATTTTTTTTGATCTTCTAAACTGATTGTTTTATCCATTACGTAAAGAATGTGATCAGAATTTTTAATAACCTGCCAAGAACGTTGAATTCCAATTTTTTCAATTTCATCTTGTGTATTACGTAAACCTGCAGTATCAATTATTTCACATGAAATACCATGAATATTTATATGTTCATAAAGAAGATCACGGGTTGTACCAGGAAAATTAGTAACTATCGCTCTATCACGACATGATAAAATATTTAATAAACTAGATTTTCCTGCATTCGGTGGTCCAACAATTGCTATTTTTTTTGCTTCTCTTATCAAGCTACCTTCTGAAACTATACTCTTTATTTTTAAAAATTCACTGTTTAGTTGTTTAAAATTTGATGTAACAAGAATATTAAAATCAAAATCAATATTTTCTTCTGAAAAATCTATACTTGTTTCTATATTAGTACGAAATTCAATTAGTTTTTTTGTTAATTCTTGAATATAAAGCGAAAAAGATCCATGTAAAGAATTTAAAGATGCTCGAACAACTGATTCTGTTTCAGAATTAATTAAATCGTCTATTGCTTCTGCTTGAATTAAATCTATTTTTCCATTTAAAAATGCGCGTTGACAAAATTCACCTGGTTGAGCTATTCTTATTTTAATATTTTTTATACATAAAATTCTTTTCATTAATAAGTCCATAATAAATGGACTACCATGACATTGAAGTTCTAGTACATCTTCACCTGTGAAAGAAAAAGGTGCAGGAAACCATAAAGATATACCTTCATCTAATACCTTTTTATTTTTATCAAAAAATTTTGAATAAGTAGCAAATCTTGGTTTAGGAACTTTACCTAATACTTTCATAGCAACCTGATTTGCGTAAATCCCTGAAACTCTCAATATTCCAACAGAACTTTTTCCAGGACAAGTAACTTGAGCAATAATAGTTTCATTTTGAATCATAAAATATTTTCTTAGTCTTTAAATAAAAAAACAAGTAATTTTTATCTTTTATTTCTTTTTGAAATTAGATAAAATAAATTTTTGCTGTATAATAGTAACTAAATTACTTATTATATAATATAGAACTAATCCTGATGGAAACCATAAAAAAAACAGCGTAAAAACAACAGGCATAAAACTCATTATTTTTTGTTGGAATGGATCTGAAATACTATTAGATGATGTTTTTTGGATAAAAAACATAGTTAAACCCATAACTATGGGTAAAACATAATATGGATCCTGATCAGATAAATCTTTTATCCAAAATAAAAAAGGAGCATGACGTAATTCAACAGAACCAATTAACATATAATAAAGAGATAAAAAAATAGGCATTTGAATAAAAATTGGTAAACAACCACCTAATGGATTTATTTTTTCCTTTTTATATAAAGCCATCATTTCTCTACTCATTCTTTGTTTATCATGTCCAAAATTTTTCTTTAACTCATTAATTTTTGGTTGTAATTCGCGCATTTTTGCCATAGAAGTATATTGCGCTTTTGTTAAAGGATAAGTAATACCTTTCATCATAAAAGTAATTAAAACAATAGAAAAACCCCAATTTCCTATAAAATTATGTATAATACTTAACAATTTAAACAAAGGCTGAGATAAAAACCAAAGCCAACCATAATCTACTGTTAAATCTAAATTGGGTGCCACTAACGCCATCTCTTGCTGTTTTTCAGGCCCTATCCATAATTTAGATTTTATGACATATCTAGAATCAGACGGAATGTTAATTAAAGAAGATTTATATCCAATTACAGCAATACTGTTGTCTAGGTAGGATGTATACATTATATTAGAACTAATACTAGTTTCAGGTATCCAAGAAACAACAAAATACTGTTGCAGCATGGCAATCCAACCATCGTAAGTCATAATATGTAAATGTTTATTATTAGCAATATTATCAAATTTATATTTTTCATATTTCGTATCTGAACTTGAATAAGCAGCACCACGAAAAGTCTGAAGGGCGAAATTACCGCTATAAATATCACGGTTTTTAGGTAATTTAATAGTTTGTTTGAGTTGTCCAAAAATACTTAATTCTAAGTTTTTCTTAGTGGAATTGTGAATATCGTATTCTACTTGTACATCATATCTTCCTGATTTAAGGATAAAGTTTTTTATATAAGTTACCCCATTTTTTCCAATAAAAGTTATTGGAACACGTAACTCATTTTTATTATTGCGTAATTCAAAAAAATTTTTTTTTGCAGAATACAGTGGTCTAATACCATTTATTGAATTATCTGGACCATCTCTTCCAATAAGTCCACTTTGTGCCTGATAGACAAAATCAGATGTTGTTTCTAATAATTTTAAACACTTAGGAGAATTTAATTTTTCTTTATAATTAAGTAAACTTGCTTCTTCTACATCACCTCCATACATATTTATAACTAAACGCATTACGTCATTTTGAATAATTATTTGATTCTTATCTTCTTTTTTATAATTTGAATTAAAAAGAGAATTAGTCGTTTCATTTGTTTTATTTTTTGTTAATGATTGACTCTGCCATGCTTGCCATAACAAAAAAGAAGCAAACAAAAAGGCAAAAATAAAAAAATTACGCTGTAATTCCATCATTAATATTCACTTTTATCTTTAATTTTAGAAGGCAATAAATCATCCCCTCCTGCATGAAATGGATGACATTTACATAAACGTAAAATTGTTAAAATAATACCTTTAATAACTCCAAATTCACGTAAAGATAAAATCATATATGTTGAACAAGTAGGATAAAAACGACAATTTGGCTGCATAAAAAAACTAATAAAATTTTGATAAATTAAAATAAAAAAAGTTAGAAAAAATACAACTATCGATGATAATTTGACCATATATTCTCCAATATATTTGTTATTTTTTTATTGTTTAAATAAACAATGTTTTTTTTCGCTATAACAATAAAATCCATTGAAATTAATTTATGTTGTAATAAACGAAAAGTTTCTCGAATTAATCGTTTAATTGTATTACGCTTGTGTGCATGTTTGATATTTTTGCGAGATATACTAAGACCTAATCTAGGATGTCCTAATAAATTAGAACGTCCTAATATGTTTATTTGAAAAGTGCTTTTAGTACAAGGATTGCTAAAAACATATTGAAAATTTACGGATCTTAACAACCTTGATTTTTTTTTAAAAAAATAATTTAACACTATATTTAACCTATTATTTACTAGAAACAGTTAAACGTGTTCTCAATTTTGCACGTCTACGTGATAAAATATAACGACCATTTTTAGTTGCCATTCGAATTCTAAATCCATGTGAACGATTACGTTTTAATATTGATGGTTGAAAAGTTCGTTTCATTTTAGTATTTACCTGAATATACTTTATTAAATATAATTAATAAGATTCTCTAAAAAAAGAAGAGAAGAAGATTTTTTTTAAATGATAAAACTAAATTTAGTTTAGATATTAAATCAATATTCAATTTTTCTTTGTAAAAAAACAAAATCAAAAATAAAATTATTTAAAAAAACACTTTTTTAATATTTTATTTTGACATGATAAATGTATTTTTATCTATAAAAACAAAATTACATCTCAACATTACTTCTTTAGATAAAAAAATGTCTAAAAAATATATTACATCCTTTTCGTTATACTCACTAATCTTAAATTGTATAACTTTTAATATAAAAAAATATAATTTTTTTTATATGAAATATATGTGTCAAAATAGAAAAAGAAAAAATAGTAACTTTTTCAAATTTTATTTAATTTTGTTCGCTTGGAGACTACCGTGTCACTTTGTCTTTGGAAACAGTGTCTTGACCGGTTGCAGGACGAGTTACCATCTACAGAATTTAGTATGTGGATACGCTCTCTGAAAGCCAAACTAAACAATAATATTTTAGAAATATATACTCCAAATCAATTTATTTTAGATTGGGTAAAAGACAAATATTTAATTCATTTTAAAAAAATATTACGAGATTTTTGTGGTTCTAATTCACCTTCAATCAAGTTTAAAGTATACCAAACTTCTAAAGAAAAAAAATTTAAAAAAAATATTTTACAAAAAATACAAAATAAAAATGAAAAATTAATTTGGAATAAAATACCAATTTTCGAAAAATCGTCTTGTCGTTCTAACATTAATAAAAAACATAATTTTGAAAATTTTATAGAGGGAAAATCAAATCAATTAGCACGAGCAGCTGCATCTCAAGTAGCTAATAACCCTGGAAATTCCTATAATCCACTTTTTTTGTATGGAGGTACGGGATTAGGAAAAACACATTTGTTACACGCTATCGGGAACGGAATATTAGCATATAAATATAATGTTAAAATCATCTACATGCATTCTGAACGTTTTGTACAAGATATGGTAAAAGCTTTACAAAACAATGCTATTGAAAAATTTAAATTATACTATCGTTCTGTTGATGCATTATTAATTGATGATATTCAATTTTTTGCACATAAAGAACGTTCTCAAGAAGAATTCTTTCATACATTTAACGCTCTTTTAGAAGGAAATCAACAAATTATTTTAACTTCAGATCGTTATCCTAAGGAAATTAATGGTGTTGAAGATCGTTTGAAATCAAGGTTCGGTTGGGGTCTTACAGTTGCTATTGATCCACCAGAATTAGAAACTAGAGTTGCTATATTAATAAAAAAAGCAGATGAAAACAATGTTATATTGCCTGACGAAGTTGCATTTTTTATAGCTAAACATTTACGTTCTAATGTTCGTGAACTAGAAGGAGCTTTAAATAGAGTAATCGTTAATGCTAATTTTACTCATCGTTCGATTACTGTAGAATTTGTTCGTGAAGCACTTCGAGATATATTAGCTTTACAGGAAAAACTTGTTACTATTGATAACATTCAAAAAACAGTTGCAGAATATTACAAAATAAAAGTAGCAGATTTATTATCTAGGCGACGTTCTCGTTCAGTAGCTCGTCCGAGACAAATGGCAATGGCTATGGCAAAAGAATTAACTAATCATAGTTTACCTGAAATTGGAGATGCTTTCAGCGGAAGAGATCATACTACAGTACTACATGCTTGTCGCAAAATTGAACAATTACGTGAAGAAAGTAACGATATTAAAGAAGATTTTTCAAATTTAATCAGAACTCTATCAGTGTGATATTATGAAATTTACTATTCAGAATGATATTTTAGTTGAAAATTTAAAAAAAATAACTCGATTGCTCATCAAAAATGTTTCATTTCCTATTTTAGAAAATATATTAATACAAATTGAAAATGGAATTTTATCTTTAACAACAACGAATTTAGAAATAGAACTCGTTTCAAAAATTAAAATTATAACAAAATATACCCCAGGAAAAATAACTATTTCAGGTAGAAAAATTCTAAATATTTGTCGAAATTTATCAGAAAAATCAGAAGTAAAAATGCAATTGAAAGAAAAAAAAATGTATGTTTCTTGTGAAAATAGTAATTATATATTAAGTACTTTATCGGCTGATGATTTTCCAAACCATCAAAATTTTAATCATATTTCTAATTTTCATATATCTTCAAATATTTTAAAAGAAATGATAGAAAAGACTGAATTTTCAATGGGTAAACAAGATGTAAGATATTACTTAAATGGTATGTTATTAGAAAAAAAAGATAACTTTCTGCGTAGTGTTGCAACAGATGGATATAGATTAGCAATATCATATTCTAAATTAGAAAAAGACATCAATTTTTTTTCAATTATTATTCCAAGCAAAGCAGTAATGGAATTATCAAGATTATTAAATACTCAAGTACAATTATTAAATATTTTAATTGGTACTAATAGTATTAGAATATATATAAAAGATTTAATTTTTACCACTCAATTAATTGAGGGTGAATATCCTGATTATGAAAGTGTCTTATTTAAAGAAAAAAAGAATCCTATTATTGCTAACTGTACTTTATTAAAAAAATCACTATTGCGCGCAGCTATTCTAGCTCATGAAAAATTTTGCGGAATTGAAATAAAAATTGAAAAAAATAAATTTAAAGTACTATCTGACAATCAGGAAGAAGAAACTGCTGAAGATTTATTCGATATTAATTATCTTGGAGATACAATAGAAATATCAATAAATGTTTATTATTTATTAGATGTAATCAATAATATAAAAAGTGAAAATATTATATTATTTTTAAATAAGTCTAAATCTTCTATACAAATTGAAGCAGAAAATAATTCTTTAAATGCATATATTATAATGCTTTTAAAAAGATGAAAATAATTAATTTAAAAATGTTAAAAAATTTTTAGAACATAAATCTTTGAAGATTTAAAATATATAATTATTAATTATAAAAACCATATCATTAATAAAAAAATAATAAGGGAAAACATGATAGACACGTATAATTCCTCTAAAATTAAAATATTAAGAGGATTAGATGCTGTTCGTAAAAGACCAGGAATGTATATTGGAGATACTGATGATGGAAGTGGACTACATCATATGGTTTTCGAAATTGTAGATAATTCTATTGATGAAGCACTAGCAGGATTTTGTAAAGAAATTAAAGTAGTCATTCATTCTGATAATTCGGTATCAATAAGAGATGATGGAAGAGGCATTCCGACTGACATACATCCTGAAGAAAAAATTTCAGCTGCAGAAGTTATTATGACAGTACTGCACTCAGGTGGAAAATTTGACAATGATTCTTATAAAATATCAGGTGGATTACATGGTGTAGGAATATCAGTGGTAAATGCTTTATCAGAAAAATTAGAGCTAGTAATTTATAAAAATAAGAAAAAATATCAACAAATGTATAAAAATGGAAATCCAGAGTCCCCTTTATGCATTATAGGTACAACTAATACAACAGGTACATATATAAGATTTTGGCCTAGTTATAAAATTTTTACTAACAAAATAAAATTTAAATATGAAATTTTATCTAAACGTTTACGAGAATTATCTTTCCTTAATTCTAACATATCTATTTACTTAAAAGACAATCGAATAAATTTAGAAGATAACTATCACTACAAAGGAGGTATTAAAGCATTTATTAAATTTTTAAATAAAAACAAATTTCCAATTAATCCGCATATATTTCATTTTCGATGTATTAAAAATCACATAGAATTAGAAATTGCAATACAATGGAATAATTCTCATCAAGAAAATATACTTTGTTTTACTAACAATATACCTCAAAAAGATGGTGGAACACATTTAGCTGGTTTTCGAGCAGGAATAACACGTACTTTAAATTTACATATAGAACGTGAAGGATATAACAAAAAAAATAAAACAATTATTACAGGAGAAGATACAAGAGAAGGATTAACAGCAATTATATCTATAAAAATACCTGATCCTAAGTTTTCTTCTCAAACAAAAGATAAACTAGTTTCTTCTGAAGTAAAATCGGTTATAGAATCATTGATTAACGAAAATCTTATTGAATATCTTTTAGAAAATCCTATTGATGCAAAATCTATAATTCAAAAAATTATAAATTCAGCTAAAATAAGAGAAGCTGCAAGACGGGCTAGAGAAATAAATAAAAAGAAAGGAACGTTAGATTTAGGTACATTACCTGGAAAACTATCTGATTGTCAAGAAAATGATCCTAAATTATCAGAAATTTATTTAGTTGAAGGCGACTCGGCGGGTGGATCAGCTAAACAAGGTAGAAACCGAAAAAATCAAGCAATTCTTCCTTTAAAAGGAAAAATATTAAATGTACAAAAAACAAAATTTGATAAAATGATCTTATCTCAAGAAGTCGCATCACTTATAACAGCATTAGGATGCAGCGTTGCTAACAATGAATATAGTTTAGATAAACTAAGATATAACCATATTATTATAATGACTGATGCAGATGTAGATGGAGCGCATATTCGCACACTATTATTAACATTCTTTTACCGTCAATTACCGGAATTGATTGAAAAAGGATATGTTTATATCGCTCAACCACCTTTATACAAAGTTAAAAAAGGAAAACAAGAGAAATACATTAAAAATGACGAAGAGATGAACAAATATCAAATTAAAATAGCTTTAAAAGAAATTGTTGTAAAAAATAAAAAAAATAAAGATTTTAGTTTAATTAATAAAGAATTTCAAAAAATAGTATCTGATTTCAATCAAATTCAAATTAAAATAAAAAATAATAAAAATTACTTTCCTGAACTAATATTAAATGAATTAATCTATCATCCTCGTTTATATAGTTTAAAAAATGAAAACACAGTTCAAAATTGGATAGAAAAATTAGTAAAAAAACTAAACACAAAAGACAAAAACAATACAGTGTATAAATCAGTAATAAAAAGAAACGAAAATAAGAATATCTTTGAACCTAGTATACAATCATCAAGATATGCAAATCATATGCAATATGATTTTAAAAACGATTTTTTAGAAAGTGAAGAATATCTCTTAATTACTAATTTAGGTGAAAAATTTAAAAAATTTCAAAAATATGAAAATTTTATAGAAAAAGGAGAAAAAATTCATAAAATAACTGATATAAAAAATACATTAGAATGGTTGATAAAAGAATCAAAACGCGGTTTGTTGATACAACGTTATAAAGGACTGGGAGAAATGAATCCAGATCAATTATGGAATACCACAATGAATCCTGAAACGCGAAATATGTTGCAAGTAACTATCAAAGATGCTATTTCTGCTGATAATTTGTTTAATACACTTATGGGAGATTTAGTTGAACCTAGAAGGAAATTTATACAAAAAAACGCTTTAAAGGCAGAAAACATAGATATTTAAAACACATAATTAAAAAAACTATGAAACATCTTCATATTTTTTTTATAATTCTAAAAACTGTTTAACTAATAATTGCGGCAGGAAAAAAACCAGCCGCGAACACTCTTTATTTTTTAAATTTATCCATAATTTCAAGAACACGTAATTTTGCAATAGCTTTAGAAAGTTCAAATAAAACATCATCTTTTTTTACAGTTATTGTTTCTTTTTTAAAATGCTCTTCAGCTTGTTTCTTTGCTTCTAAAATACGTTTTCGATCTAAATCAATACCGCGAATAGCAACATCTGCTAAAATAGAAACAAAAGAAGGTTGTACTTCTAAAATACCTCCAGATATATAAAGACATTCTTCTGTTTTATTTTTATGGAATATATATATTATACCTGGTTTAATTATACTCAACAATTGAGTGTGTCCTGGATAAATTCCCATTTCCCCTTCACTTCCAGATACTTGTACTTTATCTACTAATCCAGAAAATATACGTTTTTTAACACTAACAATATCTAAATAAAAATCCATGGATGTATCCGAAATATTTAATTATAATAGTTTTGCTTTTTCTATCACTTCTTCGATAGTACCTACCATGTAAAAAGATTGCTCTGGTAAGTGATCAAATTCGCCTCCAATAATTCCTTTAAAAGCACGAATATTATCTTTTAAGGATACATATTTTCCTGGAAAGCCAGTAAATACTTCTGCTACAAAAAATGGTTGAGATAAAAATCTCTGTATCTTACGTGCTCTTGAGACTAAAATTTTATCTTCTTGAGATAATTCGTCCATACCTAAAATTGCGATGATATCTTTTAATTCTTGATATCTTTGTAAGATTGACTGTACCCCTCGTGCTGTTTCATAATGTTCATCTCCTACAATATAAGGATCTAATTGACGACTAGTTGAATTTAAAGGATCAATAGCTGGATAAATACCTAATGCTGCTATTTGACGGCTTAATGTTACTGTGGAATCCAAGTGTGCAAATGTAGTAGCTGGAGAGGGATCAGTTAAATCATCTGCTGGGACATATACTGCTTGAACAGATGTAATTGAACCTTCTTTAGTCGAAGTAATCCTTTCTTGAAGCAAACCCATTTCTTCAGCTAAAGTTGGTTGATAACCGACAGCAGAAGGCATTCTACCAAGAAGTGCAGAAACTTCTGTTCCAGCTAAGGTATAACGATATATATTATCAATAAATAACAAAACATCTCTCCCTTCATCACGAAACTTTTCAGCAATAGTTAAACCTGTAAAAGCCACGCGTAATCGATTACCAGGAGGTTCATTCATTTGACCATAGACAAGGGCAACTTTATCTAATACTTTAGAATCTTTCATTTCATGATAAAAATCATTACCTTCACGAGTTCTTTCACCAACTCCAGTAAATACTGAATAACCAGAATGTTCTATGGCAATATTTCTAATCAACTCCATCATGTTAACTGTTTTACCTACACCTGCTCCACCAAACAAACCAACTTTTCCACCTTTTGAAAAAGGACAAATTAAATCAATAACTTTTATACCTGTTTCTAATATTTCTTGAGAAGCTGCTTGTTCTTGATAACTTGGAGGAGAACGATGAATTTCCCAATATTCTAACTTAGAATTATCTAAATTTTTTAATGGTCCTTTATCATCTATTGTTTTACCTAATACATTAATTATTCGACCTAAAGTAGCTTGTCCTACCGGAACTTTAATATAGTGTCCAAGATCAACAACAGTCAAACCCCTTCTCAAACCATTAGTTGAACCCATAGCTATTGTTCGTACGACACCAGCACCTAATTGTTGCTGTACTTCTAAAATAAGTTGTATTTGTTTGTTTTTTACTTCTAGAGCGTTATATATCTTTGGCACTGAATTTTGATTAAATTCTACATCTACTACGGCACCAATAATTTGGATAATTTTTCCAGTAGCTATCATCTTAAAACCTCTAACTAATTTTTAATCCACTGATACTGCTGATGCTCCTGCAACAATTTCAGTCAATTCTTGAGTAATGTTAGCTTGACGAACTTTATTATAAATCAACTGTAATTCTTTGATACGATTACCACTATTATCTGTGGCAGTTTTCATGGCAACCATACGAGCTGCTTGTTCACTTGCAATATTTTCTAAAATACTTTGATAAATCTGAGATTCAATATATCGATCAAACAATGTATCTAAAATTAATTTAGATTCTGGTTCATATAAATAATCCCATTTTATTTTCTTGTTATATAGAATATTATTTTCACTATAAAGTGGTAAAAGCTGACTGATTTTTGGATACTGTGATAATTTGTTATGAAATTTATTATAAGCAATAAAAAGTTTATCAATTTGATTATTTTGATATTTTTCTAAAATAATTTTAATTGATCCAATTAGTTTTGATAAATCAGGATTTTCACCTAAATTAGTTACACTTGAAACAACAGAACTACCACATAATTTAAAAACAGATAAACTTTTTAAACCAAATAATATTAAATCACAAGGAATATTTATTTTAGCAAAATCTTGAATTTTAAATAGTACTTGTTTAAAAAGATTAGTATTTAAACTTCCACATAATCCTCGATCAGTAGAAACTATGATTATGCCAACTCTTTTATTATTTCTTTTTTGCAAATAACTATGTTTATACTCTAAACTACCTTGTAAAACATGATGAATCACTTTTGTAATTATTTCAGAATACGGTCGACCTAAACGCATCCTTTCTTCTGTTTTTCTCATTTTAGAAACAGCAACCATTTCCATAGCTTTAGTAATTTTTTTAGTATTTGTAACACTTATTATTTGATCTTTTATTTCTTTTTTACTTGCCACTATCTTCTCTCAATGAATTTTTATTATGTTATTAAAAATAAAATTTTAAAAATCAAGAATTCTTAAAATTATTAATTAATTCTATAAATTTTTTCTTTATTATATCATTGAAATTTCCATCTTTGTTTATTTCTTGCATTAAATCTAAATGATAACTATAAGCATACATCAAGATTTCTTTTTCAAATTGAACAATTTTTTCTACAGAAATGTCATCAAAAAAATTATTTTCAGCAATAAAAAACATCAATCCTTGTTCTGCTATGGACATAGGACTATATTGTTTTTGTTTTAATAACTCAGTAATTTTTTGACCATGCATTAATTGTTTTCGAGTTGTTTGATCTAAATCAGATGCAAACTGAGAAAATGCAGCAAGTTCATGATATTGAGCTAATGCGGTACGAATTCCAGAAGATAATTTTTTAATAATTTTAGTTTGAGCTGCACTGCCAACTCGAGATACAGATATACCTGCATTAACAGCGGGTCGAATACCTGAATTAAACAAATTAGATTCTAAAAATATTTGCCCATCAGTAATAGAAATCACATTTGTAGGAACAAATGCAGAAACATCACCAGATTGTGTTTCAATAATAGGTAAGGCTGTAAGAGATCCAGTTTTTCCAATTGTTTTACCTTTAGTAATATTCTTTACATGTTCTTTAGAAACACGAGCCGCTCTTTCTAACAAACGTGAATGAAGATAAAAAACATCCCCCGGAAATGCTTCTCTTCCAGGAGGTCTACGTAATAATAAAGAAATTTGACGATACGCTACTGCATGCTTTGAAAGATCATCATAAACAATTAAAGCATCTTCTCCTCGATCACGAAAATATTCCCCCATTGCACAACCTGAATAAGGTGCTAAATATTGTAAAGAAGCTGCTTCTGCAGCTGAAGCGACAACAATAATAGTATTTAATAAAGCATCGTGTTCATCTAGTTTTTTTACAACATTAATAATAGTCGAAAGTTTTTGCCCTATAGCGACATAAATACATGGAATGTTAAATGTTTTTTGATTAATAATGGTATCGATTGCAAGTGCCGTTTTTCCTGTTTGTCTATCTCCAATAATTAGTTCACGTTGTCCACGACCAATAGGAACCATGGCATCAATCGCTTTATAACCAGTTTGTATTGGCTGATTAATTGATTGACGTTCGATAACACCAGGTGCATCTGCTTCTACTGGCAAGTAGACATCATGTTTTATAGAACCTTTTCCATCAATAGGAAAACCCAATGCATTAACTGTCCTACCTAAAAGTGCAATACCTGCTGGAACTTCTAAAATTCTCCCTGTACATCGGACCTTAGTGCCTTCGGTAATATGAACATAAGGTCCCATAACTACAGCGCCAATTGTGTCTCTTTCTATATTTAATGCAATTGCATATTCATTTTCAGGTAATAAAATCATTTCTCCTAACATAACATTAGAAAGACCATAAATTTTTATGATACCATCATTAACAGAAATAATAGTACCTTCATTATAAGATTGATCAAACACTTCAAATTGAGCAATTCTTTCTTTAATTAATTGACTAATTTCTGTAGAATTTAATTGCATATATAATGCTCTCTTAAAAATTTAAAAATTCAGATAATTGTTTAAGACGACCACGAACAGAAAAATCAAAAACTGTATCATTTGTTTTTATAATAATACCATCAAGTATTTGATGATCAATTTTATATATAAACTTGATTTTATATAAAAATATTTTCTGCAATATACAACGTATATCAATAATCTCATTTTCTTTCAAGGAATATGCTGAAGTCAATTCAACCATCATATTACCGCGATAAGATGTTTCTAATTTTAAAAACTTTTGTAATATATTATTGAATATTTTAAAACGTTGATTTTTAGCTAATAATTTTATTAAATTTCTTGCTTTTTCATCAATTTGATCACCAGCAACAAAAATAAAAAACGATGATAAATAACCAGGCGATAAAGATCCAGATAAAAATTTCTCAATTTTTTTTGAAGAAACAATTTCATCAATAAAAATTAACATTTTTTTCCATTTTTCTATTGATTTATTTTCAATGGCTAATGCGAAAATTGCTTTAGCATATGGTCTGGCAATAGTATCAAACACTGACATTAATATTTCACCTATATTAATTTTTTATCTGTGATAAAGAAACAATTAATTTTTTTATTAAGTCTTTATTTTGATCTTTTTGAATATTTTCTTTAATAATTTTTTCAGCCATAGAAATTGATAAATCTACGATTTCTTTATGTAAATTTTTACGTGCTTGCATCACTTTTATATCAATTTCTAATTTATTTTTTAAAAAAATTTTTTTACTTTCCTCCACAGCAATATTCTTCGCATTCTCTAAAATCATTGATTTTTGTTTATTTGCTTCATTTATAATGAATGATGCTTTTTCTTTAGAATCTTGAATTATCTGATTCATTTTTTTTTGAATAACTAAAAATTCTTCTTCAGCTTTTTTTAAAGAAATCAAAGATTTTTTAATTTTTTTTTGTCTTGTCTCAATGGCAAAAATAATAGGAGGCCATATATATTTCATACAAAACCAAACAAATAAAATAAACGAAACTGCTTGTCCAAGAATTGTTGCATTAAGATTCACGATAATGGACCTTATGTATTAAAATAAAAATTAATCTTTACGCTATCTAAAAACGTAAAGATTTTACTTATAATTTAAAACAATAATTTTTTTTATAAAGAAATAAAAAATCAAGAAACAGCAAAAAGCATATATAAACCTAAACCAACTGCAATCATTGGAATTGCATCTACTAATCCCATTACAACAAAAAACTGTGTTCTTAATAAAGGAACTAAATCAGGTTGTCTTGCTGCCCCTTCTAAAAATTTACTACCTAAAATACCAATCCCAATTGCTGCTCCAATTGCTGCCAATCCAATCATAATAGATACTGCTATGTACAACATGTCAACATTTAAATTTTCCATTACAAACCCCAGTTTTCAATACAATTATGGTCAATTTTCATCTTAATGAGATTGAGAAGCCATTGACAAATAAACAATCGTCAATACCATAAAAATAAAAGCCTGTAGAGAAATTATTAAAATATGAAAAATAGCCCATGGAACATTTAAAGAAAATTGCGACCACCATGGGAGTAAACCGGCAATTAAAATAAAAATCATTTCACCAGAATACATATTTCCAAAAAGCCTTAATCCCAAAGAAATTGGTTTGGATAATAAAGAAACTAATTCTAATAAAAAATTAAAAATAAAAAATACAGGATGATTAAAAGGTTGTAAAGTAAGTTCTTTACAAAAACCAATTAATCCCTTGACCTTTATACTATAAAACAGAATCAAAACAAAAACACCTAACGACATTGACAATGTAATATTAATATCAGCAGATGGTACAACACGCATTGCTGGAAAACGAAAAAATTTTTCAGAAATAAATGGAAGAAAATCAATTGGAATTAAATCCATAAGATTCATTAAAAAAACCCAAACAAAAACCGTCAAAGATAAAGGTGCAATAAGAGGATTTTGACCTTGATACATACTCTTTACATTAGAACTAATAAAATCAAAAATTAATTCAATACAAGCTTGCAATTTATTCGGAATACCAGTCGTAATTTTTTTCGCTACTGTATAAAAGATACTTAAAAAAAAACATCCCAATACAAGAGAAAATATTATTGAATCAATATTTAAAACCCAAAAATGAGGAGCAATATTTCCTGGTTCAACAATTTTAAAATTACATAAATCTATTTGCAAATGATTTAAATGATGACTGATATATTTTTGAGGATTAGATATTTTCTCTAAAAACATAAATTTTTCTCATTTATTTTATATAATTTAAATAAAAAAAACAGAATAAAGTAACTAATTTTAAAAATACTAAATTAATAAATAAAATCAAAAAAAATATTTTTAATAATTAACTATTTTTTAAAACTTATTGAAAAAAATTATTTACTCTTTTTTTACCATCAAAAATTGTTATTTTTATTCATTTATTCAAAAACTAATTACTTAAAATTAATTTTAATTTTTAATAAACAAGCAGTATCAAAAAAAATTATTACACATTTTAAAGTAAAAAAGTGAAAAAACAATTCGTTATGATACAACATGATTTTTATAATATTCTTTTTTCAAATGTATTAACAAAATAGATATAGTGGCTGGTGTTATACCAGAAATACGCGATGCTTGACCAACAGAAACTGGTTTATAATCATTTAACTTAGCAGCTGCTTCATGAGATAAACCTTTGATTTTATTATAATCATAAGTAGGTAACAAGGGAGTATTTTCATTTTTTAAATGTCTATTAATTTCTTCTAATTGTCTTTTAATATAACCTTCATATTTAATTTCATTTTCTATTTGATCTGCTGCTTCTAAATCAGAAATACCTGTTTCAAATATTTTTAAAAACTTCAAATTTTTATATGTAATTTCAGGACGTTTTAATAAATTTAAAATATTTATTTCTTTAGTTAAAACAATATCAAACAACTGACTCAAGGTATTAGCATCAGAAGATTTAGGATATATCTTTATTTTTTTTAAACGATTTATTTCATTACTAATATTTAATACTTTTTCATTATAACGAATCCATCTTGGATTATCTACTAATCCCAATTTATAAGCAATTTCAGTTAAACGTAAATCAGCATTATCTTCTCTTAAAGTTAATCGATATTCAGCCCTTGAAGTAAACATTCGATAAGGTTCGTTCGCACCTTGAGTAGTTAAATCATCAATAAGAACGCCTAAATAAGCTTGATCACGTCTAGGAAACCATTGTTCACAATCTTTTGCACTTAAAGCTGCATTTAAACCTGCTAGGAGTCCTTGAGCAGCAGCTTCTTCATAACCAGTGGTACCATTAATTTGACCAGCTAAAAAAAGACTTTTAATCCATTTACTTTCCAAAGTAAGATTCAAATCCTTAGGATCAAAAAAATCATATTCTACAGCATAACCAGGAGTAATAATTCTAGATTTTTCTAATCCTTTTATAGATCTTACTATTTCCTTTTGAATATCTAAAGGTAAACTAGTTGAAATACCATTCGGATATATTTCAATACTAGTTAACCCTTCTGGTTCTAAAAAAATTTGATGCGATTTTCTATCAGGAAAACGAATAATTTTGTCTTCAATAGAAGGACAATATCGAGGTCCTAAACCTTTAATTATACCTGTATATAGAGGACTCTTATCTAAATTATTGCGTATTATTTCATGCGTTTTTTCATTAGTATGTGTAAGAAAACATGGTATTTGAAGAGGATGATTAGAAATATTTCCCATAAAGGAAAAAACAGGAGTAGGAATATCACCATACTGGACAAATAAATTTTTAAAATTAATTGTATTAATATCAATACGAGGTGGTGTTCCAGTTTTTAATCTATTCACACGAAGAGGCAATTCTCTTAAACGCATAGCTAAATCTATAGATGCTTTTTCTCCTTTTCTTCCAGAAGAATAACTTTTCAAGCCTACATGTATTTTCCCACCTAAAAAAGTACCTGTAGATAATACAACTGATTTAGAATGATAACTTACATTACTTTGTGTTAAAACACCTACAACTTGATAGTTTTTAACAATTAAATCTTTTACTTCTTCTTCTAGAATTAACAAATTAATTTCTTTGTTCAATAAATTTTTTATATTTTGACAATAAAGTATTCTATCAGCTTGGGCTCTAGTAGACCGTACAGCAGGACCTTTTTTCGAATTCAAAATTCGAAACTGAATTCCCGAATAATCAATAGCTCTAGCCATTAAACCACCCAAAGCATCTATTTCTTTTACCAAATGACTTTTTCCTATCCCTCCAATTGCTGGATTACAAGATAATACACCTATATCAGTAATTTTTTGAGTTAATAATAATGTCTTACAACCTACTCTTGCAGAGGCTGCTGCAGCTTCAGTACCAGCATGTCCTCCACCAATAACAATAACATCAAAATTTTTTAAATACGACTTCGACATACAAAAGACCCTTTAAAATATTCAAATTATTCTATACAGTATTAATATTTTAATCAAGATAACACATAATAAATATTCAAAATAAAATAATCAAAAATAAAAATAATAAAAACAAAAATAATAAAAACAAAAATAATAAAAACAAAAATAATAAAGATTATTTTTCTTTTCTTAAAAATTAAAAAAAAAAATAACAATACTTATTATTAGTAAACACAAAATCTGTGGATAAGTAACGTGTAACATTGATAATAAAAGAAA